>CAXTCR010000122.1:0-11115 GCA_964242555.1 uncultured Ktedonobacteraceae bacterium
TTCAGCAAGAGATATTGCTGGGTCAGACGTATGAGCGGGAGAAGCGTCGTCTGCCGCGCTTGCGTGTAGTAGGTCAGCTCGCGCAGAGCTATATTGTGACCGAGGGTGAGGATGGCATGTACCTGATTGACCAGCATGCCGCACATGAACGCATCTTATTGGAGCGTATGGTGGCGTCGATGAAGGCGCGTACACCAATCTCCCAGCTATTGTTGACGCCGGTGAACCTGTCGCTGGCTCCGAGCGAACTAGAGGCGATTGAAGAGCATCAACAGCAGTTGACCGGAATCGGCTTCTCATTCGAGACCACCGAAAGCAACATGCTTACCGTCCTTGCGGTCCCCACTGTCCTGGTCAAGGGAATGAATACACGCTCTCTGCACGAATTATTGATTGAGCTTACTGCATCGGATAGTCTTGGGCATACGGAGACATGGGAGGAGCGAGCACTGGCAAACGTGGCGTGTAAGGCAGCGATTAAAGCCAACTACTTTTTGACGGTGAGCGAGATGCGTGAGATGATTGAGCAGTTGGAGCAGACGCAGGCGCCGTATAGCTGCTGTCATGGTCGTCCTACGATGGTCCATTTTGGACTGTCCTCGTTAGCGCATTCGTTCGAGAGGCGGTAGCTGCATGCTTGCCAATGTTTTGACTGCTGCCGCGAGCTGGCAAGCAGAGCATCCCCTGCTGACCTATCTTGTGCCAGAGGAGTTGCGAGAGCAGGTACGTGAGGGGCAGCTGGTCGCGGTACCCTATGGAGAGCGGCTCGTGGAGGGTATCCTCTGGACGATAGAGGAACACGAGGAAGGGCTTCCCGCGTTCGAAGGGGACGATGAGGTGCTACGTCCCTTACACGCGATCCTCGATCCCGAGCCAGCCCTGTTGCCGCACCAACGTGCATTAGCGGAGGAGATGGCTGATTACTATGTCACGCCGCTAGCCTTTGTCGCTCTTATGATGTTGCCCCCCGGTCTTATGCAGCGTTCGCAGGTTGTCTTGCATCTTGCGACAGACGAACTCCCTGCCGGGACGAGTGAGCAGAGTCCCCGTACACGTGCGCTTATTGGTATGTTGCTGGCAGAGGGGGCGCTGGATGTCGAGCGATTGAAGGAGATGCTAGGGGCAAAGCGTGCTAAAGAGGTGCTGGCCGAGGCGCTAGAGAGTGGTCTTGTGCAGCGGGACGCACAACTTCAGGCGCCACAGGCAAAGCCACGGGTGCAGCGTATTGTACGGCTGATTGCGCAGGGCGAGGGGCTTGCAGCGTGGCGCCAGGGTGTCGAAGAGATTGCACAGCGCGATATGGAGTCGGTGGCGGCGATTTTACTTGCGCCTGACAACGTACGTAGGCGTCCCGGGGGCAAGGCTGGCAGCAAGAACAGCGTCCAACACGAGTGGGCTGTGCCGGGTTCAACAGCAACGCTGACGCTCTCGGAAGAGGATAAGGAGCGGCTGGTTGCGCGGCGCCAACTTGCCGCAGTTGATCTCCTACAGCAGGCGCCAGCGTCGGGGCAATACTGGACGCCGGGCATGCTGTGTAAAGCGTGCGAGCTAACCGAGAGGCAACTACAACCGTTAGTGCGCGATGGGATTATTCTTATCGAGATGACAGAGGTGCGGCGCAACCCTTTTCTAGGACGGACGATACAGGCCTCAAAACCGCTTGCGTTAACTCGTGACCAGCAGCAGGCGGTTGAACACATTCTAGGCGATGCTACTCATCCTATCCTGTTACATGGTGTGACAGGGAGTGGTAAGACAGAGGTGTACTTACAGGCGCTTGCAGCAATGATCGCGCAGGGAAAGCGTGGCATCGTGCTGGTGCCGGAGATCGCGCTCACGACGCAGGCGGTACAGCGTGTGGCGGGTCGTTTTCCTGATAGGGTAGCCGTTATTCACAGTGAGCTGAGCGCGGGTGAACGCTATGACGAGTGGCGAAGGATTCGTGCGGGCAAGGTTGATGTGGTGATCGGATCGCGCTCAGCCCTCTTCGCGCCAGTGCCCGATCTTGGCATTATTATCCTGGACGAGGAACACGAGGGGGCTTATAAGCAGAGCGAGCGCAAGCCGACCTATCATGCACGGAGAAGCGCGTTAATACTGGGCAAAATATTGCACATTCCAGTTGTGCTGGGAAGCGCGACGCCCGCGGTCGAAACATTTTACCGCGCTGAGCAGGGGATATACCGGCTTGTCGAATTGCCGGGACGTATCGGGGCCTCGCTGCCGCCTGTCGAGATTATTGACCTGCGCGCCGAACTGCATACGGGCAATACCAGCATCATCAGTCGGCGGTTGCAGGAAGAACTTGAGCAGGTGTTGAGCAAGGGGCAACAGGCGATACTCTTTCTTAACAGGCGTGGTGCCGCTAGCTGCGTACTGTGCCGGGATTGCGGCTTTGTCGCACAGTGTGATCGTTGCGATATTCCATTGACCTACCACTCCACCGAGCGTATCCTGCTGTGCCACTACTGCGGGCAGAAGAGCAAAATGCTGCAATTTTGTCCCAACTGCAATAGTTCTGGGATACGCTATTTCGGGGTGGGCACGGAGAAGGTGCAGGACACGATTCAGAAGAGCTTTCCTGAGGCCCGTCTCCTGCGCTGGGACAGGGATACCGCGCGCAACCGCAGCGCGCACGAGCAGTTGTTAGACCGATTTGCAAATCGCGAGGCCGATATCCTGATCGGGACGCAGATGATTGCGAAGGGGCTGGACTTGCCGGGGGTGACGCTGGTCGGGGTGATTTCGGCGGATATTGCGCTCAACCTGCCCGACTATTCATCGCCCGAGCGCGCCTTTACGCTGCTCACGCAGGTGGCGGGGCGCGCTGGTCGGGGAACTGAAGCTGGGCGGGTGATTATTCAGACGTTTAATCCGCAGCATTTTTGTATTGATGCCGCCTCGCGTCACGACTACCACGAGTTTTACCGTGCTGAGATTGAGGCGCGGGGGCGCTATGGATATCCGCCATTTCGCCAGTTTGTCAAGTTTACCTATAGCCATGAAAACCGGCACCGCTGTCAGAACGAGGCACTACTCCTCGCTGAAAAGCTCAATGGGTGGATTGAGCGGCTCCAATTGCACAATACTGATGTTGTTGGTCCCGCACCTGCTATGATGGAGCGCGTTCGGAGTAAGTATCGCTGGCAGCTCATCGCACGTGGTTCTGACCTACATCGTCTACTACGGGTCATTGACGCTCCCGGTTGGGAGGTCGATATTGATCCCGTGAGTACATTATAGAAATACATGGAAGAGGCATACGATACAAAAACGAGCACCTAGTCTGGTGCTCGTTTTTGTATCGTATGCCTCGTTTATACCGACTCAACTGTTGGGCCGCTGGCCTGTGTTGGTGGTACTTCGGGCGTTGGCTGCTGTGCTGAAGCTGATGGAGCCTGCTCCGCATAGTCACCCTCGCTTGCAGGACGCTTAAAGATATAGTAAGCCGAGTTAGAGGTGAGCGGCTGGATACCGACCAGTTCCCATCCCTCACGGCCCAGACCATTCATGTAGCGACGGGCGAACGTGCTGCGTCGCTCGTCTCCGATGAGGGTTTCGAGTCCCTCACTGGAGATACGCCCACGATAGTCAATGTAGACAACTTTGTAGGCCCACTGAGCCATGATAGTTGCTCCTCTCGTTCCTTGAGAATAATCAGTCAAAAAGATTTTTATGTTAGACATGAGTCCCTTCGGAGAGGGCCAACGATGCCATATCCGATGACATCTCTCGCCTGAATACCCTGATGTGTTTGTGTATTTACATCGCGCCTCGCTCGCAGGATATGCCTACACAAGTCTGGTATTCGTTCGAGCAAACGATTTCACATTGGGTTCCACAGTCAATATGCTACCGGTTGTGGCCCTCGACCATTGGGGTCCTCTGCACAATGAGAGTATAACCAGGGCGAGAACTTTTTACGCCGCCAGTTCCGCCAGTTTATAGGACAGGGCGAATTCTCTGGCGAAGACCTGTCTATTTGTACAGGTAGGTTGTCATTGAATTAGGGTGTTTTGGTTGGCGTAACAGCAGTAGTTGATCCCGGAGTAGGCGCGCTTGTGGGAGCTGACGTAGGTGTAGGAGTCGGTGTTGGTACCGATGTGGGTGTCGGGGTAGGCGTGGGTATTGTCGTCGGCGTCGGGGTAGGTGTGACGCCGACGGTGGGTGTCGGAGTAGGCTGGCTTGTTGGTGTCGGCGTTGGCGTAGTCGCCGTCACAGTAAGTGTCACTGTGATTGTGGCGGCAGGACCTGCCGAAGGTGTAATGGTTACTGTCGCGGTATAGGTACCTGCGGCAAGGCCTGAGGCATTCACACTGAATGTTGATGACACAGTGTTATTTGATGCGGCGCTACCACTTGTCGGGCTAATACTCAGCCAGGAGGCTGATGAGGGACCAGCCGTCCATGTAAGCGTGCCACCACCAATATTGCTGATATTGACTGTTTGCGCCGCCGGATTACTGCCAGCAGGAGTAGAATAATTCAGGCCTGTTGTGCTTAACCCCATCGATGGTGGGGCGATACTGATGGTGATCGTGATCGTTGTAGGACTTCCTGCAGCGGCAAGACCTGTCACTGCATCTGTACCAGCGATTGTCACATTTGCTGTGTAATTGCCGGCCTTGGCATTGGGATCTACAACCACACCGGTTGATGTATTGCTACCGGCGGCTAGAGTGCCTGAAGTTGTGCCCAACGAGACAAAGGAGGGGGCATTGGAGAGCGAAGCCGTCCAATTCAGTGCTGTCGTGCCTGTATTCGCAATATTTACAGGCTGAGATGTCACTCCACCTGTACCATGTGTACCTGCAGTGCCTGTGCTGACCGCGAGTGATGCCGACGACGTTACTGTGAGCGAGACGCCTATTGTTTGTGGGCTACCATAGAGGGGCGCTCCACCACTTATACCCGCAAGCGAGATGGAGCCACCATAAGAGCCGGACTTCAATGCTTTACTTATGACGGTTACAGTGAATGTTGCCGAACCGCCACTCAGCACCGTTGCACTGGCTGGCGTCACTGTTAGCCAGCCCGTACCACTGCCGAGCATAAGGGTGGGAGTAATGGTTATGTTGCCGCTACACCCGCCGCTGACGCCTAAGGTGAAGCTTTGTGCCGCCGGATTTTGTCCGACAGGCGCGGTAAATGTTTCGTTTGTCACCGATGGAGCCTGTAAGGTACAGGCTTGTTGGACGGTCAATGTCACAGGAATTACTTCAGGGGCACCGAGTGACTGGTGTGTGACGCTATCCATTGCCAAGATCGTAATGTTTGATGTGTAGCTACCAGCTTTAAGGGCGGACGAGGCAATAGTAATACTGCTCGTGCCTGCCGAGGCAAGTGTAGCAGTTCCTGCTGCGGGCGTTGGCACGAGCCAATTCGCGGCGGACGAAGCAGTCCATGCAACACCATGCGCACAGGCTCCACCTGCACTAATGGTGAGGGTTTGTGGAGGAACCGCAACCTGTCCAGCGATACTTGTAAAGGCAAGGGCAGAAGGACCTGCTGTAACCGTACAAGCCGACTGTACTACAAAGCTCACAGGAATGAACTGCGGACTCCCAGGAACAGTATTGCCGTTGCTATCTGTGCCTGTGACAGTAACTGTGCCGTTATAGGTGCCGGCAGGGAGGGAACTCGACTGATTAACTGAGACCGAGAACGCTGATGACTGGTGGCCTGAGATGCTTCCGGTGCTGGGAGCGATACTCAGCCAATTGTTGCCAATACTTGTCGAGACACTTGCTTGCCAGTTCAGAATGCCAGCAGTCGAGTTAGAGACAACCACACTTTGTGGTGCCGGACTTCCTTGGCCTGTAACGCCAGTATAAGATAGCGCAGCTGGCGATACGTTCATGATTGGTGAAGCGGTTTGCGTGATGCTGAACGAGACGGGCAACGTTTGTGTGCCAGATGACGTTGTGAAGACAATCGAACTATTGTATGTACCGGGTTGTAAGCCAGAACTGTTGACGCTAACCGTTGGGGAAGCGGGTGTTGTACCACTGTTTGTACTCAGTACGAGCCAGGAAGAGGAGGAAGTTGCACTCCACTGTAAGGGTGTGCTACAACTGCCCTGCGATGCTCCAACTGTAATGGTTTTGCTTACCGGCACGATTTGCTGATAGACGCCGGCGAAGCTGAGCATCGAAGGCGAGACCTGTAAGCTGCATTGTGGCGTAATGGTGACAGACACCAGTATAACCTGTGGACTATTCTTCACCTGTCCCTGACCGGTAAAGGTAATTTTGCCATTGTAGGTGCCAGGAAGAAGCGTGCTGGTATTGATACCGACGCTAATAGTCTGCGAGGTGATGCCCGGCGTGGTGACAGTACCGGTGGTATTCTGTACGCCGCCAGTATTGGGCGAAATGTTGAGCCACGGCGCATCTGTCGAGGCGCTCCATTGTAGTGGAAGCACTCCGGGATTGCTGAGCGTGAGCGTTTGTGCAGGTGGTGCGGCCCCACCATCAGGAGCGGTAAATGAAAGCACGGCAGGATTTAATTGAATTACTGCCTCATGCCCAGGAACGAGCGGTATAACCTGCATCGTAGCCGTTACTCTGGTGTTGCCACCATTCGACAAGAAGTTAATATGGGCGGTGTAAGGGCCGGGACGAAGGTTGGAACGATCCACAGCAACCGAGACCTGAGGGGTCATGCCCGTCGTGAAGGTGCCATTATCGGGCGAGAGTGCCAGCCACGGTGCATCACTACTCGCCTGCCATGTGATTTGTCCGCCACCGGTGTTGCCTAACGAAAGCGTTTGTATAGAATTTGTGGCGCTATCGCCGGTGCCAAGGTCGAGCGAGGTAGACGAGACAGTAAAATGCGCAGGTCGAAGCGAGGCATTCTTTCCTGTGACGAGGAGCGAGAAGCGCGCGATCTTGTGCAGCTTTGCGTCCTCCGCATTGATTGTATGTATACCCGCTTGCCAATCAGGTGAGATGATGAGTGTATCTGTGATGTTGCCCTTGCGGTCCGCTTGAAGGATAGAGGCACCACCTGTATCAGCGATAGGAATGATGGCGTCACGAGTCAAACCAACACGACCGTGTGGAGTAAAGTTGCTACCATGCACTTCTACCGTTGCGCCAATGGCGACGATATTGGATGACGCGATAAGTGTTGGCGCGTGAACGACGGCTGAGTCACGACTAAATGATACAAGGACGCCGAATACGCTGGCCAGAGATAGAATAAGAATACAGGTTACGCTTAACCAGAAGAAAAGAACTGGTGGGGGATATTGACTGGAGCTTCCTGTTCCCAGCAGTGCAACTCTATGACGTGGAGAGGTCGGTCGAGGCGAGACAGGGATATCCTCCAAGTCTGGTGAAGGAGTGTCAAGCACTTTTTGCCATGTCAGAGGACGTGCGTCTTCCGTGTGTAGTTGCTCAACGTCAGCCTCCACAGAGTATACTGGTTCATCTTCCAAAAGTGTTTGGGCAGAGATAACGTCGCCGCGTTCACGCGTTCCGGCGCTATTAGCCCAAAGTTGGGAACTGTTGGATGATGAGGATGTATGTATGCTATTCCCTTGAGAAAGGTGATTATCCTGGGAATGTCCTCTTTGTGCGTTTGTGTCCTCATGGGAGTGTGTAGTTGTGCCGTTGATTGAGGAAAGAGATTCTCCACAATTGCTGCAGTAGTTCGCGTATTCAGGCTGTACATTTGCACAGCGTGGGCATTGAATACCGTTCATTATAATAACTGTCCCCTTATGTTCAGACACAGCGTGCTCTATACGCACAAAGAGAATGTGTCAGTGGAGTTCTTGTGATGAGTGTATAGCGTGTGAAACGAAACTGCGTATAGACACCTATTAGATTATACAATATATACTCATATAAATGTAGTGTACGGGACAAATGTCTCGCTGTCAATGCGTTTGACAAGTGTCATCACGTCCCTATATGATACAAGTTGCATACTCGCGTGTAATAGTGAAGGAGCACGAGATTGTCGACTGCACACAAGGGGTCTCCGGTATCATCACCGCGTCATACATTTTCCTGGTTCCTACTCATCCTGGCGAATATATTGTGGGCGACAAGCTATGTTACAGGCAAGTTTATTTTGCAAGACATCTCCGTCAATATGCTGAACGCGTTACGTATGGGCATCGCCACCTTGGTACTACTTCCCTTCTTATTTTTCAAACGTAAAGAGATAAACTTAACAAGAGGCGACGTGCCGCAACTCCTCCTGTTAGCGCTTGTAGGCTTTGCCCTCAACAAATTGCTTGAGTATGGTGGTCTTGCTTTGACTACTGCCTCAGATGTTGCATTGTTAATCAGCAGCGAGACATTATTCACGGCTGGCTTCGCATGGGTGCTCCTGCGTGAACGTTTTCAACCCCTGCGTTTCGCGCTTATGTTGCTTGGTCTATTCGGGGTGTATTTAATTGTCGAGCGTAGTTTTCTACCGAACATTCCCTCGGGTGGTGGCATCTGGCGCATCGTGGGAGATCTGCTGGTTGTAACGGCACTGGTGTTCGATGCATTTTATACGATACGCGGAAAATCCTTAGTAACGAAGCATTCCCCATTGCTCGTCATTTCCGCCGCAATTGTTGGCAGTACGATATTCTGGCTGCCCCTCGCTGGCTGGGAGCTATTTTTTTCTGGCTGGCGTCCGTTGAGTGTGCTCAATTGGATAAGTTTGATCTGGATGGCTTTAGGTGTGACGGTGCTTGGCTACCTCATCTGGTTTCAAGGACTCAGGCGGGTAGATGGTTCAGCCGCTGCCGTCACGCTCTTCATCCAGCCGCTTGTCGGAACGGCACTGGCGATCTTGCTACTGCATGAACAATTGACTCTCATCACGCTACTTGGTGGCGTTTTGATTATGACAAGTGTCTTCTTACTTTCGCGTCACTAGTCAAGAGAGGCAGGAACATGGGCGAGCCGCATAGCTCTTTTGTCGATACCGATGCTATACGTTTACGCTATCTCCAATGGGAGCCACAGGATAATTGTGAGGATCAACAGCAAACAGCGGTGCAGAATAGTGATGAGATACCAATCGTCTTGTTACATGGGCTTGGGGCGACGGCGGACACATGGCGTTTAGTCGCGCAGGGCCTGTATCATAAACACCTTGTAATCGCCTTCGATCTGCGAGGGCATGGAGAGAGCGAGAAGCCAGAGATTGGTTATGATGTAACGACGGTTGCCGAAGATGTGATACAGGGCATGGCGGCGCTTGGTCTTGGGCAGGTGGTGCTGGTCGGGCATGGCTGGGGTGCGCGGGTAGCGCTTGTACTGGCGGCACGTCATCCTGCATTGATTAGCCACTTGATACTTGTCGATTGTCCACATGTTGAGCCACGACACTGGCCGGGGATGACGCGCGACCGCTTTATTCGCGAGACGGATAACAAGCACCTGTACGCTTCGAAAACATCGTTTGTAGAGGTGATGCGTGCAGAGATGCGCTCATTCTGGTCAGTAGAGGTTGAGGCAATTCTGCTCAAAACGGTCCGTGAATTGCCGGATGGTCGCCTTGAGGAATGCCTGGAACCTGAGAATCAGCGCCGCATTCGAGAGGCATTGTGGGATGATCGTGCGCTCTCATACTACAGTAAGCTCCAGTCCCCCGTTCTGCTTATCCCAGCGGCAGGAGAGCCACAGCCGGACAAAGAATATCCAGAGCGGCTTGAGCACACCGACGAATTCGCGGAGGCGAAAGGACATATGGCGGCACAGGTCGCGCACGTCATTCAGCATTGCTCTGTGCTTTGGATGCCGGATACCTGTCACGATATTCAGTTGCAACGCCCAGATGTACTGGCGCAGGCGATCATGAGGTTTATGGCGTAGTAACATACGTCTTCAGAAGAGGAGTTAACATGGATATTAAGCACTATTCGATGAACATTCAATGGAGCGACGAGGATCAAGCATATATTGTAACTGTGCCAGAACTGCCGGGATGTAAGACGCATGGCGAGACATATGAGGAGGCCGTGAGGCAAGGGCAAGATGCTATTGAGAGTTGGATTATGGTGGCTAACGAGTTGGGACGCCCAGTGCCTCCTCCTAACAAGATTGCGGTGTAGCATAGACTTATGACAAACATTCTTTACCTCAATGGCAATATCTACACAATGGACGCGGTACAGCCAAGAGCGCAAGCGATGGCGATTGATGACGCGCTGGGACGAATCGTGGCGGTGGGGACGAACGATGAAGTGCGGCGGGTTGGTGGTCAGCATACGCACATCATTGATCTCAAAGGCAGAACTGTTGTGCCCGGTTTTATTGACGCGCATATCCACCTGCTGCACACTGCGCATATGCAGAACCGCATTAACGCACGGACCGCGACGAGCGAGGACGAGGTCGCGGAGATGGTACGCGAACGGGCGGGGCAGACGCCGCCGGGACAATGGATTCAGGGTGGGCAGTGGGACCAGAATCTGTGGGCTAATCCGCATTTCCCCTCCAAGACTTCGCTTGATGCCGCCGCGCCCGCGCACCCCGTTGCCTTAGCGAGCAAAGATGGGCACCTATTGTGGGCCAATTCGCTAGCTTTACAGCGTGCGGGTATTACGGCGGAGACGCAGGAGCCTGAGACGGGCAAGATACTGCGCGATGGAGCGGGTGAACCGACGGGCGTGTTGCAGGAAGAGGGGGCGACAAGCCTTGTGTACAATGTCATTGGTCCCTCGGACCCGGGCATGAATCGTCTCTTAATAGAACGTACAATCACGCAATTGCAGAGCAACGGCATCACCACTATTCATGATATCGAGAGCGAAACCTCGTTAGAGATTTTCCAGGAGTTACGCAATGAGGACAAGCTTGGTGTGCGGGTAAAGATGATTTTGCCGCGCCAGATGTTGCCGCAACTGCGTACACAGGGCATCAACAACGAAGAGGGCGACCTGCTGCGGGTAGGTGGCATCAAGATATTTGCGGATGGCACGCTTGGTTCGCAGACCGCTGCTATGCTCGAAAGCTTCGAGGGAACGAACAACTACGGCATCCTGACTACGCCAGAGCAAGAGATGATGGATGCCGTGGAGGATGCGACCGAGATGGGCCTGACGATTGCCATTCACGCGATAGGCGATCGTGCGGCAAGGGTCGCGCTTGATGCGATTGA
>CAXTCR010000123.1:0-11094 GCA_964242555.1 uncultured Ktedonobacteraceae bacterium
GACTCAGAAGAGGTTGTCTGCATCGTGGTATGGAGATACGCCAATCCATACGTCGTCTGTGCTGCTGTTATTTGCGATAGTACATACACGCAGAATACAAGAGCCAGCACAATGCGAACGCCTTTACGCAACACAATTCTTCCTCTTCCATTATGTAGATGAATTCTATTGTAACAGAAATACACATATGGGTCTAATTCCATTACATCTTGTGGTATAGCGGGTAGTGGAATGAGACCTCTACATTATTAGACCCCATTTATCGACATCTTAAAGAACGCTGAGCATTTCTCGATGGGCACAAAATGTGTCATTTGTCCCATGTCTTTGTGTATGAATTCCGGTATCATTCTACGTATAGAGAATAAGAAAGCAAGAATGTTAGGAGGTTGTAGCCATGAATAGTGTTCTGTGTCCAACAACGAATGTAATGCTGAACGAATGCACGTTTGAAACCGATAGAAATAGTATGGATGTAGCACTATACGATGAAGCTTATGCAACGGCTCCTATAGCAGCGGTACAACCCCCTTGCTTTGGCGAAGAAGAACTACACGTCTTGTTCGAATCAGCAATTAGCAATCGCTTGCTCGCTATGCGCGAAAAGATGGACCGCATCAGTGGTCCCCTCCCCCATACGTCTACACATAGCTACGAGACTGAGGCTCCGCCTGTCGTCGTACCTACTCAAAAGAGGAATCTGCTTGTATTCCATCATCGCTGGCAACGTCCCCTCCTATACAGCAGTCTCGGCCTCATGCTAACCCTACTTGGTTTCGACCTCATGGGCCTGCTAGTGCTATGTACGCGTTAAAATGTATATCCGATAAATCGGCCTTGGACGCGATAATGCCGTTTAACAATGTAATCAGGATATCTGTAGTAGTCCGCCCAACTAGATATGATACTTTTGCAAAGGCTTGTTTGTCAGGAGTCCTTGCTTTCGCAGCTTCCAAAAAGGTTCAAATCAAGATGGGTGGACTAGTAGGGACTGATTTATCACGTCCTCTTCGCGATCTCAATCGGGATAAGGACGTGATACTGCTGTTTCACGAGTACATCTGGATCTGCTTTTGGCGTATCATATCCCTATTTATTCGTTAAAGAGCATTATCACGTCCGTTGTTGTGTAATTACCGATGTAATTTGTTAATACGCATCATTGCTTATAACTTTATACATAGATAGAGAAAGCATCCATTAAAGGCCAGTGTTGTACTACAATACGATATGCGCGACAAAGTAGCCGATAATGAAGAAGGCTATAAAAACGACCAGACCGAACAGGATAAGCAAGGGTATACTCAGGCGGAGGGCAGGGTGCGCCTCGGTTTGTGGCGCGTAAGATGATTGTTGCCCAGGTGGAACATCTGTTGTGGGTGGTACGAATTGGGGTCGCTGTCCCTGCTGCTCCATTGGGACCATTGGCGGATTTGCCTCAGACTGGAACGTGGAAAGACTTGTGCCACCTTGCCCACTTTCCCGCATAGGGAGAGCGGTTACAAGCTTCTCGGCTCCTGCCAAGCCCTGACTTCCGACAGGGGCATTTACCCTAAGATTATCTTCCCTTTGATTGCCTTGTACGGGCGCGGCTTCTGCGGCAAGTTCAAACGCCTCCACCTGCTGCTGCAGCGCCTCGTACAGGACTTCAGGTGTCTGTATGTGCTGGGGATGTTGCACAACGACGGTACGCGCGATGACTTCACACAACTCAATGGGAACGTTGCGTAGAAAACGAAGTCGCCCATCTGCTGGCGGTTCAACGCTGACCGCACCTGCGGGACGACCGGAGAGCAATTGATAGAGCAACAAGCCAACGGCACGTGTATCGTCAGCACGTCGTCCATCACTTATCTGGCCCCATGGAAGCTCTGTATCCGACACCGCGACACCATTACCACCCACATGGCTCCAGGACGCGAAATACTGTACATCACTGGGCAAAGTGAAATTGTTAATACGCACAAGCCCCCGGCGGTCCCGGATAATCGTCGAGGGAGTTAGGTCGCCATGACAGACGCCACGAGCGCTACCGCCTGCGTAGAGTAGAGCCTGACAAACTTGCATACCGAAGTCTGCAACGGCGTATGGCGAGAGTTGCGTCTGTAGCAAACTGCTGAAGCTATCTCCCTCGACATACTCCTGCACAAGATAGAGCGCGTCCGGTCCCTGAATAAGATCGTAGGTACCAATAATGTTGGCATGTGAGAATTGGGCGGTGAGACCGATAGAGGCTTTGTAAACGGCCATATGCTCAGGAGGAATGATCTTGATAACGACAGCACGTTGTAACACCTGGTCAAATGCTAAATAAACGGTGGAAATTTGCCCCTGCGTCAGTATACGCTGCATTTGATAGCGCCTGGAAAGAAGCCGCTCTCTGTCCGCCATGTTATTCCTCAACGTGTATATATAAACATAATTTTATACACCATATACAAGATACGATATGATTGGGCTAAGAAAAGTTCAGACCTCTATGGTGCATACACATAGCGGCGGCAATAGTATATCATAGTACAGGCGAAGCCGCAAAGAAGAATAAGAGAATTGTATAACCGTACAAAAGAAAATGCCCTGTCAATGCAGGGCATTTTCTTTTGTACGGTTATACGAGCGGCACTATCCCTTCGCGCAATGCAAGAATTGCAGCCTGCGTACGATCACGAATGTTGAGCTTTTGAAAGACATTTGAAAGATAGTTTTTGACCGTTTTTTCGGAATAGGCAAGCTTATCAGCGATCTCTTTATTGCTCATTCCAGTGGCAAGGTAGCGCACGATCTCTAGCTCTTTCGCGGTAAGCACGTCGAGCATGTGTTGTCCCCTCTTAGGAGAACCTTCAGATATATGAGAAAGAATTGAAGATGTTTTTATCATGATGCTTCCTATCAATGAAGTCAATAATACTAGGAATAGCTCTTATGTGTAGTATAGCAAGCGAGCGAAATTGTTTTCCTGTACGTCACACATACGTTATAATGAGCGACAGGGTCCTTCTTTAGTATAAACAACTGCTCCTAAGAAAGAGGCATTGTATTTTTACATGGAACAGCAACACACTATGTTCGACGAGTCTGGGGTGCTGGCCGCTGTCTTGACAGAGGTACAGCAGCGTTTTTCGACGATGCATGATCTTGCCCATGGGTGGGAGCATGTACATCGTGTCTATACACTTGCTCTATCACTCGCGGAACAAGAGCGAGGCAATCGTTTTATCGTTGGCATGGCCGCGCTTATGCACGATTTAGGACGCGCAGCACCACAGGGTGAGACGAGACATCATGCCCATACGTCGGTTGCGCTCGCTACAACGATTATGCAGACCCACGAGGTGCCGAAGGAGTATCAGGACGCAATCCTGCACGCAATCATTGCGCACAGCTTTAGCCTCGGTGTCCAGCCGGAGACACTAGAAGCACGTATCGTGCGTGATGCGGATCGCCTGGATGGTTTGGGCGCGATTGGTATTCTGCGTTGGGCAATGACTGGCGTTGTTCGCCATACCGCCTATACGTACCACCCGCAGGACCCCTTTGGTGCGCAGCATACGCTCGACGACCGGCAGTATATGCTTGACCATTTCTTTACTAAACTACTAACGTTGGAAGAGACGATGCAAACTTCAACAGGACGCTCATTAGCCCGGCAGCGTACCGGATTTATGCGTGACTATCTTGCCCAACTGCAACGCGAACTGGAACTCTCGTAGCCATGCGAAAGGGATTGCTCCAGACAATTGTTGACCAGTATAGGGAGATTGTAGCGGCAACACGCTTTCTATCGCTATTGCCGCTTCCTGGGCCTCCCGATGAATTTGAGACCGGCGGTGCGGACGACTCAGCACCAAAACTACGTCTGGGGAGTGCCTATTTTCCCTTCGTTGGCTTCTTGCTCGCGACGTTGCTCTATCTCGTGCAACTGCTCTTTGGTATCGTGTTGCCACGCTTGGCGCTGTCGGCGGTGCTCGTTGTCGCGCTCGTGCTGCTAACCGGTGGACTACACCTTGATGGTTTGATGGACACGTGTGATGGTCTATTTGGAGGCAGGACGCGTGAACGGCGGCTCGAAATTCTACGTGATAGTCGCGTCGGCAGCTTTGGTGTCCTTGGTGGTGTCTGTATTCTACTGCTCAAATTCGCCCTGTTCGCGAGTATGGGACCACACCTACTTGCGCTTGCCTTCTTCGTCATGTTGCCCTGTTCGCGCTGGGCGATGGTGCTGGCACTCTACACCTTTCCATCAGCGCGTCCCGCTGGTCTGGGCGCAACCTTTCGTCGCACCGTTACATTCCCACGGCTAATAGTTGCGGTAGCAACCGCGCTCTTGCTCGCGCTAATCGTAGGCCATAGTGTTGGTGTCCTTGCATTTGGATGCGCAACCTGTACTGCCCTTGTCATAGGAGCATGGGCCACGCGTCAAATCGGTGGCTTGACCGGCGATATTTATGGAGCAATAGCTGAATGCAGCGAAGTTGTGATCTTGCTTCTATTGGTCAGCATGTGAATCTAACGATAATCAAGGAAGAACTGGTATGTCTCAATCACAAGCACCGCGTCTCATCCTAATCCTTGGCGGAGCACGCAGTGGAAAAAGTAGTTTTGCTGAACGCCTTGCGGCGCGTAGTGGCAGGAATGTTGCCTTTATTGCAACGGCAACGGCAAGTGATGCCGATATGGGAGATCGCATCGCACGCCATCGCTCCTCGCGTCCACCAGAATGGACGACAATCGAAGAGCCGCTCGACCTTGTGCATGCGCTGCGAGAGGCAAGCATAAAGGGGGACGTTCTCCTGCTCGATTGTATGACGCTCTGGCTCGCGAACTGGATGGGGCAGCAGGAGTTTATAGAGGAACAAGACGACGTACAATTGAAAAATCGTGCCACCGAAAGTGCTCTGGAAGCAATTGAGGCAATGCTACAAGTGGTGAAAACGTTAGGTCCAAACAAAACGGTGCTTGTAGTTTCAAACGAGGTTGGGCTTGGCATTGTGCCAATGCATCTACTCAGCCGCACCTATCGCGATGTGCTTGGTTGGGTCAATCAACGTATAGCGCGAGATGCGGAACGTGTGTACCTCATGGTTGCCGGTCTTGCAGTAGATATAAAGAGACTTGACAGTGAAGCAACGCTCTAGGATATGACCCAATATAATCCAACGGTTTCCCCGTAGGGGTCTAATTCTATTACACCCTCGTGCCTCTTCATGAGTAATACGAGAGTATAATAGAATTAGGCCCCTACATAGTAAAAAGAGGAAAATAGGTTGAGAAAAAGGTGTGCTTTTGGTTGCGAAAATGCAAAGAGGTTGCGGAAATGCTACTTAAAAAACAACTTTTTATATCTTATACTTAATATACATAATTCTTCTAAAATAGCAGAGTTATGTTCTGTGCCAGGTTAAATAATTCCCTTTCCCTCTAGTTTAGATGTACTAAAATAAGTGGAGCTTTTTTGCCTGTTAGCACATCGTCCAGCCATTTTTTGTTGAAAACGTTACAACGAATTGGAGCAATGTATGACCAAAAAAGGGGACATTTTCGCTCGTATCGCTGGCTTATCCCGTTTCTCGCTCTTCTCACTTATGGCGGCATTCAGCATGTTGCTCGTTGCCGTTCCATCGACAGCTTTTGCTTCTGCTAAAGCCAGTTCGCTCGTCAATGTGGCGGTTAGTAGTACGCCTCTACTGAGTACTTCTCAGGTAATTGGACCGCATGCGGCAAGCGATTCAATTACGGTTGGGCTTGTACTAAAAACCAGTCACCCCGACCAGCAGAAGAGCTTACTGCGCAACTTGTATAATCCTAGTAGTTCTTCATATCACAAGTGGCTTACAACCGGTGCGTTTGATGCGCAGTTCGCACCTGCTGCAAGTGATGTAGCGGCTGCGACAAGCTATTTGAAGAGCCATCACCTGCAGCAGATCAGTTCTCCAAGTTCAACATTGGTACTTGCAACTGGTTCGATACAGAATGTTGAGGCCGCATTCCACACAACACTCAACGATTACAAGAGTGCAGATGGTCAGGTATTTTTTGCAAATAGTGTTGCACCGCAAATGCCTGCTAATGTGGCGAGTAGTATTGTTGGTATTCTCGGCTTAAACAATGCGCCAAAGTCACATAGCAATGCGATACCAGATGCAAACCCCAAACTTTCATTTCCATATGGTGGTGGTCCGTATGGACGTGGTCTCACACCAGCGCAGATCGCGGGTATCTACAACATCAATTCAGTGTACAAGAAGCTAAATGACAAGGGTCAAGGCGTCACACTTGGTCTGTTTGAGCTTTCAGGTTACACGCGAAGCGACATCTATGGTTATACAAAAACCTTTGGCCTACGTCAGGTACCTTTCTTTGATAGAAACGTGCTGGGCGGCCCAATCGCTGTTGGTGGTTCAGTAGACTATGGCGCAGGTGAGGTCGAGCTCGACATTGAACTGCAAATTGCGACGGCACCAGGAGCAAGAAGAATTTTCGTCTACAACGCTCCTAATAGCCAGCTTGGTGTTGTTGGCGAATACCTGCAAATCGCAAGAGACAACCTCGCCGACTCGACAAGCAGCAGTTGGGGACAGTGTGAGTACGCCTCTAATACTACCCTCTTTACCGAGGAGTTACAAGCTTTCACACAGATGGCTCTACAAGGCCAAAGCATTTTCTCATCTGCGGGTGACAGTGGTGCATATGATTGTGGTGCGGCTACTTCCGCCCTTGGCTTAACAGGTGCAAATGCATTACAGGTAGATGATCCTACTTCTAATCCATTCATGACCAGCGTTGGCGGTACTTCATTCCGTCTACCCAATCGTGGTGCCGTCCTCTTTGATCCAGGTACCAATCCCAATCCAACTTATCCAGGGACATCAAAGGAGTGGGTGTGGAACCAAACCTGTCCTAACCCGAATAGTTGCGTAGGCGGTGGTGGTGGCGTCAGCCGCGTTTGGGCAAGTGGTGACTACGTCTTTGATAGCAACGGTAGTCCTCTTCCAGGTGTGCTTGAGCCAAAGTATAGTCAGGCTGGCGCGTACTGTGGACAGACAGCCGCAAATCTCTGCCGTCAGGTGCCTGATGTCTCGCTCAACTCCGATCCTGGCACTGGCTATGCCATTTACTGCACCAACGTAGCTGGTGGTTGTACAGACCCTGCATATTCCGTCAAGGGATGGACTCGTTTCGGTGGTACCTCCTGTGCGGCTCCAATCTGGGCAGGCGTAGCGGCTCTCTACGTCAACCGTTATGGACGCGCTGGCCTGTTCAACTACCTCATCTATAAATACGACTCGAAAGCTGGCTATGCCAATCAGTTCCATGACATCGTAAATGGCAACAACGGCTACTATCCAGCAGGAGCTAACTATGATCTAGCCTCTGGCCTCGGCACACCCGATGTCTACAAGCTGATCAGACCCTAATACCAGTTGTTAAACGACGGAGCAATGTAAACAGAAATGTAATACATTGCTCCTTTTTTATGGTGCAAGAAGCACATCTAATAGATGAAATTCGAATACAAAAAGTTAAGAAAAAGTATGATTTTGGTTGAGAAAATGTGTTTCGGTTGAGAAATTCCCACTCCCATAAAAAGTTATTATGTCTTATACTTTATAAGTACACTTCTTCATGTGATTAGAGAAATATTGCTTTGCTCCTTATTTTTAGCATCGAGTATGTTCTCTTAATAAATCACGTGTGCTGTAGAAAAAGCCTTTGAACGTTTGTCTTTTATTTGAAAGCGAGGCCAAGTCTTGATGCGCTTCTCTTCTCGACGCTCAATGGTGAGCATCCTTTTGACACTTCTGGCTTTAGTTGCCGTTGCAGGCACAGTACTATTCTACAGAACTGCAGTCCGAGCAAGTGCCACGGGTTCATCCTCAATAGGTGGTACAATGGGAACATTGCGTACAGCAGGAAACGTAAATGTTTCTACTTTGCCAACAAGTCAGGCCACTCAAACTAACAAAGTAAAGCTGGCTCCTGATCTAAAACGTCCTCAACTCAACTCTCCATTTCTCGCAGGAGCTAAACCCCATACTGTGAGTGCGAATGTTGCAAAAGGCACTGTGTTACAGAACTTTAATGGCGTGAATGCCATTGACAATCGTTTCGTGAATGGCATTGATCTTGAGCCACCTGACGAGGGCCTTGGCGTAAGTAACACCTACGTATTCAACATCGTCAATCTCGCGGGCACAATCTAT
Organism: uncultured Ktedonobacteraceae bacterium; assembly: GCA_964242555.1. Lineage (GTDB taxonomy): Bacteria > Chloroflexota > Ktedonobacteria > Ktedonobacterales > Ktedonobacteraceae > JBBQVS01. Next base: position 8,202 of record CAXTCR010000123.1, read on the forward strand.
ACGAAGAATGGGACACGTGTTGCCGGACCGTTCAATCTCAATAGTTTCTTTAAAGAGCCTGCAACTACGAACCTTAGCGATCCACGAGCATTCTATGATAAAGCATCTGGTGCCTGGTTCTCTACGGTCTTAGCATATACGACAAATGCAGCAGGAACCTTATTCACATCGTCCCATGTTGATATCGCCGTAAATCCTTCTGGCAATCCCACAGCTACATGGACAATTTACAGGATTGATACAACTAACAATGGTGGCGCTAATCCTCAGGATGCTGGTTGTCCTTGTCTGGCAGACTATCCCATCTTTGGTATTGACCAGTATAACGTCTACCTGAGCACGAACGAGTTTTCGTCGGATGGCTCTAGCTTTAATGGCGCACAACTGTATGCAGTATCTAAGGCACAACTGGTGAAGCTGTCTGCCGGAGTAAACTTCGCACACTTTGGGAACTTAAGTGTTGGTGGCGTCATTGCTTTTCGTTTGCAGCCCGCGACGACCTATGGCAATGCTCCTGCTGAATACTTGATGAACACACTTGATCCCAATAGTACCTTTGATAACCGTATCGGTGTATGGGCATTGACCAACCGCGCAAATATCGCAGGTGGTGTTGTTCCCAATCTCTCTGCGACGGTTGTCAACAGCGAAGCATACGCTAACACGGTAAATGCGCAAACACCTCCTGGCTTCAATCCGTTCGTCAAAACTGCTACAACCGGCGTGGTAGATGCAGGTGGCGATGTGATGCAAGAAATTGAGTATATCAATGGGCATCTTGTTGGAGCGGCACAAACCTCTGTGACTATCGCTGGTGAAAGTACTGCACGCGATGGCATTGCTTGGTTCGATGTCGTACCCAATATCTCTGGTGGCGTCATTAGCTCTAAAACGAGCATCAGTAAGCAAGGGTATCTAAGCCTACGTGGTGAGTATCTGCTTTACCCACATATTGCTCGTAGCGCAGATGGCACAACCGTGGTTTGCTTCTCATACGGTGGTCCGAGCACCTACTTGAGTTCTGGGTACGCAGTCTTGGCTGCTGGCTCAAGTACCTTTGGTGATGTTCAGACTGCTGCTTCTGGTGCTGCTCCCGACAATGGCTTTACTGGCACTACAAAATATGGTGGTGTTGGCCGTTGGGGAGACTATTCTGCTGGACAGCTTGACCCAACAACGAACAATCTCTGGTTTGCTACACAGTATATTGCCGGTACCGGCACGTCCCTCGCTAACTGGTCCAATCGTGTGTTTGAGGTGAAAGCATAAGCTTTTTTCCCAAGCAAAAAGAATGGCGGTCTTATGCTGACTGCCATTCTTTTTTAATGATGTATCAAACAAAATTTGACAATACCTTCTACAACCAGCTATACTACCTTCGCAACAACGAATTTCTGTATGCTTACAGGGTGGCCTTAGCACAGTGCTGGGGCATAATAGGGAAGCCGGTGGAAGTCCGGCGCAGTCGCGCTACTGTGACTGGTGAGTGCTCTATTGAACGGGATGTCACTGTCCTGCGTATCAGGATGGGAAGACAGGATAGAGTGCGTTTGAAGCCAGAAGCCAGGAGACCTGCCTTGTAAGTTTTGCTCACGATCCTTCGCGAGATGAGGAACGTGTCCCGAGACAACCATAGGCAACTCCTATAATGTGTCCTTCAAGTAGAAGTGCGCAGTTCTCCGGTCAACAACCCCATTCGACGTAAGTGACAACGAGCAGTGAGTCATCCCACAAGGAGGTACTACCGGATGAACACTCGTGTCATTCATTCTCACCGCATTTTGTTCCTTCTCCTCCCGCTTGTCCTCTTGCTTGCCGCATGTGGCGGGCAACAGAGCACAACGACAGGCAGTACATCAACGCAGGTAACACCGACATCAACGCCCGCGCTTGATGTCTATGGTACGCCAATTGTTATTCCCAAAACACCACCACAACGTATTGTATCGCTTGTGCCGAGTACCAGCGAAATCCTAGGGGCCTTGCATCTGGAGTCGCGGGTCGTCGGCATCGACTACAATACCAATTATCCCCCTAGCCTGACCTCGCGCCCAAAAGTTTCAAATGCGAACGGTGTGTTTAACATTGAACAGATCGTCGCTCTAAAACCTGATCTTGTGTTGAGTTATGGCGGCGAGTCGAAAGATGCTGATACAAAACTCAAAGGGCTTGGCCTCAACGTCGTCGATCTACAACTTACCAACCTGACGCAATCATTGCAGGATATCGCGCTCGTGGGACGGCTTACTGGAACGGAGGATACGGCAAACGCGCTCGTGCTGCAATTGCAAAAGCAGGTCGATTCTATCAAAGCAGCAGTAAAGAGTACAAAAGCCCCAACCGTTCTGCTAGAGGTTGATGATACTGCGCCAGGAAAACCATATGTTTTTGGTGGTGGCTCATTTGGAGACGAACTAGCGCAGGATGCCAACGCCGTCAACATCTTCCATAGTAACACCACAAACGGCGGTTATCCTCAGGTATCGGACGAGTCCATTCTCGCCGCCAACCCCCAGTATGTCATACTAACAGAGGACCCCGCTTATGGGGGTAATCCCGATGCGGTATACAAGCGCGCAAACTGGGGTAATATCGATGCCGTCAAAAACCGCAAAGTATATCGTGTCAATGCAAATATTACACAAAGACCCGGCCCACGTCTCGTGCAAGGCTTACAATGTGTAGCCCAGATCGTGCATCCCGAAAAGTTTTCAGGCCCATTGCCCGACTATTGTTCGGCGAGTGTGTAGATAGGGAGAGAGGGGTACTATCAACAAAGAGCATACCCCTCTTGCAATCAGTTTGAACGGCCTACATGACCAGTTCGAGTGGTGCTGGTATCTCTTGATCGGTAAGCGACTTCACGAAGGCCTCGACAACCTGTGGATCGAAC
>CAXTCR010000124.1:0-10991 GCA_964242555.1 uncultured Ktedonobacteraceae bacterium
TCGGCCTGTACATCAGGAGCAGTAGACCCTTCGCATGTCCTGATCGCAATGGGTTTTACCTCCGAATGGTCACACGGTAGTCTCCGGCTAACCCTAGGTAAAGAAAACACGGAGGCGGATATTGACGCGGTTATAGCTGTCCTACCAGGAATTGTTGACAAGGTACGTAGTTTGGGCGTAGGGGCTTAGGGCGCAAGCAATCGTTCCATAATCCATTCTCTTGCCTCATTTGCCTGTACATCGACCGCGGCATGTACAGGCAAATTTCCTACTATATGAGGCATCATAAATCCCCGAAGAGGTCCACGCTCGCTTACCTGGACACGCATATCTCTAAATTCCAGCAGTTCTGGCACACATATGCTTGTTATGGTCAAAGGATCATGCAAGAAGGGACGCTTCGAACGAAAGCGTGGACTATGCTGCTGCCAGATAGTAAGGAGTCGATATAACAATTGAGCTTGCGGACTTGTATTCTCTTGCAATTGCTCAATATCCGATGTGCGTAACTGACAGCGTACAGTTACATTCAGCCCAATCAAGGTTATAGGTATACCAGAACTTAAGACCATATGCGCCGCTTTTACATCGCTACTCACATTCCTTTCAGGCAGGGGAATACCGCTCGATCCACCCATCATTACAATTCTTCTTATAGCCTTTGAAATATCTGGTTGTATTAAAAGTGCCAGTGCCACATTTGTGAGTGGTCCAATGCACACGAGTGTAAGCTCTTTTGGGTGCTCAAATGCTTGCTGGATGATAAATTCTGGGCCAGAGTACGTGTTGAACGCCGCTTCGTCATACAGCTTATTGCGAAGTATTTCGGCTTGAGCAACATTAGAAGGGGAGTGTCGTTGCTCCAATGGCTTGCCTACGCCAATTGCAACTGGAATATCTTCGCGTCCAAAGACGTGTAGAATATGTTTTGCGAGTTGTGCGCGTCTCTTTGTGTCTCCGAAGACAGTTGTGATACCTCGCAAGTCTATTTCGGGAGATTTAAGGGCAAGGGCGAGCGCAAGTGCATCATCTATATCGTCTCCAATATCGGTGTCAAGGATTACTATGTGCTTCTCTCTATTGGATTGGCTTGCATTTTGAGTAGAAGAAATATTGTTTTGGCGCATTGTAACCCGTCCCCAAGTATGATACAGTTGTGAAATAAGGCTAATGCAGAGTGGTTCGAGAGGTACGTGTTCTCTCCCTACTGTAGGCTATCATAGGGATAGAGCAAGGTGCAATATGTATTGGAGCTTCTCGTGGTAAAAGGAAAGGGGCTTATCCATGTCTACAGTTAGACGAGAATTACTATCACAGCGAGTGCTCAAGGTCAAACCATCAGGCATTCGTAGATTTTTCGATATCATCAATACTATGCCTAACGTTATCTCACTTGGTGTGGGCGAGCCGGATTTTGTGACACCAGAACATATTCGTCAAGCAGGCATTCAGTCTATAGAGCAGGGCCGGACACGCTACACATCGAACTATGGTTTGCTCGAATTGCGTGAAGAAATCGCGGCCATGCTGCAGCGACGCTACGGTTTGACCTATGACCCAAAAACACAAATCTTAACAACGGTTGGTGTGAGCGAGGGCGTTGATCTCGCTATGCGAAGCTTGATCGATCCCGGCGATGAAGTGATCTCGTCCGATCCAGGCTATGTGGCGTATGAAGCTGATATTATTTTTGCGGGAGGTGTGCCAGTTCCCGTACCAACCTATGCACAGTACGATTTTGCTGTGCGTGCCGCTGAGATTGCCGCCGCTATTACACCTCGCACGAAAATGATTTTATTGGGCAATCCCAACAACCCGACTGGCGCGGTCATTCCACGAGAAGAGCTGGAGGGTATCGCTAAACTTGCCATTGAACATGATCTCATCGTGGCTTCGGACGAAGTCTACAGTCGCCTTGTCTATGGCACAGAGCATGTGAGCATTGCATCACTTCCCAATATGCAGGAGCGCACAATTCTGCTCGACGGCTTCTCAAAAGCGTATGCTATGACGGGTTGGCGCGTTGGCTATGTCGCTGCCCCCGCCCATATCCTGGAAGCTATGCTTAAAATCCACCAGTACACCATTATGTGCGCTGGCACCGCCGCGCAGGAGGCCGCTCTCCAGGCACTGCGTCACGGCGAAAATGATGTCATCGCAATGCACGACGACTACGAGCGTCGTAATCGCATGTTTGTCGAGGGTCTCAACCGTATTGGTCTGGTGTGTAACGAGCCGCGTGGGGCATTTTACGCCTTCCCACAAATCAGTCATACAGGGATGACCGACGACGAATTTGTCGAGAAATTGCTAGTCGAAGAGCAGGTTGCCGCCGTCCCCGGTAGCTCCTTCGGTGAGGCTGGTACCGGCTACATTCGCTGTGCCTACTGTACTGCTTATGACAAGCTTGAAGAGGCATTGGTACGTATGGAACGATTTTTAAAGAGACATTCGTAAAACACAACAAAAAACGTCGCTGCTACACGCGTGTGGCAGCGACGTTTTTTGTTGTGTTTTACGCAGAAACAGGACCCCACTCAGCTGCAGCGCGATCACGCTTCAACTCAAAAATGTTCGGATTCTTGAGCGCATATGCCGTGTAATCCCATAACTCGCCTGCCTCTTCTCCGTGAGGAACAGTATGGATAATTGGACCATAGTAACCAATATCAGAGCCTTCAAAAGCGATGGTTGGCACACCGAAGGCATGATAGCGTTTCACTGCCTCTTCGTGATCGTTGAGCACATCCTGGGCTGTGCTTTCGTCTGCAAGTGCCCTCTCAACGAAGTTCTCACCAAGACCGGCCTCTTTCGCGCATGCCTCGACAACCGCACGCTCTCGAATGCTCTCTTTGCGTCCATGTTGAGCATTGCCAAGCGCAACGTATACTTTCTCAATAGCCTCATTGCCCTGCTCTCGTCGTGCTAGTGCCAGGGTACGCAGTGCAGCCCAGCCGTAACCGTTTACATAATCTGGCTCGGTCCCTTCTTTACGATTGACAATCTCCAGACTGAATAAACGCCACTGAACATTAACAGGACGTTGGGTACGTACCTCACGTACCCACAACGCTGTGCGCCATGCTAGAGGGCAGAGTGGGTCAAAATGAAAATTGATGGTTGAGGGTGTGTTTGTATTGGAAGTTGTCATGAAAACAGAAGTCCTCTCTTAAGAGCATAGACAATACTTACTAGCTATTGTGTCATGATAGCAGCATATCTTTATCACAGAAAGCGTGTCAAGTTTCCTTGAAAACACACTAAGCGATATCTATTCCTGCACAGAATAATTTTATCCCACTTTTGTAGCGTCAAGCTGTTCTTTTTGATACTTCATACCCCATTCAACCATCAAGTCAAGGATTGGTGTCAGACTTTTTCCAACGGGTGTAAGCGAGTACTCTACCTTTGGTGGGACTTCGGCATAGACCTTACGGTGCACGATGCCACCCTGCTCTAGCTCTCGTAGTTGCAGTGTGAGCATTTGTTGTGTTACCTGTGGCAATGAGCGTTTCAGTTCGCTAAATCGCTTCGTTCCCTCCAGCAGGTAAAAAATGATGAGTGGCTTCCATTTGCCACCGATTACGCGCAATGTTGTCTCCACTGGGCAGGTATAATGCGTGTTTAACATTATGTCCCTTCTTAGTATGAAAAATCATACTATATAACATTATTTTGTGTACTTGTATAAATCCATTGTACATCGTACACTCTTACTACTGCTACTTTGACGTGGCAGGTTGCACATAAGAAATCTACACAACAAGCAAGGAAAATATCCAATGAAAGCTATACGTGCTCACGAAGCAGGGAATCCAGAAGTGCTTCGCTACGAAGACGTTGCAACACCACATCCTGAAGCTGGGCAGGTGCTAATAAAAGTTTCGATTGCAGGGGTGAACTATGCCGACCGCCTTACGCTACATGGAAGAGGACACGGTTTTCACCCCCTGCAATTTCCGATAACACCCGGCTTTGAGGTTGTAGGTAACGTTGCTGCGTTAGGCGAAGGTGTTACAACGTTTACCGAGGGAACACGAGTTGCTGCTGTTCTTGATAATGGTGGTTATGCTGAATATGCGGCGGTAAACGCCGATGCCGTCGTAAGAATTCCCGACGAGGTAGACTTCGAGCAGGCCACAGCACTGCTTGTACAGGGAGTTACCGCATACGGCCTGCTTCATGACTCAATACATATTCAGCCCAAAGAAAGCATACTTATTCAGGCAGTTGCAGGGGGTGTCGGCTCACTTGCTGCGCAACTAGCAAAGCTGGCGGGAGCAGGACCTATTATTGGGACAGCAGGAAGTGCGAAAAAACGTGATGTCGCTCGCAGTCTTGGTGCCGATTTTACCATCGACTACACGCAAGATGGCTGGGTACAGCAAGTGTATGAGGCAACACAGGGACGCGGGGTTGATGCTGTTTTAGAGTCTGTTGGAGGTGAAATTGGAGCGCAAGCATTCGGGTGTTTAGCCCCACTTGGTAGACTTGTCGTATTCGGCGGTGCAAGTGGGCAACCTATGCCGCCTTTTGATATCATGCAAATGAACTTCAAAGGATTAACTGTTAGCGGCTACGGTGGTCCTTGGCTACGTCCTGGACGCGCTCAAGCGGCGCGAGAGGCCATCACACACTATCTCACCTCCAAGCAGTTGCGTGTTCTTGTTGGTCAATCCTTCCCACTGGCCGAGGCCGCCAAAGCTCTCGAAGCTCTGATGAGACGTGAAACAATTGGAAAAGTTTTGTTATATGTTGGGTAAGAAGGGATAAAAAGCGTTAGCGAAAAAAGGCATTTAGATACTTTGTTAACCATAGCATAAACTATGCTGGAGAATTTACAGGTAACAGCATATAAAAAGTTGAGCCATCCCCTTTAACGCTTTCGACCCAAATGCGTCCATCATGATGCGTTACAATCTCTTGCACAAGATAAAGGCCAATACCTAAACCGCTAATAGAGCGGTCTAGTACGTTTGCACGGTGAAATCGTTTAAAGATATGCGGAATCTCTTCGGGTGCAATACCGAGTCCCTGATCCTTTACCCAAATAAGCACTTCGTGAGGCGTTTGGGAACTATGTGGCTCTGTCATTACACGCAACCCGACCTCGATTTCACCACCAACAGGACTGTACTTAATGGCATTGCTTATCAGATTGCTAAAGGCTTGTCTGAGACGCTCTTCGTCAACATTCGCTATAAGTGTACTTTGAGTATCGATACCCTCAACTTTTAAAGCGAGGTGATGCCGACGGGTTGTCGAGGCTTGGCTCTCTACAACCCTTTTCAGTAGATTCAGTATGTCAGAAGGTGCTTTTTTTATTTCAAATTGAGCTTGTTCAATTCGAGTAAGATCAAGCATCTCCTCAATCAACCTTGTAAGATGCTGACTCTGCTCGACAATATGCTTCAGTGCACGTTGGCTCCGCGTCGCGTACAACTGTTGGTTTTGTGTATTGTGCATCTGCAAAAGTTCAGCCATGCCTTGAATAGCTGTAATAGGAGTTCGCAATTCGTGACTCGTTATGGAAAGAAATTCGTTTTTGTGTTGTTCAATACTCTTTTGGGCAGTGATGTCTTGAAACACAAGCACTGCCCCGGTCAGCATCCCATCGGCGGCAAAGAGAGGAGCACTTGAGCAGAGGCTTACGACAACACTACCATCGGCTCTTGGCACTATTGTTTCTTGTGCCTTCACTGTCTCCTCGGAGAGCGCACGAACCACGAAAAAGTTCCAGGGCGGTGTGTCCTGACTCTTCGAATCCACTTCAGGATGAACTTGAAGGTGTCTATCTAATGAAGTTCCAATGAGATCAACAAGAGGGACGCCTAGAAGATATTCTGCTGAAGTATTGGCATAGCTGATCAATCCATCAGAGACTTCGGTAATGAGGATACCTTCAGGCAATTGATCTAAAACAGTACGTAGACGTGTTCGTTCATTTTTAACAATAGTATGTAAACGTGCATGTGCAAGCGCAGCAGCAATATGTGTTCCACATTTACCCAACGCCTGAACCTCGGGGTCTTGAGTAGAAATATTCTCTTTGAATACCATCGTCAAGAGGCCCTCAAAATGATCTCCAAACCAAAGCGGGATACACACTACACCACGTCCTTCACTCATTACCAATGGATCGTCCTGAGCTATAGCATGTGTCCCAAGTGCTGCCTGCATATCTTCAATAACAAAAAACTCATGATAAAGATGCGCCTGTGCGATCAATAGTGAGCTATTGTAGGGAACGTACTGTAGCTTCTCGAAAATGCATGTGTTTTCCGTAAAGGCGCGAAAGCAGAGCAAGTGAAACGCTTTTTGAATAGAGTCAGCAGTGTGAATAGCGGCTTCAAGAGGATGAAAGTGAGTAAAAAGGGCATCAATAGCTGCAATACCAATAGACGCGGCGTTTAGCGGCTCGTGAACACTATTAGCTACGGCTGTAATGACTTCCAGCCGGTGAAAATCCGCCTCAACTTCACGAGAGGTTCTCATACGTGTAGAAATTCCCACTTTCTATAGCCTTAAAAAGTCCTTGTCGGATATTCATGCACCTTGAGGCTATGAAAGACTTCTTACAGAGACTTATTTGCTTATTAAAGAGTGTATAAAATCATAAAGCAAGCTGTCAAGATTTTACCAAAAAGTATTTAAGAAGCTAAAGTGTTTGTTCTAGCTATTGCGGCATAAACATCCTTTTTGTATACTTAAACCTGTAAGACATCATGAGCAATGATAAAGGAAATACTACCAGTATTTAAGAACACTACTATTGAGGAGTGTGTATGTCACAAGAGCAACAGCAGAACAAGACAACCTACATCATAGACGCCGAAAATGCGGCAGAAATGGCTCGGCTTATCCGTCAAGGACGTACCGTTACTCAAAACACTGGTACATTGTTTCCCCAATACATTGATCTGCAAGAAATTCGCCGTGTTCTTGATGTTGCATGTGGGCCTGGCGAATGGGCTTCCTCAGTGGCATCAGCACATCCCGAGATGCAGGTGACAGGCATCGATATCAGTCAAATTATGATTGAATACGCAAATGCTCAGGCACAAGAGGGGCATTTAAACAATACTACTTTTCGCGTGATGAGCGCAAAGGAGCCGCTAGATTTTCCCGATGGCACCTTTGATTTGGTGAATGCCCGCTTCTTGGTCGCCTTTATGGACCCAAGCACATGGCCGAAACTTGTACAGGAGTGTGTAAGAATTACGCGTCCTGGAGGTACACTTGTTCTGACAGAAACTGAGGGAACTCTTACAAACAGTCCTGCAACCCAGAAGCTGTATGGAATGTCAGCAGAGGCAATGAAGCGTACAGGACAAAGCTTTTCAGCAGATGGACGGCAGTATGGGATTACTCCTGTAGTGGGAAAACTTTTACGCGCTGCTGGTTATGTAAACATCCACAATCACTCATATGCCATCGACTGCTCGGCAGGAACAGAGCATCATCAAGAAATTTATCATGATTTACTCACGGCCTATAAATTAATGCAGCCCTTTCTCATAAAGACAGGGGTTACGACACAAGAAGAGGTCGAGGGCGTATACCAACGTATGTTAGAGGAGTGGCAGTTACCCGATTTTTGCGCACTCTGGACGTATCTTACAGTATCAGGAAAGAAGCCATAGGAGGAAAACACCCTTTCCTATCATGTGATGCGTGGGGGTCCCTGCTGAATTCGCTCTCGCACATCTTCGAGATGAGCGTTGTTCCAGCGTGCTTCCATCCACCACGTAGCCCCTACGTCTATCCACGGCTGTACGAGAGATGCAGCGTGTTCGAGATCATCGCCCGGCGTTTCGCCTTCGTGTATAATATCAAATGGTGTCGTTTGTGTACGGTGAGTTTGGACATAGGATTTGATAGCTCGGATATCATCAGGCGTCACAGGATCATTGAAACCATTGGTCTTTTGTGGAATAATTCCATCCCACCTCAACACTCGCTGCATAGATTTCTGACGAGGCCACACTCCAACTACCCAAATGGGAATACGGGGTCGTTGTACTGTTGGTGGTAACATCTGCATATCCTGCACGTGATAGTGTTCTCCATGAAGCGAAAACCGTTCACCGCTCCACGCACCATTCAGTATGTCCAGGCACTCGTCCATAATCTGGGCACGTCCCCGCGTCGTCATTTCTTCCCCAACTCTGTAAAAACCCGCATCATCCTTTGCCGCACCTATACCAACAGGCAAGACCAATCGACCATGCGAAAGATGATCAAGTGTCATCGTCTCACGCGCCAGTTTCCACGGCCTACGCCTTGAGATTGCAGCAAGCATTGGGCCAAGTATCACGCGCTTCGTATGCGCTGCCATGAGAGCCAATAAAACCCACGTGTCATATGTAATTCCAAGCGGATAACCAGGAGTATCTATGGAGATGCTGTCAGGGATAAATACGCCATCCCATCCTGCTGCCTCTGCCTCTGCAGCCATTGCAGGAATTGTCTCTACATCGCCCCCAGGAAGGATGAAACCATAACGCATAATGTATTTCCCTTCTCTGCTGTTTTTATTTTACAAGAAAATAGACTCACCTACGTATGGCGTCTAACGTCATACGTAGGTGAGTCTATTGCTCTCCCTACGATTTCTGTGCCTTGTCATACATCGAATACCATATATCACTATAGTATGGCGAGAACATATGCCCGTACTTAATACCACTTGTAAAGTCGTTATGGCCGTTGACGTACCATTGGCCGTCGATCTGAATGAACCATGGTCCTCCGCTTGAGCCACCGGTCATGCCGCAGGGGATAGAAACAACATGTCCATCGCCATGGGCCCAAAGCGTACCATTCGAAGGCTCACATGATTGGCGTGTCTGTCCATCGTACGGATAGCCAGCCGGATAGCCATAGGCATGGAAGGACTGGTTCACAGGCTGATTGTATGCCCATCCTGCGCCACCAACGAGATCAGTCAAATTTCCCGCGCTATTGGGTGAGACAATGATCATTCCAAAATCATTGTGGAAGTCATACGGCTTAGCATTTATCCAATCGGCAGGCACCTCTAAACTACGTGCCGCCCAACAGCCATATGGAGAGTCTCCATTTGCATATAACGGACAGAAAACAACGTTGCTCGACCAGCCATTATACAGGTAGAGACAGTGACCAGCCGTATCAACCGTGTTTTTGTTGCGACTCACGATCGCCGTACCCGAACACATAGAGTCGCGACCAGTACCGGTCGTGAAAAAAAGTTTTCCAACAGTTGAGAAAGGAAATTTAACGCTCTTATCGCTTGGCTGTTGCCCCTGTTGCTTGACCGCCTTGTTCGCATTGCTATCTGAGTCGGCTTGTGTCAATTGCATCGAGGCATCATTTGGTACATCGAGATCAGTTGCATTGAGCATATTTGCCCGTGTCCAGTGTCCAAGACTCTCAGCAGAGCTTGTCTGTACAGAATGATCGCGAATAGTGGACGAGGGAAACAATGATGGCATAGACAGAAAGCCGCTCCACGCCACAAGATAGACAAGGTATGATGTGACAAGCAAGGAAAGAAAGACCTTGCCCGTACGTGGATGAAGAACAAATTCATTGAAACGCGGCATTGTGTTTCTCTCTTTCAGTAACTCTACTATGAACGAGAGTCGTCCAAAGAGCGCTTCTCAAGATGACGCTCATCAACCACCGGCATTTGCGCTGGTTGGGCATTGCGCATCCGGTCCTCAGTCCAGTACGCGAGTGTCTCTTCGGGCGAAGTCTTAACAGAGTGCGATACAACTTTACCCGCGTTATTTGACTTCGCACGACGCCTTCTTCCAAAAAGAAACAAGCCTATAAACAAGCATAGAAGTAAGGTAGCAATTGAAGACGAGTATATAGTTCTATTCCGTTGCTGCATGAGAACACTCTCTTTCACAAACAAGAAAGGCAGATACATGAGACTACTTACACTTATTAGGAATACGTTTTAGGAGTGCATTTGTTGTTTTTCTTTCACGTGTAGTATACCAGTATCGTAAAATTTTAGAAAGAGAGTTTTAGGAACAAGATAATGTCGTGCTCAAAAATAAGCAGCCTGCTTATTTTTGAGCACGACATTATCTTGTTCGGGAGCGATGAAAGGAACTAACCTGCTGCTCGTTTCAACTCGCTAGGGGGAAATGCTCCCGCTTTAATGCACATTTCTGACCATTGGTTCAACTGCATCACAAGCGTGTTAAAGTCTTCGCCAATGGCATCCACAAGAGGCTGCTCCATCAGGTCGGTCTGCTTCTCAATCTCCTCCCGCAACTGGAGACCTTGAGACGTTAGAGTCTCCTCGTTGATCAGCCCTTTCTTCTGCAACTGTGTAATAGTGGAGTCTATGATTTCCTGGCTCCAGCCACGTGTAGCAACAAAAGAGCGAAGAGGCATACCAACGTAGAGTTCGGTCAATATGTTCATCTCAACGGGACCAAGACCAGAGGTGATATAGGCAGCGATATGGCTATCGCCACGATGCTCCCGCACCATATCGCAAGCACGCCATAACTGACCGATAGGGCTGTCGGGCCACGGACGTGACAAAAGACCTGAGAACAATGCGCGTCCTATTCCATCAACAGCGGAAAGGCCACGGCGCAGTATGCGTACTGTACCTGTCACGTCTGCATTCCCTAGTATAGACTGTAGGCTCTCAATGGTCGATGTATCGCGAATAGCAAGCAACTCATCGCGCTTGATAAGACTCCGTGCCTCTTCATACGTCGCGATAACGAAACTAGGCTCAAAGGCTGCAAATGCCGATACCACAAGTGTTGGTGAAACATCTCCCATACAGGCGGCTCGTCCATACACATAGGCCGTAAGAAAGTTAAGACCACGAGCAGCAAGTGCCTCGTTTGTGCGACGATTCCACGCCGGATGTATAGCTATAGGCTCACATGCGTCACGTAAACGTCTTGCAGGACCAGCGTTCGCAACAGGACGTGGCGTAGGCGTACCTTCTGGAGCAGGCTGGAAAAATACCT
>CAXTCR010000125.1:0-10960 GCA_964242555.1 uncultured Ktedonobacteraceae bacterium
GCCCTGTGATTGCAAATTTGAGCGTGTGCACCTATTTAGATGAGGAGGATATTCCGATGATAGATAACTTTACAGCGCGGGATTTTACGCGGCAGGATGAGTCGGATGATGGTAATTTTTATGTTGCGCCGAGGATGGTTGTGCATATTGATGATGTGGCGATTGCGGCGGTGACGGATGCGATTCGGCGGCATGTACCAGCGAATGGTGTGGTGCTGGATATTATGAGTAGTTATCGCTCACATTTGCCGACGGATGTCCATTACTCGGAGGTGGTGGGACTTGGGATGAATGGGGCAGAGTTGAAGGCGAATTCGCAGTTGACACGCTATCTTGTGCACAATCTCAATAAGAATCCGCAGCTGCCATTTCCGGATGGGCACTTTGATGCGGTGATTAATACGGTGTCGGTGCAGTATCTGAAGCGACCAGTGGAGGTGTTTCGCGAGGTCGCACGTGTGCTGAAGCCAGAAGGTGTTTCGCTGGTAAGTTTTTCGGACAGGATGTTTCCGACGAAGGCCGTTCGCATCTGGTACGAAGGGGATAACGAGAGTCACATTGAACTGGTGCAAAAATATTACCAGTTGGCAGGTGGCTTTTCTAGCGTCACGGTTGAACGGCATATAGACGAGCAGTCGTCGTGGTTTCGACGTGGACACGATCCACTGTTTGTCGTGATTGGGAAGCGGGCGAAGACCGATGGAAATGAGCAGATCATGAGAAGCTAACGAACGGGACGAACAAGAAACCGAACGGACGCCCACGAGGGGCTACCCCATAAGCGTTACCGTAAGCTGAAGGGAGGTCTGTGGGTGAGCCAGGGCGCCCTGGTCCCCATTCAAGCCTTACGTTAACGCCTATGGGGGCTACCCTACTATATACGTCGCGTCCGTTTCCAAATACATGGCAGTTAAGCGGGAAATTTTTGGACAAAGCGTGCGAAGGCTGCTTCGACCTGTCTGCGAGTGTTTTCCAGGGTGCCACCGTTATCGATTACCTCGTCGACAAGATGTAGGCGGTCGGCGACGGAGGGTTGGGCACGAATGCGCGCTTCGGCTTCTTGTTGGCTAAAACTGTTGCGTATTACCAAGCGTGCTAACTCTTGCTCTTCCGGGCAGGTAATCATCCATTTGCTTTGACAAAGTTTGCCGGAACTTCCTTCGAGCAGTTTTACGGCGTCGATGATCACGATACCATTGTCGCTGACCTGAGAAAGTTGTCCCATCATGGCGACACCGACAGCGGGATGCACAATGCTTTCGAGGCGGCGCATGGCTTCGGGATCATTGAACACGACAGCGCCTAATGCTTTGCGATCGACACTGCCATCTGGTGCGATGACTGAGGGACCAAATGCTTCAGCGACTTGCACCGCGATGGGCTGACCGTGCTCGTAGAGGGAGTGAACGGTTGCGTCGGCATCGATGTAACGTTCGGCCCCAAGCTCTAATAACATATGGCCTACAGAGGTTTTACCACATGCAATATTTCCAGTAATTCCTAGAACACGCGGCATTAGCTATCTCCTCAATCCATGAAATTGCACTTCATTAGCATATCATATTTTGAAGATGAGGCGATGTGAGGGCATAAGAGAGTGTAAAAAAGCGAGGGCGGAATACATTAAAGCTCCTACGGGAGATGGGGGTCTTGAGCTATCCAAAAAGTACTTAATTTGGGCGATTTTTCACCGAGATTGAACAAAGTGGAGTACAATACTTATGCAATGTGCTGTTTATGTAACATTTAGAGGGATTTCAATATGGGTAGGCGCCTCGGACTTGTCGTAGGTGTCAACGCCTATGGGGACAATACATTTCAATCACTGCGGTTTGCCGAGAATGATGCGCGTGCGTTTGCTCAGTGGCTTGTGAATGAGAAGGGTGGTAAGTGGGGGCCAGCAGATGTGCAGCATGTGTATGGGATACATGCAACCAAAGAGCTTGTCCAGTCGCTTGTGCTGCAACTTTGTCTCACGGTTGCGCAACCAGATGACCTAGTGCTCATTTACATTGCCAGTCACGCGTATATTGATGAGAGAAGCGGAGAGGGCTATCTCGCTCTAGCAGATACTAGTTATGTCAATCCTGCGACGGGGCTTCCTCTTGCCGCACTCGCACAAAAAGTGATGACGCAGAGCCGTGCCGCTAGCATTGTGTTTATACTTGACTCGTTCCAAACAGGACGAATGTGGGGTACACGTCAAGCCTCGCCATACGATATGCAACCGCTTTTGGGTCCCGCAATGCTGGCGGGATTACAGCAGCAACCTAATAGAGTGGTTGTTGGTTCATGCCGTGGAAATGCGGTGGGTGCGGAAGTGGGCGAACGTGGGCTTGGCGCGCTTATGTTTAACATGATTATTGGTTTAAGTGGAGGTGCTGCCGATCCCGCAACAGGCAATGTTTCGCTGCAGACGCTTTATGGCTATCTTTCTCATACTTTAGGAATGCAGCAACGTCCACAGGTATTTGGACACGCGCCAGAGCCTCTTGTACTAGTTGGAGATGCGCCTTTACAGCAGCAAGTGGGAATTGTTCCCCAACCTGCTAAAACACCGGTATATGCGACAAGTGTTCCACAGACACCACAGGGTGCCGTACAACAAAGTTCTTATGGGGCAACAGCGACGGCACAGCTATCACCCTCGCATCAAATGCAACGTACAACGTCGGGACCTATTCACGTTACAGAGCTTGAGCAACACCGTCAACAGCAGACGACAATGCTACTTAATGCCGCGATGCAGCAGTTCCAGGCGCAACATGTAGACGAGGCAATGCGACTTACCGATCAAGCGTTGCACATTACGCCCACGAGCAGTTCTGGTTTGACACTAAAGAGCCAGATACTGGGCACGATGGGACGTTTTCCAGAGGCGCTGGCAGTTGTTGAGCAGTTACGGCAGTTGGAGCCGGAGAATGCGCTGGCTTGGAGTATGGGGGCCGTGCTATTGACGAACATGGGACGCCACCAGGAGGCGCTAGGGGCGATTGAACGGTCGCTTGAGTTGGATGCAAGCAACGCTGAGAGCTATGCGATTAAGACACATATCATGTCAAGCATAGCGATTACGCAGAATCAGCAAGATGAAGGTCTTTCGCAAAAGAATGAATTAATTGCGTCGGACAAGCGGCGGAGCGATCCACTCTCCTTTCTTATGGGTATGGGACTGCAATTTGTAGGGATGGTGCTAGGGATAGTGGGAGGATTGGTACCGCTCGTCAGTCCTAAGTTACCAATAGCCGTAGCGCTGCTTTTAGAGAGTGTAGGATTGACCATTCTTTGTGTCAATGCCGCACGAGGAGCTTACCGTCGTGGCTTTTCATGGGTGCTTGTGACAGTCTTTTTTAGCCTCATACCGGCTGCAATTCTTGGGATTAGTCTGGGATATCGTTCTGCCTATAGGAAAATCTTTTTCGAGTTGCAGGCGCATACAACGTTTTTGCTCCCGTTGCTCTTTTTGGGTTTCTGGTTAGTCGCGGCGGCGGTGCTGCCGGTTCTTGTGGCAATTGTAGCCTTTATTAGTGGGATGGTGACAGGTGCAAGACGGAGGCGGTGAGCAATGAGTGTAGCTACAAGAGAAACGCCCCATCAGACATAGTGCATGTCTGATGGGGCGTTTCTCTTGTAGCTACACTCACTTAATACAATTAAGCACCTACCTCATCGGCTAAGCGCTCCCATTCTGTGAGCAGTTCGTCGACGTGTGCTTTAGCAGTTTCATACTCCGTTGAGAGCTGGGTGAGGCCTTGGGCGTCGGCGTTCAGGGCTGCTTCTGATAACGCGTCTTCCAGAGATTTGACCTGTGCTTCGGCTTTTTCGATGTCACGCTCAACATCTTCGACGGTGCGTACCTTTATTCTTGGTGCTTTTTTGTCCCTCGGCTTTACTGCTGGCACAGGTGCTTTTTCGGCAACAGGTGCTTTCTTTGTAAGAGGGGCAGGGACATCGAGTACGATAGGGTGTTTCTTCGTGCGGTAGTCGGTGTAGTTGCCCATGTAGGGAATGAGTACGCTGTCTTCGATGGCCCATACTTTTGTCGCGAGGCTATCGATGAAGTAGCGGTCATGCGAGACAAAAAGTAAGGTGCCTTCGAAATCGCTCAATACTTCTTCCAAGAACTGGCGCGATTGTAGGTCGAGGTGGTTGGTTGGCTCATCGAGGATGAGCAGGTTCGAGCCTTGCAGGGTCAATTTTGCTAATGCGACACGACTACGTTCGCCACCGCTGAGGGAGCCAATAAGCTTGAATACGTCGTCGCCTGAGAAAAGGAAACGACCAAGGAAACTACGCGCGCCCTCTTCGCTCAGGACGCTCACCTGACGGATTTCGTCGAGGATGGTGCGTTCGTAGTTCAGGCCAGCGTGTGTTTGTGAGTAGTAGCCGATGCGCACGTTGTGGCCGACGGTGGCTTGACCGCTAATTGGGGGAAGTTCGCCAATCAAGGTACGGAGGACGGTGGTTTTACCTGCGCCGTTGGGACCGATAAAACCAACGCGGTCTCCACGTAGTAGTTCCAGGTCCGCAACACGTACCAGCGTTGTAGGCTCATCACTTCTTTGTGGATCACGTTTTGAGCCTCCACCGTAGCCGACGGAGAGTTTGTGCGTTGAGATGACGACGAGGCCGCTGTCTGTTACTTGTGTGAACTCGAAGTGTAGTTCGGGAAAGTCTTGTGGTCGTTCAATACGTTCGAGCCGGTCAAGCAATTTTTGACGGCCACGCGCTTCTTTGCTGCGTTGTCCGGCTTTATAGCGGCGAATGAACTCTTCAGTATGGGCGATGTGTGCCTGTTGTGCCTCGTACTCGCGCATCTGGCGCTCCATACGCTCTTCGCGTAGGCTCAGATACTTTGTGTAGTTGCCTGGATATTCCTCGATGCGACCAAAGGCCATCTCGATGGTGCGGGTAACAATTTTATCGAGGAAGTAGCGGTCGTGCGCGACGATGACCATTGCGCCTTTCCAACCGAGCAGGTAGGTTTCGAGCCATTCGAGCGCGGCAAGGTCGAGATGGTTTGTTGGTTCGTCCATTAGCAGCAGGTCGGGTTCCTGTAAGAGCAACTTTCCTAGAGATGCGCGAGTTTGTTGTCCCCCGCTGAGGCGCATAACGGGCGACTCTTGCTGTTCGCGGGTGAAGCCGAGACCGTCAAGCACCTGTTCGACGCGGTTCTCGTAGGTATAGCCGCCAGCATGTTCATAGCGTGTCTGTAGCTCGTCGTAACGTGCCAGGAGGGTGTCATACAGACCTGTATTATGCTGCGTCGTGGCGGCTGACATTTCTTGGGTAAGCGTGTTTAGCTCCTGCTCCCATGCTTGCAGTTGAGAGAAGACGGTTAATAGTTCTTCGTGCAGGGTATTTTGTGGCTGAAAATCAACATACTGGGTGAGGTAGCCGATGCGAATATTGCGTGAGATTGAGACTGAACCCTCATCGGGGAATTCGCGTTGTGCCAGAATATTGAGGAGGGTGGACTTGCCTGCTCCATTTGGGCCAACAAGCCCGATGCGATCAAGTTCGTTAATTTGAAAGGTGACGCCTGAAAAGATGCGTTCCGCCCCGAACGACTTCCCCACACCGTTACAACTAAGAATTGGCATACTGTTTATCCTAAAGAATGATATTCGTGTATTTCGTTTTGCTTCACGAGATAGGGTATCATAGCAGTGAGCTAGATGCAAGACATTAGAGGACTGTAGCATGAACATCTCTTCTTATGATATACTCCATTAAACATATTGTTCTCCTCAGAAAGGATGATGAGAGGTGGCGAAAGAGCAGTCTCTGGATAATCTTTGGTTAGCGCAGATATTATTTGATCTTGGAGCGGTGCAATTTGGGAATTTTACGGTGAGCGAGTCAGCTGTTAGTTCACCGATTTTTGTCAATCCCAAAGTTTTGATAAGTAACCCAACGGCATTAAATGTTGCAGCGAAGTTGATGCAGCAAGAAATAAATTTGGCGCAATCGTTGCGTCGTGCGCGGGTGCAACCCTTTACTATTGTGGCAGGAGTTCCGGTAGGTGGATTAATCCTTGCGTCTGCCTACTCGCTGGAGACCTCGACGCCAATGATTTATGCACGCATTCGCCCAGAGGGAACGGGCAAGCGTGGGATTGAAGGTCGCTTTAGCAAAGGCGATACGGCTCTTATCATTGATGACCTGATTACGCGGGGCAGCAGTACGCTTGAAACAGCGGCACTTCTTGAGGAAAATGGGCTTAAGGTCAAAGACGTGATCGTGCTTATTGACCGCGAGCATGGGGCGGCTGAGCGTCTACGCCAGCACGGGTACAATTTGATGAGCATTCTGAAGCTAGATGTGATGCTCACCTATTATGTCTCGAAGGGTCTTATTTCGGAGGAGACGTATCGGAATGTTGCCGAGTACCTGCGTGGCAAGCAGGGCGAAAACCATACAACAAACATTTAATGTAAACACACAAAAACGGGTGCTGCTAGTTCGCAACACCCGTTTTTGTGTGTTTAAAAATTGTTATCGAGGTGTTTGAGTCAAGTGGCCGTTTTGTGTTGGGCCATCGATTGGTACTTGCTGTGCCTCTGGCTGGCGCTTCATGACGTTCATCAATGGCTCCACGAGGTCCATAGGAAGCGGGAAGATGATGGTCGAGTTCTTTTCGACAGCTATCTCGGTCAGGGTTTGCAGGTAACGCAACTGCATTGCATTCGGTTGCGCGCCAATTACGCCGGCAGCTTTCGCTAACTGGGCAGACGCCTGATACTCACCTTCGGCGTGAATGATTTTCGCGCGCTTCTCACGTTCGGCCTCGGCCTGCTTCGCCATTGCGCGTTGCATCGTGACAGGCAACTCAACATCCTTGATCTCGACAGCGGTCATCTTAACACCCCAGCGCTCGGTATGCTCGTCGATGATAGTTTGCAGATCCTGGTTGATCTTGTTGCGCTGTGACAAAATCTCGTCCAACTCCGATTGACCAAGCACGTTACGCAGTGTGGTTTGCCCAATCTGGGTGGTTGCCTGAACGAAGTTCATGACGTTGGTAACAGCCGCCGAGGGATCGACAACATAGAAGTACAGGACGGCAGTAACTTTGATGGTGACGTTGTCACGTGAAATCACTTCTTGTGGTGGGACGGTCAACGTAACGATGCGCAAGTCAACCTTGACCATGCGTGAGATGAATGGTGGTACCAGGAAGATGCCCGGTCCCTTCGCACCTGTCAGTCGTCCTAGCACAAAGATGACGCCACGCTCATACTGCTGCACGACTCGAACTGATGATAGGAGCAAAAAAAGCGCAATCAATACAATAACACCAATTACACTAGCGATGATAGGGTCCATCACATGTTCTCCTTTGAATGAGACATACTCTCTACAATTTTCCCTGAAGAGTTATTCCGTAATACTAAGCCCAGAGGCTGCACATGAAGGCGCAATCCCTTCACAGAAACGATTTGAAGTTTTGAACCAGGATCGGCGGATGCTGTAGGATCATCAAGAATTGCCGCCCAGTCCTCGCCTGCATAGCGAACGCGTCCCTCTGGCACCAATGGCGTTTTCGCCATCACGGTGGCACCTATCATGCTCTCTATTCCCGTTGTGACACGCATTCTCCGTACCCGCATCGCAATTCGGGCAAGAAGAAAGCCAACAAGTCCAACCAGTGCGGTTACGCTATAGACAAGAAGCGGGTTGAGTTGAGCATTTCCTGGACCGGCACTATTGAAGAAGATAAATGCACCCATGATGAGTGATATCATCGCTCCAACAGTTAAGACGCCATGGGTGGTCAACTTCACATCGAGCACGAGCAAGACAGCGGCAAGCAACATGAACACTAATCCAAACCAGTTTGGTGCAAGGAAGCTCGCGGCAAAGAGGAAACCGAGAAACGCGATACCGCCAATTACCCCTGGTCCAGTAAGACCCGGATGGGCGATTTCGAGGTAGATGCCAAGAACCGCGACAACGAACAGTAAGAACACAATGTTCGGGTCAAGCAGCATATTCCTCTCCTAACAGTTCTCGTCAATGCCTTACTAAAAACATTTGCGTATTTGGTAGTACATTAGCATAAATATCGAAGGAAGTACACACATTTCATATTTAGACTTAATAGCTATCCGCTATTTATTTTATAACATATTGCTATTCACTTGTCAAGTGGTTACATATGTAAGCACACTACTCTACTTAACGGCAACACCTACTACATATAAAAAGTTCATTTAGTACTAAGAGCTTTTCTTTCGTCGACAAGCTCATCATCTATCTTTAAGTAGAGTAGCACTAAAAGCTGTATGCACTCTATGGCTTTGCTGAGGCGAGTCTGAGAAGTAGAGATCATGAGATGATGGGAATAACTCACTCCTGCTCGGCTTGGAGCAGAGGATGCTGCAGCCAAGAATGAACGCTGTGTTAGTAGGAGTGTATGTAAGCTTTTCACTGACCCTCTTTATGTAGTTGGGGTAAGATATGTATGGAACGTTCTCGTGAACAATCAAGGAGTTTAGAGGGTACATGAGGAATTTACTAGCAGTTGCCCGCAGATGGGTAATAGATAACTATGGACGGCATGCACAGCACCTTTTGAAGACGGAGGAATGGCTAAGACGGATACAGCCGAATGCGTCAGAGGCGATGCAGATGGCAGCATTGACACATGATATGGAGCGCGCTTTTCCTGGACCGGATAGTCCAAAGCAGAATCCAGCGCTTGGACCAGATGATCCAATTTATAATACGGCGCATTCGGAGCGGTCGGCACGTATCGTGGGCGAGTTTTTGCAGGAACAGGATGTGCCCCAAACATTCATTGTAGAGGTTGCACGATTGATACGGGTGCATGAATTTGGCGGGTGGGAAGAGGCGAACTATGTACAGGCGGCGGATAGTCTGAGCTTTCTGGAGGTCAATGTCGATTTCTTTTTAGACAAGATTGATGCGCCTACAGATAACTGGACATTTGATACTGTGCGGAAGAAGTTTGACTGGATGTACCAACGCATTCGAATATCGGAGGCTACATTACTGGCAACGCCGTTGTATGAGGATGCGATACGCAAGCTGCAGACAAAGAGAACAGGTAGTACAGTACAGGCATGATATTTTTGTGGGAGGATTTAAGCTTATGGCAATGTCGAAGCGATGCATTCCGTATACGCCACGATTTCGTGAACTGAAGGAGAGCACGTTTGCGCTGATTACTACTGCAGGCGTACATTTGCGGGATCAGGAGCCGTTTGATGTCGAGGGGGATAATAGCTGGCGGTTGATACCAGAGGATGTGCAGGTGGGTCAGTTAATGGTGACGCACGAGCATTATGACCATCGAGATGCCGATGAGGACATCAATGTAGTGTTTCCGATAGACCGGTTACGCGAACTGGCGCAGGAAGGGATAATCGCGGGCGTGGGAAACAAACATCTTGGCTTTATGGGATACACGCAGAATTTCCGTGACCTGTATGAGCGAGCAGCGCCAGCGATGGCGAAGGAGATAGTGCGCTCAAAAGCCGATGGTGTGATTGTCACGGCAGGGTGTCCACTCTGTCACCGGGTGAGCGCGATTATACAGCGCGAGGTAGAGATGGGAGGCATCCCCACGGTATTGATTACCGTGGCGCCTGAGCAATCGCAACAAGCAGGTCCGCCGCGTGCGGTTGCGCCGTATCACTTCAAGATGGGCAATAGCTTGGGTGGGCCACATCAGAAGGATTTGCAGCGTCAGGTGCTACTTGATGCGCTTCGACGTTGGGAGGCGCGAGAGGAGCCGGGGCATACATGGGAGCTTCGCTATCCAGCATATGATAGTAGTTCGTGGCAACCAATCGACTTGCAAGAAGGCTAAGGAAATGTAGTCACACAAGGCACTTGCTCGCATGCTAGGGCGAGAGTGCCTTGTGTGACTACACAAACTATTTTATTTGCTTGGGATGAGGTCTTTGAGTTTGTCTACGGTCTCGTTGACTCTGTATTTTGCTGATGGCTGCGTCTGCGTGAGGAGTGCGGCACTGATCTCGAAGGCACCGAGACCAACGAGGATACTTGTGACGGTGGCATTGCGCTCCCACTTGCTGAGCAAGACAAATGGAGACGCGGCAAGCATGAGGCCATTTGTGGCATCCAGTACAAGGTGCCCAGTCATTGGAATGAGTTTGAACACCCCGAGTTCGTAACGTGTCATCAAGCTTGCGCCAAGTGTGCCGATTGCGATACCGGTCGTCAAGTTGGTAATGTTCTTGTTCCACTTGAGTAGGCGTGGTAAGGCAAGAAGGGCAGGCACGGACACATAGTCGAGTATGCCATGAATACTTGTTGGAATAGGTTTATCCATATGTTCCTCCATACTATATAAGAGTTACAGGTTTATCATATCCATACTCCACACGATGCAAGCGCAAAAAGGGTGACAATGTATAACCCAAATGAGCCATCACTCCCGACCTGGTAGAAACCAATCCAATGACTCTCTAGCGATTGACGGCCTCCGCTTGCAAGGCCGATTTATCGGCTATACACTCTCACTCAATTCGGCCTACAGTTTGCGCAGGGCTTCGAAGAGGTCTTCGTTGTCGGGCATATCGCCGGGGGAAGCTTCGATTTCGATGTAACGAATGATGCCTTGTTTGTCTATGACGAAGAGGGCGCGCTCTGGCATGCCAACGGGATGACGTACGCCATACTGATCCACGACTCTCCCCTGTGGGTAGAAGTCAGAGAGCAGGGGGAAAGAGGTGTGCATGGACTTTTCCCAGGCGCTCAGGGCATGGGTGCTATCCATGCTGACGCTGACGACTTCGGTATCAAAGTCTTTGAAACGGTCCAGCTCTGCTTCGTATGAGGGCAATTGCGCGGAGCAGACTTTACTGAATGCAAAGGGGACAAATGCGAGGACGACGTTTTTCTTGCCGCGAAAATCGGCAAGATGCCATGTCTCGCCCTTTTCTGTCTTGAGTGTAAAGTCTGGTGC
>CAXTCR010000126.1:0-10954 GCA_964242555.1 uncultured Ktedonobacteraceae bacterium
CCGATAATGACCTGCACGCCATCGGCGGTGCGCAGGTGTTTAGCCAGGACTGGCAAGAAGCGGTTTTCCTCCAGCACCTCCATCACCTTACGTACACGCTCGCTACGCTCCTCTTCGGGTCCCATGCGGCTGTACTCTGGCTGCTCAAGGATGTTGACCACGCCTTCGCGATAGAAAACATCGCCCAGAATATCACCGTGCTGCTGTAAGATGTGCGCGATACTATTGCCGATCAGCCGCTCTACAGGCGCAAGATCTTCTTGCTTAAGTAATGTGTCTATCTCAGCCGCGTTCTTGTTCTGCAACAGCCCGTTAAGGCGAGCAGCTATGGTACTCAATTCCTCTTGCTGGATTGGTGCATCGAGCGCCAGGCGCTGTTGCTTGACCGTGCCATCCATCAATACCAGGACCACATAGGCTGATAATTCTGTCACCAACAGAACCTCAAAGTGCTTTAGTCGTCCCTCAGCAGAACGAGGTTGCGTCATAACGGCAGCACTATGTAACAAGCGTGCCATTACCGACGCCGTGAGCCGCACCCACTGGTCTAATTGATCCTGTACCTGATAGAACTGGTGCCGGATGAGGCGTTGCTCGTCCAGCGATAACGCTGATTCGCCCATGAGATGCTCGACAAAGTAGCGATATCCCAGGTCAGTAGGCACGCGTCCCGCCGACGTGTGTGGCTGGAAGATAAGATGTGCTTCCTCCAGACCTGCCAGTTCATGCCGTACCGTTGCGGAACTAAACGGTAGCTCGTATTTTCGTACAAGGGTGTCAGACGCAATAGGAGTGGCAGTATGAATGTACTCTTGAACCAGCGCACGCAAGATCTGTTGCTTGCGCGGACTTAACGGTGTCATCGAATGTACTCCGTGCCCTCTCCCGTTGTCTTCCTTGCCACAGCGCCGTCGCTCTAGCAAAATGATACAACGTTTGTCAACTTTGATTGCTAGCACTCTCTCACCGAGACTGCAAATACAGAATAGCACTTTGAGTGGGAGATTGTCAAGAGGAAATATACACAAGTCCATTGTGGAGTTTGAACTGAGGATGCAGGGATGAGTCTGCTGTATCACACTCGCTTATAAAACGGAGTGTGATACAGCAGACCCATACCATCATACTGTTCGAATATCACA
The DNA here is from genome assembly GCA_964242555.1 of uncultured Ktedonobacteraceae bacterium. Taxonomy (GTDB): domain Bacteria; phylum Chloroflexota; class Ktedonobacteria; order Ktedonobacterales; family Ktedonobacteraceae; genus JBBQVS01. The sequence goes on from CAXTCR010000126.1 coordinate 1,143, forward strand.
GAGGAGCATCAATGTGTTGGTTTACCGCCATGGCCCCCACCATTTTTTCCGCCGCCATTACCGTTGCCGCCACCATTTCCATCTCCCCCACCATTTCCATTACCCCCGCCGTTATTGCCACCTGTCATTGGAACGGCAATGCCGTATGTCGTTGGGTCTTCGCCATCGAGCATCCAGTTGTAGTTGCCACCGCCCTTTAAGCCGTCGAAACTTGAGGTTGAGGCTTGGTGAACGCCTGTAGGGACATCAAAGGTGCCTTGTGTGAAGTTATAGGGTGTAGGATTGAATGAACCGCATGGTACCCCGTCCCAATTGGGATCGTTGGGATCACATGGTTTGCCACTTACCCGTTCGATGATACTGTGCCAGATTGGAGCAGCGCCGGTGACACCAACGCTATTTATCAATGAGGAGTTATCTGAGTTGCCGGACCAGACGCCAACAACCACATTTGGCGTGTAACCCATTGTCCAGTTATCGGTGAAGTTATCGGTTGTTCCAGTTTTTGCCGCAACCTGATGAACCGTATAGGTCGGGTCCCAATCATTGAAGGACAGGATGTGATCATTGCCAAACTCTGCCGCACGTGAATTCTCATCAGTGAGTACAGAGGTCGTTAGATAAGCGATCTGAGGTGAGATGACCTGTACAGTGTGTGGATGATTGGGATCATAATGATACAGGTTATGCCCATAGTTATCCCAGATATCGAGAATACTTTGTGGCGGGATACGCATTCCCTGATTCGCTAACACCTGATATGCACCTGTCATTTGAATCAGTGGTACGCCCATAGAGCCAAGCGCGAAAGAAAGCTGGTTATAATCGGTAACAGTTTTTAGAAGAGGAATGTGGGTGCCATCTTTTTTATTCTTTGCAGTGATCTCGTTGTTCTTTATCACAATATCTTCGTCCAGAGCAGTGATGCCAAGACGACGCGCCATATTTGCGACATTCTCGATGCCCGCGAACTGTAGTGCTTTTACTGCGGGAACGTTACGTGAGTTTGCGGTCGCGACCTGAATCGTATTATTGCCACCTGCATACACACCGCCGTAATCGGGTGGCACATAAGCACCTCGAGCATCGTTGGTACCTCCATTAGGGAAATACGTCTTTACGTCAGGCAGTACTGTACCTGGATACATGCCCATCTCAAAGGCTGTCGTGTACACTATTGGTTTCCATGTTGAGCCAGGCGAACGATAGGCATCGGTAGCAGCATTAAAATCACTTCCGTCCGCGCTTCCATCCATTGCCAGTACTTCACCGGTTTTTGCGTTCATCACAACGGCAGCTGAGTTATGCACATTGTTGTCCCGGCTAAGAATGGCGTAGTGCCCATACGGGAATGGTTGATACTCAACTTGATTAAGATGACGATCTATGGCTTTCTTAACATAGCTCTCGAGGCTCGAATCTATCGTTGTGCGAATATTGAAGCCACCCGCATAAAGCGCGATAAGACCTGCATTCTCATCTCCATGTCCTAACTGCAACGCGAGTTGGTTCTTTACCCAGGTGAAAAACTGTTGGTCTATAATTTCTTGCGAATAGCGTGTAAACGTCATCTTCGCGGTTACGCTTTCGGCTTGCTGAATCATGGCTTCCGTGATAGGCTGTCCATCTACAGACATGCCAAGAGCCAGCATGTTGTGCAACACTTCGTCCTGACGGATAAGTGCTAAGCTACGGGCGTTTTTGCCATTTGTTGGGTCGTAACTTACGGGACTTTGGGGCATGCCAGCGAGCAACGAGGCACGAGCAAGACCCAAGACTAGGCTAAGTTTTCCATTCTTATCGTACTCAAGTTTTGCGATACCCGGAGTACACTGAAAATCTTTAGGATCGCAAACACGTTGCAAACCAAAATATTCTTCTGCCGCCGCCTCAACTCCTAGGTCAAGTGTCCCAAATGGAGAAACGTTAAAATACATCTCCATAATTTTCCATTTTGGATACTGCTGAGTCAAGCCAATTGCAAGAGCGGCTTCTGGCAGCTTACGGTTAAGTGTCTGGTCTTTTTCGCCAGTCATATTTTTGATCAATTGCTGAGTAAGTGTACTACCACCGCCCTGAACAGCATTATGCTGGATAAAGGCTGTGCCTGCACGGAGAATGCCTTGTGGGTCGACGCCAGAATTAGTCCAAAATGTCTTATCTTCCGCCGCGATCATGGCATCCTGCATGACCTTCGGGATGTCTTTATATTGCACAGGCGTACGACGTCCACCGCCATCGGTATTGAAAAGGTCGCCCAGCAAAACACCATTGCGATCGTACATACGGGTCATCTGATCGATATGCTGGCTTGCCAGTCCCTGCACACGCGGCAATTGGCTTTGATAGTAGCCATAGGCATATGCGCTTGTAGAAGTTGTGAGGATAAAGAGCAATAGCATAACGGACACGAGAATACCTGTACCGATACGTCCTCCGGTGGGTGACTGGCTCTGCCAACGTTCGCGACGATGGCGCATTTGCATCGCGACACGCATGGTACGCGAACGTTTCCAGCGCCTCCTCTTCGGTTGTGCTGGTGTCTCTGGCATCCCAGTCTGTGGAGGATGACGCAGGACCATTGGTGGTGCTGGCTGTTCATAGCGCTGTGCCGCTATTTTTCCCGACCACTGGCGTACTCTCTGCATAGCATTTGCAGCCCAACCATAGGGGCCCTGCTGATTTGGGGCAACGGGAGGCGTATTCTGTATAGCTGGAGCAGGTTGGCGATACTGCTGCTCGTAGCCTTGAGGGGTTGGACCCGGTTGGCGGTGCTGTTGCTCGTAGCCTTGAGAGGTTGGAGGGTATTGAGGTCCTCTAACTTGTTGACCGTTATTCTGCATCACTGGAGAATATTGGTTTTGATACACAGGAGGTAGGTGCTCCGGATACCTCTGCGCTGGCGAACTCTGCTGCCCCTCTAGCTGCTGGCTTCGTCGCTGGTACTCCCGCAGAAGGTTGCCCGACCGCGTCGTGCTATTCTCAAATACCGAATCTTCTCCAGGTCTCCGATTGTTACTCATAACAGTTTTTCCTCAAATAGCATCCGTTGTATTACACTCTCCCCGTTCCACACGCTTCTTAATAGAGATAGATAATCAAAAGAACGAGTCGCGGCACGACTTTTTTCGGGAAAATACATTGCCCTGACCCCTACACACATCCCCCATTGCTCAACATCCTCTCTTAGCTCTCTTCCTGCCGCATATAGAGCCTCGCCACACAGTCTAACTGCCTTTATGTCTTGTCTTATTTAGTTTAGACGAGCAAGACCAGACACCATAACCCATCAACCCGTTTGGGTCATTGCATGGGGCCAGAGGGGGTATTGCCACATCGTGTACAATACGAGACATGCACCGGCCATTTCCTACATCTTTACGCAACAAGCGTACATGCATACATCGCGGCTAAAGCAGACTTCATAGGAATAGGCGTTATTTTATGAACACGAACAAACAACATACCGTTGTGTTTGACCTTCCGACTCCCTACTATCACTCTGACGCATTGACGTTGGACGAACTCGCGCACTGGGTCGCGTTTAGTCGCTTTCCTGGTATCGGACCGGTACGCTTCAAACTCCTGCTCGATTTCTTCAAGGACGATGTTGCGGCTGCATGGAGGGCCGATAGTACATCCCTCGCAGAAGCTGGCCTTGATGCAAAAACCATTGACAAACTTATTGCATACCGTAAGACAGCGTCGCCACAACAAGAGCTAGAGTTGTTGGAGAAGAAGCGTATTCAGGTGATCACATGGCGCGACAGCAACTATCCTCCACTGCTTCGAAAGATTGAGTACGCACCACCCGTACTCTACATCTATGGCTCGTTCACCGAAGACGATCGTCATTTCACGCTTGGCGTCGTTGGCACGCGCAAGATGAGCAGCTACGGACGGCAAGTGACCGAACAATTTAGCACAGAACTCGCGCAGGGCAAGATTACCATCGTCAGTGGCCTAGCACTCGGCGTCGATACAGTGGCACACACGGCAGCGATGGATGCCGGAGGACGCACACTTGCAGTACTGGCATGTGGCCTTGATACTATTTATCCCTCCGAGAACTACAATCTGGCCAAACGTATTGTCGAGACTGGTCAAGGGTCACTTATTACTACATTTCCACTTGGGGTAAAACCCGAATCCGGCAACTTTCCCGCGCGCAACCATATCATTTCCGCCCTCTCATTGGGTGTCCTTGTAACCGAGGCTCCGTTAAAGTCTGGCTCGCTCATCACGGCCAGTTCAGCAATCAATCAAGGACGCGAGGTATTCGCGGTGCCGGGAAGTATTTTCTCCCATGCAAGTAGTGGGGCGAATAAACTTATACAGGATGGCGCACATCCCGTCACCAGTACACGTGATATCCTGGAAGCACTCAACATCCATGTCATTCCTTCAGATGAGGAGACGCGAACACACGTCAAAACAATCGCACCCGATAGTCCTGAAGAGCGTGCCTTGCTCAAATACCTGACCTTGGAAGCATGTCATATCGACGAACTGACACGCCAGAGCGAATTGGAGGCGAATATAGTTGCCTCAACATTGGTGGTTATGGAGCTAAAAGGCATGGTAAAGCATGTTGGAAGTATGCACTACGTGTTAGCACGTTAGAAAGAGATGATATGCGCGATATGAACATCGAGAAATATCATACATCTTTACCGATGTTTGACGAGTTGCGGAGTGATAGACTTATAATTCGTCCCATTTTCGTTGATACCTGATGATAGGAAATCTACGTGATTTAGGGATAATACAGGAATATAAGGGTTTCATTACATACACCCTAATCGGTAATCGCTCCCGTTTCACGGATTGGGGAACGTCACAGCATACTCCGAAGTTGGTCATATGCCAACAGGGTGTAATGGAATTAGACCCCTACGGTCGTTTTTTTCCATGGAGTAACCACTTATGATCTACCTCGACCTTCTGCTACAGGCCACACAAGGAACCCTTCACTATAGAGGCAAACAGGATGCATTTCCCGCCTTCAGTCACGATACACGGCAAATTGCTCCAAACGATTTGTTTGTTGCAGTACGTGGCGAGCGCAGCAATGGTCATGACTATTTGCTCGATGCCCTTCATGGCGGTGCGGCTGGCGTTATGGTAGAGGCGAAGTTCATTAATACATTGGCCGAAGAGGTACAGCAGCAGATCGAGCATGCAGAGATCGCCACGATTGTTGTCGAGGACACACGCCTCGCGTTACAGCAATATGCCAGCTTTATCCTTCAACACTGGCATCCAACGGTTATTGCGGTCACTGGAAGTGTGGGCAAGACGAGCACAAAGGAGGCGATTGCAACCGTGCTCGCAGGTAAGTACTCGACATTCAGGAGCTGGCAGAACTACAACGACCTGCTTGGTATTCCCCTCTCACTTGGGCGACTTGAGGAACATCATCAATACGCAGTTCTCGAGTTTGGTTGCGATCATCCTGGCGAAATCGCGGCGCTTTGTCGTATCACTCATCCCTCTATTGGTGTACTTACGCATATCAGTCCCGCACACTTACAATATTTTGGGACGTTGGAGCGACTGGCAGAAGAGTTAGGCACGCTTTTTACCAGTTTGCCAGAGGATGGCAGCTTCTTTTATAACAACTACAATAACGCTATTTATGAACTGCTTTTTGGACACAACAAGCTCCATAGGTCTAATGTGGCACGCTATCCGTATCTAGTACACAATATGCCCAACTTCACAAAGGATAGTGCTCCACCACCGGTGCAGGATATTCAGGTAACATGGGAGGGTACCCGGTATACGCTGCTGACAATGGAGCAAGTTACGCCGGAGTCACCGGAGGTCGTCACAACACAGTTAGCCTCTCACTTGCTTGGCGAGCACAATCTGCAAACTATGCTCGCGGCCTATGCTATAGGTCGTCATGTTGGCATGAGCCTGGATGAAGTTGCGGTAGCGCTGTTAAACGTTTCTCCCATGCCGGGAAGATTGACGCCTTTGGCTGGTGTACAAGGGGCTATGTTACTCGATGATACACATAACGCAACGCCAGCATCGGTCAGTGCTGGCTTACAAACGCTGCGAACACTCCCAGCCGCTCGACGCATTGCCGTGCTTGGGGATATGCATAACCTCGGCAGCTATGCGCAAGAGGCACATCGCGCAATGGGACAAGAAGCCGCACAACATGTTGACTATCTCGTTATAAAAGGTGAATATGTGACCCTTGTGGCGGAGGGAGCACAGCAAGCCGGTTTACCAGCATCACACATAACTATCACCTCTACGCATGAAGACGCTGCACAGGCCGTACGCACTATACTCGCACAACAGTCTCCAAACACAGGGCTACAGGATGCCGTACTTATAAAAGGGTCAGAGGCAACGCGTATGGAGCGTGTGACCGAGCTGCTAATGGCCGAACCTTGGGAAGCGTCGGAGCGGCTAGTACGCCAGACGCCCGGCTGGAAACAGATTGTGGTGGCGCGTGCCGAACGTCCCACATGGGTCGAGATCGACCTGAACGCCATCGCCAACAACACGCGCCGCATCAAATCCCTTGTAGGTTCGCAGGTACAGGTGTTAATTAGTCTCAAAGCCGACGCCTACGGACATGGCGCGCTAAAAGTCGCACGTACCACCCTGCGCAATGGTGCATCCATGCTTGGCGTAGCAACACTCAGCGAAGGGACTCCACTACGTGCTGGTGGCATTAGTGCGCCTATACTTGTTTTCGGCTACCTTCCGCTCTGGCAAATGCGTGAGGCCGTGCGTCAGAATATCACCGTGACGCTCTATAGCAGCGAGTCAGCACAGGCACTTTCACGGGCCGCGCTTGCACTAAACAAAACCGTCAAGGTACATATCAAGGTAGACACAGGCATGGGACGCCTCGGCATCCGTGCCGAACAGTTGGAAGATATTGTAACCTTTGTGCGCGAAGTCCGTGCCTTACCAGGACTCGAATTAGAGGGTCTTTACACCCATTTCGCGATGGCCGATACACTCGATAAGACCTATGCTCACATGCAATTGGAACGTTTCCAACACGTACTACGTACCCTTACAGAACAAGGATTACGACCACCACTCGTACACGCGTCGAACAGTGCCGCAACCCTGAGTCTACCGGAGGCACGCTTCGACATGGTGCGTCCAGGTATCGCTATTTATGGTATGGACCCTTCATCTGATGTTCGCTTGCCCGGCGGCTTTCGACCCGCGCTCTCTTTTAAAACACTGGTGGCACAGGTCAAAATGGTGCCAGCAGGCGAGTGCATCAGCTACGGCTGCACCTTCACCACTGAGCGCCCCACTCGCATCGCCGTGCTACCGGTGGGTTATGCCGACGGTTTTCGCCGCAGCCCGTATAACTGGGGCCATGTCCTGATTCATGGACAAGTTGCTCCTATCCTTGGACGCGTCTGCATGGACCAGTGCATGGTCGACGTAACCGATATCCCCCAAACCCGTATGGGCGACGAGGTCGTGCTGATTGGACGACAAGGAGATGCAACCCTTACAGCTGAACAGGTTGCCGAGCGACTTGGGACTATTAACTATGAGGTTGTTGCTGAGATACTTGCGCGTGTGCCACGGGTAGATTAGTCCCCTCTTGCAACTGTTCGCGCCTCCATTCCGTAACACCATTGAAGGTTACATATATGTATGAGGCTAACAATGCAGGAAGAAATGATTAATCCAATAGAAGCAGAAATATCCCCGAACAATACACCTACAACCGCTATCGTTATTGCTAACCCCGTCTCTGGCAGCTATACCCATAATAGGTTACAGATAGAGGAAACGATTGACTACTTACGCGAGCAGGGCTGGCAGGCGGAACTGTGTTTGACACAGGCCGCAGGTGACGCACGCAAGTTTGCCCGCGAAGCCGTTGGGCAACATGTCTCGGTGGTTGTCGCGGTAGGTGGCGATGGCACAATTAATGAAGTTATCCAGGAATTAGCAGGCAGCGAGACAGCTTTAGGTGTGCTTCCCAGTGGTACCGTCAATGTATGGGCGCGAGAAACGGGTATTCCACTGGACAACAGAGAAGCGCGTGAGATACTCGTCCATGGGCGTACACGCACTATCGACCTCGGACAGATGGGCAACCGCTATTTTCTGCTCATGGCAGGGGTTGGCTTCGATGGCGAGGTTACGCGTACAGTTGAGAAAAAGTCGGTTAAACGCTTTGGTGCCCTTGGCTACTTTTTTGTCGGGTTATGGCTCGGCCTCCACTACCCAAGTTTTCGCGTCACCATTCAAATGGGCGAACGAACCATACGCACCAATGCTATACAAATCATCATCGGCAACACACAGCTCTACGCGGGTGCCATCAAGTACACATGGCAGGCAAAATGTGATGATGGCTATCTTGATGTCTGCATTCTACGCAAACAGAACGCGCTTGGCCGCATCGCCGTTGCAATCGACTTTCTGCTCCGTCGCGAACAACGTCGCAACTGGGTGCAATATGAAACATGTAAGGATATTAAAATACATACACGTCGTCGTGTTGCGATACAGATTGACGGTGACGCCGTTCGTAGTGACACATCACGCAACGATTTTCCGCCCACCACGTTTTGTGTAGTGCCCAATACACTCAAGGTCATCGTGCCCCAGGAAACACCAGAGGCTTTGTTCTCGAAGCCGTAAACACAGGGTTAAACGAGGGCGCATTGTAGCCAACATTTGACAAACGTTGGCCGAAACGTGTCCTCACTTTATAGCAGAGAAACGTTGCTTTTCCCTGCTCTGCTACGTATTATTAGTGTAGCCCAGAAGAGAGTAGAGTAGGGAAAAGCTATGGTACAGGCCATACTACAAAATCAACAACGTCGCTTATTGCAAGAGGAGCGACGCATTGCCAGTCAACTACAGGCATCTCTCGTTGGTTTCGAGGGAGCGGATGCCCATGTGACAACACTACGTCAGGTCACAGACGCACTCGACGATCTATTCCTGCTTGTTATCGTGGGCGAGTTTAACGCTGGCAAATCCGCTTGTATTAACGTGTTGCTCCGCGGTGAGGTGCTCGAAGAGGGTGTTGTTCCCACGACGCAACAGATCACGATCGTGCGCTACGGTGAGCAGAATGTCCAGCGTCAGGTTGAGCAAAATATCCTTGAGGTTGAGAATACCGCCGAGTTTTTGCGCGACATCAGTATCGTTGACACGCCCGGCGTCAACGCTGTTTTGCGCGAACACGAACGCTTGACAGAAGAGTTTGTGCCACGCAGCGACCTGATCCTTTTTATTACCTCCGTTGACCGTCCCTTTACGCAGAGCGAACGCATGTTTATGGAGCGCATTCGCACATGGGGCAAAAAAGTGGTTGTCGTCCTCAACAAAATTGACATCCTGCGTACGCCTCAGGCGCTCGAAGAGGTGATGACGTTTGTGCGCGACAACTGCAAAAATCTGCTCGGCTTCCAACCGGAAATCTTTCCTGTTTCGGCTCTGTCAGCACAACGCGCTTTAGCCGCGACGGGTCAAGAAACGCTCCAACTCTGGGAGCTGAGCCGCTTTGGAAAACTTGAAGACTACCTGTTCCACACGCTGGATGAGGCCGAGCGCATTCGCCTTAAACTGCTTAGCCCACTCGGTGTGATGCAGCGCTTGTTACAAGAGACGCAGACCTCTGTGCAGCAACGTGCCGAGCTACTGGCCGAAGATGCACGCACGGTTGGCGCGATAGAGGAGCAGTTGCACCTTTATCGTGAGGACATGGAGATCAATTTCTCGCACCGTTTGAGCGAAATAGAGAATATCATCCTCGATATGCGTGGTAGGGGCGATCATTTCTTTGACGAAAC
>CAXTCR010000127.1:0-10874 GCA_964242555.1 uncultured Ktedonobacteraceae bacterium
CTGGGTAGAAAGTACCTTTGCCATTTCTGCCGGCCCCACGATCTCTAACAGTTGTGTAGCCTTTACGGGTGAGATTGTCTTAAGTGTGCGCAACAGCGAGGCAAAGCGTAGTATATTTCCCTCTTTTGCACGCTCCCCAATCTCGTCCATATCCAACAGCTGTATGAACTCGGTTATCTTTTTATGAGGATAGCCCAGTCGGCGCATGAGTTGCAGTATTTGGTCTACTGATCCTATGTTACTTTCACTGGTCTTGAGCGCAAGCTCACGCGTTGGTAGTGAGAGGAGCAATGTTTGTGCTTGCTGAGGCGCGATCCTTTGGAGTTCGCGCAACGACCAGAACAAGCTCTGCAAGCTTATATGCTTAGATTGACGGGCAAATTGCAGCATGTCGAGTGTGGTGATAAAGCGAGAGAGTTGTGAAGCTGGATAGTTATACTTTTGTAGTTGTCTCACAACATCGGGGAAGTTGCGAGCTGTTGTCCTGCTGCCAAGTGCTGTCAATGGAATATGCGTGAGGAGCAGGCTAGCTCTAGCTGGAGTAATTGAGTGAAGGGTGCGCACCAGCCTGAACAGGTCTTGAACGCTCTCTACTTCCATGTGCCCTGCAAGTTCATCCACCGCAAGCTCTGTAACAACCTCATCTGCAAGCGCTACATCGATAAACGCCATGGACTGAAGCAGAACTGTCACATCCCCATACGAACTATTGACCAGCCGCGTACAAATATCCTTTATACCTGCGACTCTCACTAGTCGCTTCATCAATTGCATGGCAGCTTCGTGGTCGAGACGAGCTACCTTATAGATATAGCGTATCGCATCGCCCAGTGTTTCTCTACTGAATTGCGCTGCAGTTTTGTTTTGCAATTCTCGATTGAGCAACAAGTGTTTGAGCGTATCCTCATGTCGTTGGCGTGCAAGGCTGTCGTATACCGCGATATAGTTTGATGGTTTCTCGCGTAGATACGTTTCGAGCGTGGACACAACCAGTTGTTGAATACTTTCGTGATTTACTTGTCCATATTGATTAAAGACATAGGTAAGAAATAGCTCTCGTGCTTCCGTCGGATGCAGCACCAGATCATACAGGCGTCCATAGCCTTTTACTGTTGAAGAGACGAGTAGCTTCTCCCTTTCTAACTGTCTGATCTCTTCTTGCGACAGTGTTTGCACAAAGGATATATGGGCACGTATCTCGTAGCGTTGCAGCACAGATAATGTCGCAAGTGCATTACCGTATTTGGAAAAATATTTCCTTTCGAGTGCTTGATAGAGGTCCGCTTGCCGGATGTCGCTTAAATGAACTTTTGGGCCGAGTGTGGCCCATGCATCTAAACGACTACGCGAGATAACCAAATTGTGGGCATGCTGCCTTTCGAGCAAGGTCACATTGTCGCTTTTCAGAGCATCTTCATATTCAGGGACATGTAACTGAAGTGCTGAAGTGTATTGCTTGATAACGGGCAGAAATATGTCTTCTGAACGAACCATGATCTTTTCGTCGTCAGCAAACATGTTCAAGTATGTAGTGTCCTCATCATGTGTTTCTTGCTGATTAAAGCGTGAAACAAGCAGACACTGTGCATGCGTTGGTGGAAAGTCTCGCCACTGCCGGCAAAATTCGCTTACTTCTCTAGGAGCGAGGTGGCAGTTATCAAGGACATACAGCGTTTTCGGGGCATCATGCTCTCGTGCTAGGGCGTACCATCTACGTCCGTCTCCCACTTCTGCCTGGCGCACATCTTTGTAGCCAACGCGATAGCCTCTCTGTTCTTGAAGATACTGGGCGAACATCACTGCAAGTACTGTTTTACCTGCTGCCGCTCGTCCCAAAAGCAGGGCTTGATGCTTAGTATCAAGAACACTTTCTAACTGGGTAAAATATTCCTTTTCGGGCACATAGATTTGTCCCTGTTCGTAATCTTCTGCCAACCAGTGTCCCTCTCCACTGAGGAACGTTTCCAGACGGGTGAAGTAGTTCAAGGGGTCGTGCGCAAAATGAAAGGGATCGTCCAAAAGGGAAGAGTCATTTGAACGAAGCAAAAAAATGGTTGATGGGTCACTGCCCTCACGGACAAGGAGTTCCGGCGTTTGGTCTTCATCTATACCTTCCAAAAGCAGGGCACTTTGCCCTTGTTCGAACGCCTCTTGCACCGATCGACCAAAACCGATAGCGCGATAAAACGAGGCGGCAAACGTCCTGGCAGCTTCATCACCAATTGGCGCTCTCATACCAACAACACACTCGATCTCCTGCCGTATTGCCTCGGCCTGAAGTTTAGAGTAGCAAGCGTTTAGAACGACTAGACGAATATTATCTTTGAGGGTTTTAAAAACAGAGGAGAGCGCTTTGGCACTTACAGGTTTCTGGAAACCATCGTTCCCCACAAATTGCAATTCTCCAGTTGATGTGCCGTGCCCGCTAAAATGCACAATGTCTGGACGATACCGGTTTAGAGCCTGTAACAAATCGTCCGGGCGTGTAGCCCATGCTGAGACCAAGGCAATTTGGTCGCGCAGTGCAGATGCATATATCTTCTCGTCAATCGCACGCATCTCTTCATCGAGCGCAAGTTTGCTTGTTCCGAGGGGATTAGCGGCAAGAAACAATATGCTAATTTTGTTCAAACTCTGTCCCTTGTACATCATTAAATCTATATTCACTGTTCCGGTATTATAGTACGTGAAGTCGGTGCTGTACAGATGGTAGTAGCAATCACAGCGAAACAAGGTCTCCCTATTGAGGTGTGTCAAGCATTGCACGAATAAACCCAATGCCAACTGAGAGCCAGTCGAACGAACGTGTCCATGCAACCCATTCTTGTTGAGTGGGCCATGCAGGTTTATAGCGGGGTATCAGTTCTTTGGGCATTACGATTGCCCACTTACTACCCTCGCCAAGGCCGCCAGGTGTGATGCGAATTGTGATATTGAAAACATTCTCATTTGGCAGACGCTGCTTCCAATCAGGCATGATTTTTAAGAGGGGATCGCGGCGCCAAACACTTAGCAGTGTAGGGCTTTCCGCGTTGTTTCCGCCTTTTGCCAGCACCTGCCCTACAACAGTAGAGCGTTCCCATTCGGGAAAGCGCAGGGCGACGGCATAGCGATATTCGTCCAGTCCCATTGCCTGTAATACTGATTGCGCTCCCTCCCGAGCAAAACGACGTTCGGTATCGGTCTGCCAGAGTTTGACCATCGCGTCGAGACGCTTTTTCTTGTCTTCTTCACTCAAATTGGCGAGTGGACCACTATTTGGAGGATACTGTTGATGCTGCATGCAAAGCTCCCAAACCTGTCGGAAAGTACTGATGTAACCAGGACGCAAGATCATCCGCCAATGGTGCAACAAACGTGAGTGGTATATCGTCTGGATAGCCTTGTAGCCGCAAGCTATAGGCGTGGAGAAATTGGCGTGTAAGCGCGGCTTCCGGCGTTCCTTGTTCAGGCTGCGGCGCATACATCGTATCGCCCACAATGCTGTAGCCCAGTGCCGCAAGATGGGCGCGTATTTGATGGGTACGTCCTGTGATTGGTTGTACTTCAAGCAAGAAAAAGTCGTTCTCACTCCCTAACACGCGACAACGTGTTAGAGACTCATCACCATCAGGTCCGACAATACAACGTCTCCGTTCATCGGGATCACGTTGCAACGGCCCGTCTAACTGAAGGATGTCGTCACCAAGTGCGTACAGATCGACTATGCCCTCTAGCACTATTTCACGCCCGTCCTGTATATGTTGTGTCACCCGAAATGTTGTACGAGGCATTGCCCACGGGGGTGCTCCCCTGCGAACTACAGCAAGATAACGCTTCTCAATGGTATGTTCATGGAATTGCTTGATGATATGCCTACGTACTCGCTCTGTCTTCGCCAGCGCTACAATGCCTGAAGTATCCTTATCGAGCCGGTGGAGCAGGCATGGACGAGGCAATGGGCCATCTGCCTTGCGTAAGCGTGCAAGTCGCCTTTCCCGCAACATCACCTGTACCTGTGGAGGCGCACCTGCCCATTGGGGATCATCAGACAGCACCGGTGGTTGCCACTCCTCTGTTCCTTGTTGGGCAAGATATTTTAGTAGTGCGTCCCACAGGGTATTGCCATCGGTATTTTTATAGGTTGGATGGATCACAACACCTGCTGGTTTGTTTAGAATGAGAAGGTAGCGGTCTTGGTGAATAACTACGATGTCTCCGGGTTTCATGCATTAAGTATAGATGTTGTGCCTGTTCTCGTCAATAAGCCATGTCACGTACATATTACACCCTCTTCTCACACATGGTAAGATAGAGGCACGTTGCCCATCGTTGTCAAGTAGACAAAGAGGTGTTATATGTCGTATGTCCAATATCTGACGCAACCGGAGTTGCGTGACCCTATTATGATTGTTGCCTTCGCGGGCTGGAATGATGCCGCTGAGTCAGCGACAACAGCCGTGAAGTTTTTACTTGATAAGTGGAAGTCCACGAAATTTGCTGAAATCGATTCGGAAGATTTTTTTGTCTTTACCGAGGCGCGGCCAACGGTCAAGCTCGTCGAAGGGCTTCAACGGACCCTTGTATGGCCGACAAACCAATTCCATGCCTACTCGACGCCCGACCATACACGTGATGTCATCCTCTTTCTCGGCGTTGAACCGCAGCTCAAGTGGAAGACATTCAGCCAGATATTCATTGAGGTGTGCCATCGCTTTGGAGTTGCTGAGGTTGTCTTTCTTGGTGCATTACTTGCCGAAGTGCCACATTCAATCTCGGTTCCCATATCAGGAGCCTCGACCACAACCGATGTGATGGAGCGTTTACGCGAGATGGATGTGCGCAATTCACGCTATGAAGGGCCAACTGGTATGCTCGGTGTATTGCAAGATGCATGCCGCCAAGCGAATATTCCAGCAGCGAGCCTGTGGGCTGCAGCACCACACTATCTTGCAGCGGCACCAAACATTAAGGTTACAGCGGCACTCTTGGCCTATGTGAACACCTACCTCTCGCTTGGTCTTGATCTCAGCGATATTCAATCGGATGCAGTGCGCTTTGAGGAACAAATCACTGCGCTCGTCGCTCGTGATTCAGAAGCCAGTGCGTACGTGCGGCGGCTGGAAGAGCAAATTGATGAACGCGATAGCGATGATGACGACGACGACGAGGATGAAGACCCTGATGTGATTGTTGGCACGGGTCCGCTCCCCAGCGCAGACTCGCTTATCCGAGGCGTTGAGGAACTACTGCGCAAGGAGCGCGAACACGGCTCACAGCAGTTTTCAGATGATGACGACGAGGAGAGCGAATGAGCCAGACACCACATACATTAGAAGAAGTTTTTCAACCGCGCTCAATTGCCATATTGGGCGCGTCTCGTGCTCCACAGAAGTGGGGCAATGTTGCCGCGAAGCAACTTATGGCTGGGGGGTTTCCGGGCAAAATTTATCTTATTAATCCTTCAGTATCAGAAATATTAGGGCAAACCACCTATCCCAGCTTGCGAGACGTACCGGAGCCGGTCGATCTCGCGATTATCGCGACTTCCTTCGCCCACGTCGAACAGGGTATCAACGATTGTATTGCCCACCGAGTCAAGGGGGTGGTTGTCATCACAGCAGGCTTTAGCGAGACGGGACCGGAGGGTCGCGCACTAGAACAGGAGCTAGTTGCACGGTGCCGCGAGCATGGTATTCGCATGATTGGCAGCAACTGTATGGGCCTGTATATTCATCACTCGCGCTTAAACACGCTGGGTATGGTATTTCCACTTCCTGTTGGTCCCATTGGTCTCGTTTCGCAGAGCGGCAATCTTGGCATGTACTTCTACGCACAGGCGCACCTGGATGGTCTTGGCTTCAACACATTTATCAGCATTGGGAATGCAGCTGATGTAGCATTTCCTGAATGTATGGAATATCTCTCACGCGATCCCGAGACAAAAGTGATCGCGGGCTATGTCGAGGCAGTACAAGAGGAGACACTGCGTCAGGTCACGCGGGGTATGCTCGAACAGGGCATCTATAAGCCCTCAGTTATTTTACTCAGCGGCGCTACAGAAGTTGGTGTGCGCGCTGCCCTTGCCCATACCGGCTCAATCGCACAGGTACGACCGGATTCTGATAAAAGCCTGGTCGGAAGCGGTGTCGTACGTGTTTTGCGCTCTGACGAATTATTCCCTGTAGCGCAGGCACTCGCACTTCAACCACCTACTCCACAAGGAGGGAGTCGTATCGCCATCGTGAGCGACGGTGGTGGAAGCGGTGTGGCAAGCGGTGATGCTACTATTCGTGCAGGGATGCAAGTGCCTATCCTCAAAGAGGAGACACAACAGGCCCTACGAAAGCTTATGCCTGCGCGCGCAACCGCGACAAACCCTATCGACGTTGCTGGTGCTGCCGACGAGGATCCATTGTCGTTCGCGCACTTGACAGAGCTATGTCTCAAAGACGAGAATGTTGATGGTGTCATCATTACAGGACTGTTCGGCGGCTATCGCGAGTTACTCTCTGCCGACTTTGGTCCACGCGAAGAGGCTGCGGCACACATGTTGGGAGAGCTTGTACGTCAATATAAAAAGCCCGTTCTGGTGCAGACAATCTATGCACGTCACGATATACCCGCGCTTTCCATTTTGCGCGCAGAAGGCATTCCATACTACGAGTCGGTGGAGATCACGTGTCGTGCGATGGCGGCACTTGTAGAAATCGGGCAATTCCTGGCGACGCATTCTTAGGATAGAAAGCGAGACTGCATCATCCTCTTTCTTACCTTCAGCGTAATCCTGGCAACGCTTGTACTTCAGGGGCTGACACTTCCACAACTTATTCGTCGTCTACGCCTCCCAACAGATAATAGCGCAGAACGAGAGGAGGCAAAGGCACGGCTTAAAACTGCCCGATCAGCACTTGCGCGCTTGGATGAGCTTTTAACTGAGGATGGGGTCGAGCAGGAGATGGTCGATGATTTGCGTCACCACTTTAGCGATCAGGACCGGCGCTTTACAGCACAATATCATGGTACCGAAGATGGTGCAGATCAGGAACACAGGGCAATCGCATACCAGCGTCTGAAAAGAGAGCTTATTAGTGCTGAGCGCCATACCATCATCGAGCTACGTAATGAGGGTGTCATAAACGATGAGGTTATGCGCAAGATACAGCATGATCTCGATCTTGAGGAGTTGCGACTGCAACCTTGATGTAGGGACGGATGTATCACGTCCTTCTCCGAATATCGGTTAGCAAGTAGAACGAGATACATCCGTCCCTACGACGTACATTTGAAAAAGGAGGAAAAGATGAGCCGTAGAGACATGATACGCATGAATGACGAGGAGATACGAGCGTTTCTTGAAGAGCAGCGAACGGTGCAGATAGCGACAAATGACCATGATGGCTGGCCTCACCTTGTCGCAATGTGGTATGTGGTGATAGACGACAAGATCGCGTTCTGGACATACGCAAAGTCGCAAAAAACGTTGAACCTGCGGCGAGATACTAGATTGACGTGCCTTATCGAGGCCGGTGAGCGATATGAAGAACTACGCGGCGTCCAAATTAAGGGAACGGGAATGATCAAGGAAGATCGTGAGACGGTACAGCGTATAGGGGAAACTATTTTTGAACGTTACACTGGACCCTTGAATGATATGATGCGTCAGATGGTTGCGGCTCAAGCAGCGAAACGCGTGGTATTTTTTGTGGAGCCGAAAGAGATTGTTTCGTGGGATCATCGAAAACTAGGTGGTACCTATTAGCAAGCAGAACAATAGCCCCTCACATCACGTGATGCGAGGGGCTATTGTTCTGCTTGCTACAAACGTTCTTCTTCGGACTTACTTGGGCCGATACCCATACTTGAGTAGTAATCTTCTGTGAGTTCCGCCGTCGATATTCGCTTCGATTCGGCATCAGCTTGTTGCTGTAGTTGCTGCCGTCTTGCACGTCTACGCCTAAAAACACCCTGTGTGTAGAGATAGACGTTCACCAAAAGACCGAGGACGATGAGACCACCAATGATGAGGGCTGTCACGAGAAATGCTGTCATGATGCAATTATTCCTTTGTCTACAAGGCGTGGAGACTCACGCTGGCAAGATATTTTGCTACTGTTTTAGACGCAAGATACTCGCAACTATCAAAAGGGATATTTGTACAACAAGTTTCCTGTAACAATACACGAAACGGGTGTTTCTAAAGATGCAAAGACCGCTAGAAACACCCGTTTTCACTATAGCACAACGGTTACTTTACGTTTCTTGCCGCCACGAAGAAAACTCAAGGCTATTTTCTCGCCCGCTTTGTGACGACGAACGACGCGCTGTAAATCGCTAGGCTCAGTGATCGACTCTTCATCGGCGGTGATAATCACGTCCTGGCGTTTGAGTTCGGCACGGTCTGCTGGACCACTTGAACGCACCTCTAAAATCTCCATACCAAACTGTTGTAGGAGATTGAGACTCTTTTGCAGTGCACCATCCAGTTTTACGCGCATACCGCCAACGCCGAGTGAGACACCGCTTGGTTGTGCTTCACGCCTCTGTGCCATGATGCGCGCAACCACTGTCGTTACAGTGTCGAGCGGAACAGAGAAGCCAAGTCCCTGCGCCATTGGCATCATTGCCGTGGTGATGCCTACCACACGCCCCATGCTATCGACGAGTGGACCGCCGGAATTTCCTGGATTGATCGGTGTATCAGTCTGAATAAGATTGCTCATCTTTGGAATGCCAGGGGCTTCCAGTGTGCGACCTAGTGCGCTGACTACGCCAGCAGTTACAGTCCAGTTCAAGCCATAGGGATTGCCTACTGCCAGTACCAGCTGCCCGACGCGTAGTGGTGTTCGGCTCAGCTCGGCAACGGGAAGATGATCTGCTCCAATGCGCAGTACGGCGACATCAACATTTCTATCACTTCCGACAAGACCTGCATCAAACTTGCGGCCATCGGCGAGTGTAACTTGAATTCGTCGAGCATGCTCGACGACGTGGGCATTGGTGAGGATTTGGCCATCTGAGGCAAAAATGAAGCCAGAGCCGAGGCCACCATTGAACTCTGGTCCAGGTCTATTTCCAGGGCGGCGCGAACGTCCGCCTTCTCTCTCTATATCAATACGAACAACCGCAGGTCCAACGCGCTCCGCCGCCCTCGTCACGGCATTGGAGTATGCATCTAATGCATGCACATCTTTTTCGTATGTACTCATGTTCTTGCATCGTACTTTCTTGTGGAACCTCTTCGGTGTAGTAGTTTGCGAGGCTACGACTCAATGAGATTGATAGACATTCTATCATACTTTGGAAGAAAAAGAAAGTACGACGCTCGTAAAGAGTATCGCTACTATATACGGATGTAGGGTGAATTGCGTAGGGTTTATTTATGATTTCGCGTTCAAGGCGGATAGAACAGCAGAGGCCAGGACATCGAGTTTAAAAGGTTTTTCGACGACCTTGGCATGTGGGGCGAGATGAAGGGCTTTGGAGAGTTCACTATAGTTGGCGGCAGTACAAAAGACGAGAGGTAGGTTTTGGGTGTGAGCATGTTCCTGTAAATACCGTAGTACCTCTATGCCTGTTATTTCTGGCAGTTGTAGGTCGAGGATAAGAACGTCAATAGGGAGTTCTGGATAATATGAAAGAAGAGGAGCTGCTTTAGCTTCACTCGCTGGAACAGGTTGTAGAAGTGCATTTAAGAACGAGCGTGGATGCTCATATACCTGAACTGAATGACCTGCAAATTGCAGCATTGTTGCTGATAACTTCGCGATGCGTGCGTTATCTTCGAGCAGACCTACTCGTGCCATAACTTCTCTTTTCTTAGTTGCCAATGTTTTACCGTACAAATTGTAAATTTTTTGTGAGACAAATGTCAAGCATAGTACTTTTATACCGATCTGAAAATTCAACATTCTTTGAAATGAGTAGGATCAATCTTTGAGGGTTCCTCGACGTTGATGATGAGATGCCGTACAATATGTAGCAGTACCCCAATTATACAATCAAAAGATGGACAATTGATATGAGTGATGAATTGACAAGGAAATACCCCGTGAGTGTTGTACGCTACGGCATGGGGAAAGAAATACAGTTATTCGATGACGAACTTGTGGTTACGGCACAGGAGGAGGACGAGGAGACGCGCGTGGCACTTTCCGCTATCAAGCGATTGACCTTGGTGCCGGGCGATCCCAATCCAGGTAAACTTGTGCTCATGGCAGACCTTGAAGACGGGAACACGGTGATTCTCGTCGAGGGTATGAGCAATGCACGCGACTTCCGTGCGATGCTACCCAAACTCCTCGAACTACAACCTGATATACAACTTGATCCACCCGATATGGGTGAGCAACTGCGGCAAGCGTTGAATACACGCAGAGCGTGGACACTTACCTGCTACGGCTCATTTCTGCTCGTGTGCGCGTTGCTTTCTATTCTTTACTTTGTCGTTGCCTATATCGGCGCCCACCATTAAGGAAGTTTTTTATGACAACAGCGGAGCAGCCTTTTCTCGTTCCACAGATGAGCAAAGATCCACGTGTTCGGGTGTATCGTCGCAGTTTTGCACATGGAACGTCAGACCAGATGGACGTGGATGCGTTCGTTATGATTACTTCGCGCTACGTGGTCGTGCTTGACACACTGCTCGGTCCAGAGGATATGGACTATGTAGTGCACGACATACAAGGTGAACTGGTGGGCCGGGAGCTACTTGTTGTCAATAGTCACGCCGACTGGGATCACTGTTGGGGAAACAGTTATTTTGTTGGAGAGCATGCCGCTCCTATTATAGCTCAAGACTATAGTGCGGCTCGTATAGAGTCGGATGAGGCTAAAGAGATATTGCATGAATACCAGCAGAAATATCCATACTTACAGAATGTCGTCTTAGTTCC
>CAXTCR010000128.1:0-10835 GCA_964242555.1 uncultured Ktedonobacteraceae bacterium
CTGCATTCTATCTAGCAGCCGCTGGTGTTGGTACACTTGGGATCATTGATGCCGACGTGGTGGATGAGAGCAATCTGCAACGGCAGATACTGCATAATACAAGTCGAATTGGCGAATATAAGGCCGACTCTGCACGAGAGACGCTTGAGGCACTTAACCCGGACGTAAAGGTCACGACGTATATCGAGCGTTTGGATGAGACGAATGTTGCGAACATCATTGCCGACTACGATCTCATTATCGATGGGACAGACAATTTCCCGACGCGCTATCTCTTAAACGATGCGGCGCTATTGGCGAACAAACCAGTTGTTCACGGCAGTGTCTTCCGCTTTGAGGGTCAAGTCACCGTTTTTAAGCCATATGAGGGGCCGTGCTATCGCTGTCTCTATCCCGAGCCACCTCCACCAGCACTTGCGCCAAGTTGCGCTGAGGCGGGTGTGTTAGGCGTGCTACCAGGTATTATTGGTTTGTTGCAGGCGACCGAGGCTATCAAGCTCTTGCTCAATATCGGTGAGCCATTGGTTGGACGCATGTTAACGTATGATGCACTTGCCGGAGAGTTCACCGAACTGCGTCTCTTCCGTGATCCGGACTGTGCGGCGTGTGGTGAGCATGGGCATCCTGAGAACCTGCCCACGTATGCAGATGTATGTGCAGTACCAGCGTAGTGCCTTATCGTATACGAAGTGAGGACTAGGGCGTCCGCAAGAGGAACGCCATTTGTAGAATTCTACAAATGTTATATGGGAGATCAGGGTGCCCGCAAGGGTAACGCCTCATAAGCGTTACCGTAAGGCTCGACTGGGGACCAGGGCGTCCGTTGCCTTTATCATTCCCCGAATGCGGCTTGGGGGCGCCCCTGCCATACAACGAGAGCGCAGTGGCAACAGGTGTATTATGGGAGGGGCGTCCCCTTGCGGGCGCCCTGGCTCCACCACAGAC
Source organism: uncultured Ktedonobacteraceae bacterium (assembly GCA_964242555.1). Taxonomy (GTDB): domain Bacteria; phylum Chloroflexota; class Ktedonobacteria; order Ktedonobacterales; family Ktedonobacteraceae; genus JBBQVS01. The sequence continues at coordinate 946 of CAXTCR010000128.1, forward strand.
CTCCCCTATGCGGGCCTATCGTGTAGTAGTAATTACATAGAGGTGAGAAAAATATATGGCAAACGTTCGATTAGCTCCGATACTTCGCTCTTCGGTGGGTGGTTCTAAGCAGGTAAGTGCAGAGGGAAGCACGCTTTCTGAGGTGCTGACAAATCTTTATCAGCGTTATCCGGCATTGAAAGAGCAGATCCAGCCATCTGAGGAATTGAGCAAATTTGTAAACATTTATGTGAACGATCAAGATGTGCGCTTCCTCAAGAAACTAGATACGCCGGTGGGTCCAAGCGATACAGTTACGCTGTTGCCCGCGATGGCAGGTGGATGGTAGGACGCGATCAAATAAGTTGGACTTGTCAATTTCTTGGGTGTAATACATCGGTCCCTACACAGGAGAAAGCGTATGCGCTACGGAAGTATATTGGAGACGATTGGCAATACGCCGCTTGTAGAGTTGAAGAGCTTTAGCCCTCGTTCTGGTGTGGAGATTTATGCCAAGCTAGAGGGTGCGAATCCGACCGGTAGTATTAAAGATCGCATTGCCAAGCAGATGGTCGAGGACGCGGAAGTACAGGGGCGCCTCAAGACTAACTCTATTCTTATCGAGCCAACAAGCGGTAACACCGGTATAGCTCTTGCCATGATTTGTCGTGTCAAGGGCTATCCGTTTGTGGCGGTCATGCCTGACAATGTCACACAAGAACGCCGCAAGATGCTCGAACTGTATGGCGCGAAGATCGTCTTCTCTGAGGGCGCGAAGGGGAGCAATGGCGCGGTACGATTGGCGCAGGAACTGGCACAGCAAGACGACCGGTATGTTATGCTCTACCAGTATGGCAATGCCGCGAACCCGGATGCACATTACTATCATACTGCACCCGAAATTATTCATGACCTGCCGGACCTCGATGTCTTTGTCGCTGGTTTAGGTACGGGCGGTACGCTGACAGGGAATGCGAGACGTTTGAAGGAGTATAATCCAGCGATCAGGATAATTGCTGCAGAGCCTTTGCAGGGCGAGGATGTACAGGGTCTGCGTAGTCTGGAAGACGGGTTTGTACCGCCTGTGCTTGACCAATCGTTACTTGACGGCAAGATACTCGTGTCGGGTATGGATGCGATCAGGCGCACGCGACAGCTTAAAGACCAGGAGGGCATCTTTGCTGGTCCATCATGCGGAGCTTCCTTGCATGCTGCGTTACGTATTGCAGACACAATGGAGCGTGGCAAAATCGTGACTATCCTTGCGGATGGTGGTTGGAAATACCTGAGCGAGGACCTATGGACGCGTGATCTTGATGAACTCCAAGACGATTTAGAGGCAAAGATATTATGGTAGACTCGACAGCGCCATTTATTGTGTATATTCCACGTAACCTCTATGACGAGATGACTGCACACATCGTAGAAAGTTATCCCAACGAGGGATGTGGAGCAGTTGGTAGTGTTGACAAGCGCGTCGTCAAAAATTATCCAACCGCAAACGCCGCCGAGTTTCCTGATGATTTTTCGATCATCGCTGAGGCCGACCTTGTTCGTATCTACAACGATATCGACGACTACGATGGCGAAATGATCTATTATCACTCGCATCCTAAGAGCGAGGCTTACCCTTCTGAGCGCGATAAAGAATGGGCAAAGCGTAGCGGCTATCTCTACATCATCTACTCGCACCGGCATTACCCAGAAGCACCTTATGCACGTGTGTTTGACATCAAGCCTGATGGGAGCGTGATTGAGGGCAAGATACAAATAGATTAATCGTGAACAATAAAAAAGCACATTCCGCAAGAGGCTTTGCTTCATGCGGAATGTGCTTTTTTATTGTTCGCTGCCCTTTACATCCCTCAAATAGTATGGATATACTATAGTTAGAGTATCAAAGTGAGGGAGAAGAGAGGCGTGATACAAGATAGCCGAACACAACAAGTAGATATTGCGCAGTCGCTGCTGGATATCGTGCCGAAGCTGGTGCGACGCCTGAATGCTGATGCAGCAAAAAATAATGATACGCCCGAAGGTCGTGGAGATATGCAAGCCATTTCTGAACTGCGGGCGACACACGGGCAAATATCGCTCTTGCGCGTACTGGCCGAGCATAAGCAATGCTCGATGCAAGAGCTTGCTGACCGTCTAGCAGTCACGCCCTCGACTGTGACGGCGATGGTCAAACGGCTTTTAACAAGCGGGTATGTCCAACGCAGTCATGATGATGTCGATTGGCGTACGGTGTGGGTGAGGCTTACCGAGCACGGACAGCAAGTTATAACAACCTTTGACAATGCGCGGCTTGACTCTCTTAATGCGCGGCTCGCGCAACTAAGCGAGGATGAGCGAGGCCGTCTTGTTGCCGCTTTACCCGCGCTACGTCATCTTATCGAGGTATAACTATGACTGTACTTGTAGAACATTTAGCACGTTCCTTTGGAGCCATAGAAGCCGTGAAGGGCATTGACTTTGAAGTTGGACGCGGTGAAACATTTGGCTTTCTTGGACCCAATGGCGCTGGTAAAAGTACAACGATCAAGATGTTGTGTACATTGCTTCGTCCAACGGGTGGACGTGCACTCGTAAATGGTTATGATATTGAGCGCGAGTCACCAGCTGTACGTCAGAGTATTGGTATCGTTTTCCAGGATCCGACGCTAGACGAGTACCTGACGGCGGAGCAGAATTTGCGCTATCATTGCATGATTTATCACACGCCCTCTAAGACGCGCGAGACGCGTATTCGAGAAGTGTTGGAATTGGTGGGACTGGATGACCGGCGCAAGGATAGTGTGAAGACGTTCTCAGGTGGTATGAAACGGCGCTTGGAGGTAGCACGCGGTCTATTGCATGAGCCACAGACACTCTTTCTTGACGAACCAACTGTTGGCCTTGACCCACAAACGCGGCGTAGTGTGTGGGAACATGTGTTGCGCCTGCGTGAGACGACGGGTTTGACCATCTTTATGACGACACACTATATGGAGGAGGCGGAATATTGTGACCGCATCGGCATCATTGATGATGGTCGCTTGATCGCGCTCGATACGCCTGCCGCATTAAAGAAAAGTGTTGGAGAGGATGTTGTAAGCTTCACGACCTCGAACGATGCGCTTGCCGAAAGTGAAATTGTGCACTGGTTGGGACGACCAGTGCATAGGGATACTAACATGTTGAGTATCGAGGGCGAGAATGGACAAGCATTAGCTGCCTCGCTTATTCGTCATTTAACGCTACACGACATAGAGGTACGCAGCGTTACCGTTAAAGCACCCAGTCTTGAGGACGTATTTGTGCGCCTGACTGGACGTGTGATTCGTGAAGAGACCGTTGGCACAAGAGAGCGCATGGGGGCGCGTTTGCGTAGTCGTGGACGATTGCGACGATAGAAAGAAAGCGTTTTAGTATGCTCCAAACACAACCTCAATCCCCTTCGCAGGTCGTACCCGCTAAAGTTTCTACGGCAAAGACACCGTTTATAGACTTTGAAGGTATCGCGATGATCTGGCTCCGCGATATGAATCGCTTGTGGCGCCAACGGAGCCGTTTATATGGCGCGATCGCTCGTGCGATGGTCTGGCTATTCGCGCTGGGCTTTGGCTTACGGCGTTCTTTTGTGCCAGTCGCTGGACTTAGTTACGAGCAATTTGTCTTTCCAGGCGTGATTGCGATGACGATTATCTTTAGCGCGCTGCAGTCCGCCATCTCCATCGTCTATGACCGTGAATTTGGGTTTCTCAAAGAAGTGCAGGTTGCTCCAACGCCACGCAGCACACTTGTTATTGGAAAATGCCTTGGTGATGCTAGCAGTTCGACAATTCAGGCCGCGATTGTAATGGTATTCGCGCCATTTGCATCGGTGGCACTTACGCCGCTCAATGTACTTGGAACGCTTGTCGCGATGTTTATCACTGCACTAGCGATTTCGTCGTTGGGTGTGGTCATAGCGATGAGCATTTCGGATTTTGAGAACTTTGGCACATTTCAAAATTTCATCACGTTACCACTGTATATGTTTTCTGGCGCGATCTTCCCAACGAAAGGTGTTCCTGGTTGGTTCAATGTTATTCTCACTTTGAATCCATTGACGTATGGTGTGAACGCTATACGAGGCATGCTGCTGAACTATAATGTCTCGCGTGTTCCGCTTGATCTCGCAGTACTTGGACTATTCACGCTTGTAATGCTCTCAATCGCGGTGCTGTTGGCACGGCGTGAACAATAACATTCCCTGGAAGGTTTTGTATGAACTCATCTCGTACTTCTACTAATGTTTCAAAAGAACACGTTGTGCCGAGCGTGCCCTCTGTTGAGGAAACCCTGCACGACAATTATCGTTGGACTGCGTTATCTGTCACCACGGTTGGTGCTCTGCTTGCATCGATACAAGGCTCGGCACTGCTTATTGCACTACCCAATATTCTGACAGAGCTTCGCGTTAGCTTCTTTACCATAATCTGGGTACTATTGGGATACCTGTTGGTGCTCACTGTCCTAACGCCAATCATTGGTCGATTGGCGGATATATGGGGCCGCAAGCGTCTTTACAATGCAGGTTTTGCGGTGTTCACGCTTGGTTCACTGATTGCAGGTTTGGCGCAACCACAGTTTCATGGCGGCGATATGATTATCGGACGGCTCATTCAAGGAGCGGGTGCCTCGCTCCTGCTGACGAACAGCACGGTTATCGTTGTCGATGCATTTAAGAAGGGACGTGCTGGTCTAGGCTTAGGCATCAACCAGATTGCAGGCGCGGCAGGTTTTCTAATCGGTCCGATCATTGGTGGATTGTTGACCGAAATTTCGTGGCGTTGGGTATTTTTGTTCAATGTCCCTATCGGTATCTTTGGCTTGCTCTGGGGCATTGCACGATTGCGCGAACCGGTGCGACCAACGGAGCGGCAGCAAATCGACTGGATTGGGAGTATCACGCTGACCATTGGCCTCACTGGTGTGCTTATGGCTTTGACGATGCTTGCTTTTCCTGTGCTTGGGCAAGCCGCAACGATTGCTATACTTATCGTTGGGATTGTAAGCCTGATTGCGTTTGCGATTATCGAGCCACGCATTAAAGCGCCAATTGTGCAGTTGCGTCTCTTCCTGAGCAAACTCTTCGCGTTCGCAACGTTCAGTGGCTTGCTCAATGGTATCGCTCGTGGTGCCGTGCTGTTTTTGTTAATTTTCTTTTTGCAGGGACCATATGGGAAGGACCCGTTGACGGCAGGTTTGCTCCTGGCACCTTTCGGTGCAGCTTTTATGATTATCGGACCCCTTAGTGGACAACTTTCGGATCGGGTTGGTTCACGCTTATTGGCGACTGCTGGACTGCTCGTCTCTGCGGGTGGTTTGCTTGGTTTGACGACGGTAACGCAGTTTACGCCATACTGGTTGTTGGCGGTCTTCATGGCTTTGATGGGTGGTGGATCTGGCCTGTTTGTGTCTCCGAATACAAATGCGATTATGAGTTCCGTTGAGCCGCATACGCGTGGCTCCGCATCGGGCATTCTCAGCATGTTGAACAATACGGGACAAATGTTGAGTATCGCGATTGTGTTTCCGCTTGCCCTGAGCAAGATACCACAGAACGCGGTGCAACAAGTGTTTATCACTGGCGGAGGAATGGGGCAGTTTGCATCGGTTATACCTGCGTTCCTGTCAGGATTGCACCTTGCATTCATAGTCTCTTTTGGCTTGAGTGTTGTCGCCGCTATTGTATCAGCACTGCGTCCAGCGCGGTAGGTGGTAAAGACAGGCGCGTGCAAGGGAAATGCCCTACATACGTGAACTAGGGCGCCCGCAAGGGGAACGCCCCCATAAGCGTGAGCCAGGGCGCCCGCAAGGGGAACGCCCCTCCCCTACGACGACGCGCTGTATGGGAGTAGCAACCAAATCCGTTTGAGTGTTATGGCTGTGATGCCTTGTCGTAGCTCAGCATCCAGTTATAGCCGAACTTGTCGGTAAGTGTAGCGAACATCCCGCCCCAGAATTCTGTGGTCACAGGAAAGGTGGGGTTTCCGCCAGCAGAGAGCTTATCAAAGAGAGCATGTATCTCTTCCTGGCTACTACAATCGAGGAATAACGTTATTGTGTTTCCCTGTGTGGTTCCCTCTGGTCCTGCCATGTCAGAACCTAAAAGCAGTATAGTGCCATTCCTGGCTAGACGCGCATGCATAATGTTTTGATGGATTTCAGCTGGCATCTGACTCGCATTTGCTGACTCTCCAATCGTTTGCGTTGAGAGTTCTGCGTTTAGACAATCCTTGTAAAACGTCATTGCCTCGCGACAATTCCCATTGAATGTCAAGTATGGATGTAGCTGTGCCATAGTGCTTACTCCTCTTAATGATATATACTTTCGTTCTTGTGGTCACTCATTCTCATCTTTAGAAGGAAAAGCGGAATTGATTTTGATGCGAAGTTTCAAAAGTGCCTTACGGTTGCTCTTCACTGTCAAAAACTTTGCCTAATAGGGGTAAAACGGTGCTGTAGATGGAAGCGAGGGCAAGATTTCCAAATGGTAGTGTAATAGTCGCGTTGAGTCCTTGATAGAGTTCTTGTTGCCAACCTGTCTCTCGACGGTACACCTCAGCTACTGCTGCTCGTTGCGAAAGCAGCATATAGGTTTCCAAAGTGAGGCACTGTTTGTACAGTTCAAATTTGCCAGTGCGGTCGAACTCAGCAGTAGAATCCTCCGAGAGAACCTCGACAATGAGTTGCGGATAGCGAATATTGCTGCGTACCCGTCCTTTTTCTGGTCGGCGAGAGAGGTCAGTAGGAGCACAAGAAATCACAATATCAGGGGAAAGCGTAGCTCCATCCGGCTCACCTGAGTGTGGCGGAATCTCTACATCTTTGCCACGGTAAGAATAACAAGGGCCATTGTCGCCAAGAAGTGTGTCAAGTGCTGTTTCTGTACGCTTCTCCAGTAAGGTGTGGATACTTGAAGGAGGAGCCATTAGGTACATACGTCCATGCCACCACTCATAACGGAGGTCTCCAAAGCCCGCGTTCATCAGCGCGTCGAAATCGCGGCGCGAAATTGGATAGCCAGCTCGCAACTGCGCTATGTGCAAGATATCGTCTTCACCGGGGAGTTGGTAGTCGTAAGCCATCCATGAAGTCCTTTCTGTTTTCTGCCTATCATGCTTCGTGCTTCTTCCCTAAGAGTATTATACCCGTATTTATTCTGTTCGCTCTATTACAAGCAGCCCATCTGCACAGTCTTCGTACTTCATTGTACCTTTTCCACTCCATTGATCAATGCACCAATGACCAACAGCTTCGAGCTTTTCTCGTGAAAATACCTGTTTATGATCGTATGCTGTCTCGGGTGTTTGCTCATATGGTACGGCGATAATGAGGCGTTGAGCGGTTACTGAGAGAATATTTGTGAGCACTTTATACGCGTGCTGCTCTGAAAAATGTTCGATCACATGGAGGAGTGTTACAGTATCGAACCTTCCTAGCGCATCCAATGTTTCATCCAGCAAATCTGCTTGTTTAAAGTGTACATTATGCAGGTTAAGTTCCTGTGCTAGCACTCGTGCTGTGGCAAAAGGATTGGGGCGGATATCAATGCCGGTAACGTTAGAGAGAGAAGGATTTCGTTCTGCCATTAGCAGGGGCAAGTACCCAGTGGAGCAACCGGCATCAAGGAACGTTTTACCTAACTGCAACTTGAATACACGACCGTAAAGGAGAGCAAAGGTCTCAAGGGTGGAATGTGGATAGATTGATGAAGAGCTGTTTGTGAGGTGCCGTAACTGTTGGAGCGTGTTTTTTGTGTACAGGTACCATGCAAGGCTTGCTTCGTGGGGGTAGAGGGAACCAACTATTGCGCCAAAGAGAGCATCGTAGTCTTCTCCATCTGTTAGGACACCAAGCGGTTTTAGTTCTTGCAGTATGTAATCTCCTAAACGGGCATCTAACTCTGTTGGAGCGAACCAATGTATGACGATTACGGAAGGGAACGCCGAACGTATCACTACAAGAAAGTGTTGTGTCTCTGAAACACTATAGCCCTCGTCTTCGATGCTCTTGCGGAGTAGTTCTCTATTTACTTTGTAGCCATTGATGCCAACGACGTTGCCTGCGGGAAACGTGCGCTCTTGTAGGGATACTCTTCTTGTCTTACTCAAATTTCTCACCTTCCAAGTAAAGCAGAGGAATAGTCATACGAAGTGCTCCAAGCGAGTTTGCTCTTTTATTAAGAAAAACCTCTTGTAGAGAGTTTACCACGAACCCAACTATAGCGTTCTCTCGAAAACTGTGCTAAGATTCTTTCGTATTTAAACGCTAAACAACATGCTTCCATAGATTTGGCATGATAAAGAAGGAGACCCGTACGTTGGCAACACATGAGAAGCGTTATGTAATTATTGGCAATGGGGTTGCAGGGACGACAGCCGCCGAGACGCTCCGCAAGAACGATGCGAATTGTAGTATTCAGCTCATCACTAATGAAGCTTATCCTCTATATAACCGTGTGTCGCTGCCACGTTTTTTGCAAGGCGTGATCGTGGAGCAGAAGGTGATGATACGCGACTTCGCATGGCATGAGCAGCGCAACATCGAGCTACTGACAGAGACGCTTGTGGAGAGTGTGCATACAGATGAACGGGTCGTTGTCACAAACAAGGGACAGCACTTGCCCTACGACGCTCTTCTTATAGCAACTGGTGGATGGGCTAATTCCTTACGCGTGCCGGGGGCTAAAGACGTTAACCATATCTACAATTTTGTCACGCTTGACGATACAAAAACTATCATTGCAAAAATGATGGAGTCACGTACAGCTCTCGCGTATGGTGGTAGTTTTATTGCTTATGAACTCTGCGATGGGTTTGCGGTTCGTAAGCTTGACACCACCTGGATTATGCGCAGTCCCTACTGGTTACGCAACGCGCTCGATCTTGAGGGTGGGGAAGTGGTGGATAATATCGCGAAGAAGTTTGGCGTGGACGTGATACATGGCGACGAGATCGAGGAGGTTGTGCCAAAGAATGGTGTACCTTCCTATGTCAAAACCAAAAAAGGACGTGAAATACAAACGGATATGATTGGTATAGGTCTCGGCATCACGCTCAACACGCAGGTGCTTATCGATACGCCTGTAGAGATACGCACTGGTATTATGGTCAACGAGTACCTGGAAACGAGTGTACCAGGGGTGTATGCAGCGGGGGATGTAGCGGAGTTTTTCGACCCAACGATTGGCCTACACCATACGATGGGCACATGGGATAATGCAATGGCACATGGGCGTATTGCAGGTGTAAACATGGCTGGCGCGCACGAGGCGTATGTCGATGTGCCCACTTATACAAGCCCACTTTTCGATGTAAACATAGCAGTTGTTGGCACCACTGAGCCTGCGAATCCTGAGATAACAACGCTTGCACGGCGCGAACCTGGAGAAAAGGGCAACGAGAATTATCGCAAGCTCTTCTTCCGTGATAACAAACTGGTTGGGGTATTGATGATTGGCAGCCCGAAGGGGCGTAAAAAGCTTGTTGAGATTGTAAAAAATGGACAAATCTTAGAGACACCAACGGAGCGTGAAGCGTTATTAGAATTGAAGTAAGAAGCATATGTACTACTGCATGTCATCTCTCTTGACCTGAATTGGGTTTTGCGTTACTGTAGAGCAGTAATGTGTCTCAGATTAGATGTAGGAGCAATCTCTTGGCGATAGCATGTACCAATTGTGGGCACGAATTGCCCAGAGATGATGCACACTTTTGTAACAATTGTGGAACGCTCGTGCCATCTCATCCCTTTAGTGCACAGTCGCTTTCTGCAGGGAATGCGAGTACAAACGCGACTCGTAGGGAAGTGCAGAAGCCGGTGTTGCGTGAGCAAATGGTACACTGGCCCTCTCAAGAACGGCATCATCGGGAGCAGGG
>CAXTCR010000129.1:0-10747 GCA_964242555.1 uncultured Ktedonobacteraceae bacterium
ACGTCACCCACGACTCCATAACCACCACCACGCATGATGCGGCTGGCGATGAAGCCGGCAATCAAGCCAACAATAATCCAGACAATAAGTCCACCGGGGTTGAGCGCCGCTGCTGCAATAGCTAATGTCATGAGAATGGTTCCTCCTAAAAGATATCTACAGGTATGTGTCTTCCCATCCTGTACCGACACATATATTTCTAGCACACACTGCGTATGCTATCTATAGAGAATACGGATGTGATATACATTTGGAGACAGTGGAAAAACGTTATGCACATGCACTTGCCTACTATGCTCCAAATTGTGAAAAGAGTTTCAAATGTTGTTTGGGCAGACCACTACATGTCTGAGACGAGCGGTGTATTTAGCAATGACTATGCGAACATTGAAAGAGTACAAGCAGTTCACAGAGAGGTATGAACTGCTTGTGACCCTTAGCGGATAGACTTTTGCTGATAGGTCTGTAATTGATCTCCTTGTGACTGATAGCTTTCCTTGTAGGACTCGCACACGAGTTTACAGATTTCTTGTGGATCATCAGAAACTCGCAACAACGATGGATCATCAGGAGAAATCTTCCCTGCGCTAAGCATTTCACCACGTATCCAGTTGACAAGTCCACTCCAGAATTCCGAACCGTACAAAATGACGGGAAAGTTGCTGACTTTTTTGGTTTGGATCAAGGTCAACGCTTCGAACAGCTCGTCCATCGTCCCGAAGCCGCCCGGGAAAATGACGAACGCATGAGAGTACTTCATAAACATGGTCTTGCGTACAAAAAAGTAGCTGAAGTCTAGCGAGATGTCGAGGTAGGCATTTGAAGATTGCTCAAACGGCAACTCGATATTGCAGCCAATCGAAAGATTCCCGCCTTCCTGCGCGCCTTTATTGGCTGCCTCCATAATGCCAGGACCACCACCTGTAATGATGGCAAAGCCTGCTTTTGAGAGTAACCGTGCCGTCTCTACTGCTGATGTGTATTCTACATCATCGCTTTTTGTACGGGCCGAGCCAAAGATAGTGACGGCAGGAGGAATGTGTGCCAGCGCATCAAAGCCATTGACGAACTCGCTTGTAATGCGCATGACACGCCAGGGATCAGTCAAGGTAAAATCAAAATTCATTGCGCTGTCAAACGCACGCTGCTCCAGCTTGATTTGCTCTTGTGGCAGTGGCTCTGTTGGACTGACAAGCTGCTGCGTTGGTAGACGGTTGAGCAAGCGTTCATCTTCTGTAACTGCATGCCCCTTGTTTCTCGAGGAACGATAGCGACCCTTTAGTTTTCTATTATTGTTATTGAGACTAGACATTTTTCCGTTGTTATGACTCATTACGAATACTCTTCTCTACATGATATTTTGCTGTTCACTTCCATGCTCTTGAGACAGCTCATCAACTTTGGCCAACGACCTGGGCTTAAGGATGATAGTTGCTAGAGGCGGAAGTGTCAACAGGATAGAATGCGGGCAAGACTGCCAGTATATTGGACCACTTGGCATTGGATTTGCATTGATAAGTCCACTACCGCCATAACGCATGGCATCGCTATTAAGAACTTCATAATACTCAGCTGCATAGGGTACACCTACTCGATAGCCATGACGCGGCACTGGTGTGAAATTGCAGACGAAGATGAGCGTTTCCTCCGGTTGTTCACTACGACGTAAGAAGGAAATGACACTATTATCCGAATCATGCGGGTCTATCCAGGAGAAGCCCTGCTCGCTCGTATCTAATACGCTCAAGGCGCGTTCCCGGTGGTAAAGCACGTTTAGTTCGCGAATAAAATCCCGCAGTTGTGCATGATGGGGATCACTTGGTGGAGTAAGCAGGTGCCAATCGAGGCTCTCGGCAAAATTCCATTCGTGCCATTGCCCAAATTCGTCACCCATGAACAGCAATTTTTTTCCAGGATGTCCCCACATGTAGCCGTAGAACGCACGCAGGTTCGCAAATTTCTGCCATACGTCACCGGGCATCTTATCAATCATTGACCCTTTGAGATGTACCACCTCATCGTGTGAGAGAGGCAGGACGAAATTCTCCGAGTACGCATACATGAGTGAGAAGGTGATATTGTTGTGGTGGTAGCGGCGGTGGATGGGATCAAGATGCATATACTCCAGCATATCATGCATCCAACCCATATTCCATTTGTAACTAAAACCGAGTCCACCAACGTAGGTGGGGCGTGACACGAGCGGCCATGCAGTCGATTCCTCGGCGACAGTGATCGCCCCTTGCTCCTCTGCATAGACCGCCTCGTTTAACTGGCGCAGAAAATCTACAGCTTCCAAGTTCTCACGTCCACCATATTGATTGGCAATCCACTGACCCTGCTCACGCATATAGTCCAGGTACAGCATTGAAGCAACAGCGTCGACACGAAGGCCATCCAGGTGATATTCATGTAACCAGAACAGCGCGCTCGCTATCAAAAAGTTCTTTACCTCGCTTCTCCCATAGTCGAACACATACGTTCCCCACTCTTTATGCTCTCCTTTACGCGAGTCGGCATACTCGTAGAGATGAGTGCCGTCAAAGTAGCTTAGTCCATTGGCGTCTTTAGGAAAGTGGGCAGGCACCCAGTCGAGCAACACCGCAATGTTCTGCTGGTGCATATAATCGACAAAGTACTGAAAATCTTCTGGTGTCCCGAAGCGGCTTGTGGGAGCATAATAGCCGGTAACTTGATAGCCCCATGAACCATCATAGGGATACTCCGTAGTTGGAAGCAATTCTACGTGAGTAAAGCCCATGTCTTTGACATAGTCCGCGAGGACAGGTGCTAGCTCACGATAGGTCATAAAACGGTCTTCCTCCGCTGCACCTTCTCGATGTCGCTCTGGTACGTGCCGCCAAGAGCCTAGGTGCACCTCGTAAATCGAAATGGGTGCGTTCAACGCCTGTCGTTGCGCACGTTGCCCTAGCCATGAGCTATCTTGCCAGGTATGTTTATGGATATCCGTTACAATGCTCGCGGTCTGGGGACGTAGTTCCGCTGCGAAGCCATAGGGATCGGTTTTGTCGACGGAATAGTTATTGTAACGTGAGTAAATGGCATATTTGTACAACGTGCCAACACCTATATCAGGGATGAAGCATTCCCATACACCAAGGTCATTATGTCGCAGGTACATGGGAGCTACCGTACGGTCCCAGTTATTGAAATCTCCGATGACAGAGACTGCACGCGCATTAGGCGCCCAGAGCGCGAAATTGACGCCCGAAACACCATTGACAACACGAGGGTGCGCTCCCATTTTCTCGTAGATGCGATAGTTTTTTCCCTGACCAAATAGGTAAAGGTCGAAATCACTAAAAAGTGATGGAATATCTTGCAGGGGATTGGATTGCTGCGGACTCTGTGGTGCTGCCATCTCTTTCATCCTTTATGCTCTTGTTGTACCTCATAAGAATAGCACACGTGGGCAAGCCTCATGGCGCTATCCTCTATACATATTCTACTCCTAGCAGGATGAAATATGAGACTTCCCGTGCTAGAGATACGTATAGAGGATATCATCCTATTTTGAAAGGAAGTGCTCATGACTATAGACATACAAAAGATGAAAGAGCGGCTAGAGGAGAAGCAAAAAGAGCTGCAGAATAGTATATCAGGCTTAACGGAAGCACATCCCAAACCAGTTGACCCTATTGAGGCAAGCGAGGGGCCGCAGGATTTTGAGGAGACCGCGATAGATTTCATAGAGACGCAACAGGAGCAGTCAATCGAGTATAACGAACAGGCTTTGTTGACGCTCGTACAGGCCGCGCTTAAGCGCATCGAGGATGGAACATACGGAAAAAGTGTTGTGTCCGGCGAGCCTATTCCAGAAAAACGGCTCGAAGCGATTCCGTGGGCAGACCGCACCGTTGAGGAAGAGGAGCAGGCGGAAGAACGCAATCTTGGTCGCGAGGAACTCTACGATACCGACACAAATGTATCCTAGTCCATGTAGTACAACAGGAGGAAGGGCGTTGGAACAACTGCGCGCCCTTCCTCCTGTTTTAGAAAGAGTGAGCGAATAGACAAATCAGGGATTTTAGTGTACGATAGAGCGCAAGTTCAGAAACATGTTATCAGGAAGAAGAGACGATCGTGCCGTCAAAAGTTCGTAGCCGCGCCCGCATATATGATGCATTCGCATTACTTCTCACCATTGTTGTGATTGTGCTCGATCAGTGGACTAAAGCTCTCGTTGTCGCTTATCTCAGTCCGCCTGAAAGCAAAAGTGTCTCGCTCGTTGGGCAGTACTTACTGCTCTATTACATTCGAAATAGTGGCGCGGCTTTTAGTATGCTGCAGAATACCGCGGTGCTCATCGTTTTCATCGTCATTGCAATGCTGGTGGTTGGTTACATTTATTTCCGCATACTCAACAACGGGCCATTGTATTATAAAGTAATCTTTGGCTTGATTATCGGTGGTGCGCTGGGAAATATCATTGACAGAATACATAATGGCGGCTACGTTGTTGACTTTATCGCCTTCCGCATTCCGCAGATTAATTTCTACTTCGCAATTTTCAATATCGCTGATGCCTGTATCACTATAGGCGTCCTGTTGCTCTTTGTATGTATTTTCTTTTCGCGCCGTCCCTCCAGTGATAAGCGTGTGGAAGAAAACGCGTCGCAGGAGACCATGGGTCACAAGTAGCATAGCTTAAAGAAAGAATAAAATTTCTTGGAAGATACACAGGTATATGATGTTCAGGAAGACCAGATTGGTCTGAGATTAGATCGCTTTCTTGCACCGTTGTTGCCCTCGCTCTCTAGGAGTACCATACAGCAGCTGATTGAGGCTGAGGGCGTTTTGGTAAAGGGGAAACCGAGCAAGTCAGGTTATGCACTTCGCCGGGGAGACACCATTGAGATAGTGCGATCAACACCTGTTGTCCCTCCAACACAGGCAATAGCGCATGAATTTCCTCTTGATATTCTTTATGAGGACGAAGACCTGTTTGTCCTCAATAAAGCGCCGGGTATGGTTGTACACCCGGCGCCGGGACATAGTGATGATACCCTCGTGAATGCGCTGCTTGCACGTTACCCTGAATTACAGGGTGTAGGTGCAGATGGGCGCCCCGGCATTGTCCACCGGCTGGATAAGGATACGTCCGGCTTGATTATCATTGCCAGAAATACACGCACGCTTACTGCGTTGATGGAGGAAATGCAAGCGCATCACATCATCAAGCGCTATCTTGCGCTCGTCGATGGTATTGTTGCTCACGATCAAGGCAGCATTGATGCGCCCATTGGTCGAGACACGCGCAACCGGCAGCAAATGACCGTCACCACAAGGGATAGTCGTGAGGCTCGAACCCACTTCCGCGTGTTGCAGCGTTTTACACGCTATACATTACTCTTGTTACAGCTAGAGACTGGACGCACCCATCAGATCCGTGTGCATCTCAAAGCGATAGGACATCCCGTTGTTGGTGACACCGTGTATGGCTCTGGAAGAGTTCCAAAGGGCATCACACTAGACCGGCAATTCCTGCATGCCTATCAGATACAGTTTGAGCATCCAAGCACCGGAAAACGCATCGAAGTAGAGGCTCCTCTTCCAAAGGATCTCCAAAATGTTTTGGCCAAGGAATCTGTCTTATAGACACCTGGACCTCCTCGGGTGCCTATGGTATACTTCGTTCAGACAAGAAAACAACGTATCCATTCTACCTGGACATGCTCCTGTTTCGCCCCTTTATTTCTTTGTTATGCGCATCTCGCGTATACTCACCCATTTAGGCTAATATTCGTCTCTTTTCTTTGCATATTCATATCCTTTTCTGTACAATACCAGCACTGCTATTATGTTACTTGCAGTACATTTTGTATAAATATTGTTTATAGATTAGATATGTAGTGGAAGCTGGGGCGCATCGACGGTAAGATGTATTTCTTCACACGCTTAAGAAATCATTACTTTCGTCCGCGACAGAGAGGAGACATACCCATGTCAGTAGTAGAAGCACAAATATTAGAGGCATCAGAAAAGTTAACACCCAAAAGTGTAATAAGACATCGACCTATAGGCAGTGGAAATAGTAAACCTCCTATTGGCAAACAATCTAAAGTTACAGCGGCGGCAACACCTATAGTACAGCGCGCATCGCGACCTCGGCCTATAGAACAAGAGGATGAGATACGCGAATGGAAAAGAGCGGAATCAAGCAACAAAGCGAGAGA
This sequence comes from uncultured Ktedonobacteraceae bacterium, assembly GCA_964242555.1. Lineage (GTDB taxonomy): Bacteria > Chloroflexota > Ktedonobacteria > Ktedonobacterales > Ktedonobacteraceae > JBBQVS01. The sequence continues at coordinate 6,198 of CAXTCR010000129.1, forward strand.
GACGAAGCCAAATCTTGCTCAGGACCTTTCGGAGACAAAGCAATCTCCATTAGTGACACGTCCCATACCTACCGTTGCACGGCCACTGCCCACAACACCCCGCCCTAAATTAGTGTTGAAGAAGAAAACAAAGGCGGCGCGACAGGCTCACCCTCTCCTTTATCTTGGCGTTGGTATGATTGCTATGCTGCTACTGTGGACGGTGCTCAGCGGCATTTTCGGTTGGTTTGCAACCACATTAGACGATATCCGCTACGGTCGTCCACGTACATACCAAACAGATGCTTTTGTTGGCCACAATGAGCAGGGTGGTACTCCAAGTCACTTTCTCGCGTTGAACCTGAATCGACGTATAGAGATAATTGAGTTACCCGGTGGAGACGCCACACATGCGAAAATCTATCTTGGTCCTCAACTGTATGGTCCAAACGATGACCTCACACCTGTGACGCTGACCTTCGTTGACGTAAATGGCGATCACAAGCCCGACATGATTGTAAACTTCCAATCGTCACGCATTGTCTTTATGAATGATCAGGGAGGCTTTCGTCCGCTTCAGCCCTCTGAGCGTCATGCGGTAGAGCAGTTTCTAAAGCGTGCGAACTTGTTTTCTTGATAAAAGATAGAGCAAGCTTGTACACTTCCTCGCGCTCTACTCCAGTTGTGATGACGTGATCGGATTGTTCGAGCCAGTGCAAGGATTTTGAGGGGGCGGAAGTGGCAAGTGCGTATAGCTCCTCAGCACACTTTGGCTCAACCGTCCGGTCACGTTTGCTTTGTATGATGAGCAGTGGAAGCTTGAGTCTGTACAGGTTTCTACGGGTCACATTGATAAGGGCGATGAGTTCCGCTATCGCTGGTACAGGGATACGAACTAGTGTCTTGATATGATTGACCACTTGAGGATCGTTAAAATCAATGGTCGTCACGCCTGCATCGCGTAACTGCGCCTGTTTGAGAATTTCGGCCTGCACTTTAGGATTGTTGAAATTCAAAGCCTTGAGTGGATAGAACCATTTTACAAAGTAGCGGGCGTAGGGTACAAGTCGTACCTGTATACTATTTTGTAGACGTGTTGGTGTTGACATGGAAATTACACCTGCGAGACGCTCAGGATGTCGGATCGCGAGGTTCAGGGCAAGTACTCCGCCCATAGAGAGTCCCGCAACAAAGACTATTTTATAGTGTGCAAGTTGCGATAGACCTTCCTCAACGGAGGAAATCCACGTTTTTTGACCGGATACAATGAGTTCTTCCGGGTCCCCATTATGTCCCGCGACAAGCACACCGTAGACGCGTATCCCTTGTTCCGCTAAGGCATCGCCTAAACCACGCATCTCAGTCGGTGTGCCGCTAAAACCATGAATGAGCAAACAGGCTATCTCTGCATCCTCTGGACCAATCATAAAAGGAACGTTGAGTTGTTGTGCCACGGTTCTCTCCTAGTGCTCCACATACATTTTGTACTAACCATAGCATGCGCAGAGGGAATATATCAACGCAAGGAAACAAACTGATGGGCAAGATTGTTTTCATAGGTGAAAGGAAGGGTAGCAATGAGTGATTTAAGAAATAAACCTGAGGCTTATTGGAAAGAAAAGTTAACGCCAGAGCAATATAGGATTGTACGAAAAAAGGGAACGGAGATGGCCTTTTCGGGTGCGCTCTATAATAATCACGAGAAGGGCGTCTACGAGTGTGTTGCCTGTGGGCATCCCCTTTTCTCGTCTGATGCGAAATTCGAATCGGGTACTGGCTGGCCTAGTTTTGATAGCCCGGTCAATATGGAAAACATAGAGCTGCACGAGGATCGTTCGTTTTTTATGCGACGTACTGAGGTCGTCTGCAAAAATTGTGGAGGACATTTGGGGCATGTCTTTGAAGATGGGCCAAGGGATACGACGGGCATGCGTTATTGCATTAATTCGGCCTCACTGAACTTCCGCCAGGAAGATAAGAAGGGTCAAGAGAAGTAGTCGCTTCACAGATAAGACACATGGATACAAAGAAAAGCATGACCATCCCAGGATAATCATGCTTTTCTTTGTATCCATGTGTCTTGTATACAAGTAACTATTGTAAAAGTATCTTGCATCGATTATACTGGTGGATGTAGAAGATAGAAAGAACGACTCCTTTCTATGATAGGATTTGTCATGGAACATATCGAAGATTGTTTAAGCTTTTATCTTAGCAAGGCATATCAAAGAGTTACGCAGGTGGTCAAACAACGGCTAGCTCCGTATGGGGTTACACCGGTGCAATATGCGTTGCTTAAGGTGCTTTGGGAAAAAGATGATCAAAGTGGGGCAGAGCTTGGTGAGCGCTTGCTCTTAGATAGTGCTACGATTACTGGCGTTCTTGACAGGTTAGAACATGCTGGCTTGGTTAAGCGGCAATTACATGCAAGCGACCGTCGTATTAACCGTATTGTACTTACGGCTCGTGGAAAGGAGCTACAAGAGCCACTTGATCGAGAACTCGATCAAATCAACTGCGACTTTCTTAGTAAGCTTCCGCCCGAGGATGGTAGCCGCCTCCGGGACCTTCTTCAAACACTGGCAAAGTAAACAGAAAAAAATTTGTAAAGCGAAGGACATAGGGATGATTTTCGACACAAAAATCGCATTAGTTATTCGTACTGATCTTGAGTTATGGCAGAAAATGAATGTAGCGGCATTCTTAGCGAGCGGCATCACGGCGGCTACTCCTGAGAGCGTTGGCGAACCGTATGAGGATGCTTCCGGCAATGTTTATTTACGTCTTCTTGGTCAACCAATGTTGATATATGGCGCAGATAGTGCTGGGTTAGTACGGGTCCTGGATCGAGCACTCGCACGTGGAGTGCAACCTGCGGTCTATACGGAGGAAATGTTTTCAACAATGGATGATGTGGCCAATCGCGAGGCTGTCCGGAGTGTCCAGAGAGACAAATTGAACCTTGTCGGCATTGCGATGAGAGCGGAGAAAAAAGTTGTTGACAAAATTATAGACAAGTTGAAGTTTCACCAGTAGGAGAAGTTTCCATGAGTGTACAGACCCGTCGTTCTAGATTTCACTATGGATTATCGCGGCTATTACCTTTCTGTCGTTGCTCACAGCGGCTAGAATGCGCTCCACCTCGGGTGTGTGAATTGTTCCCCTTGAGCATGAATTTGCCGGAGTAATGAAGACGACTTACATCAACTTGGACATGAGGGATGGGAGCTTGTCAGCGTGATGCCTATCTTTTTCTCCACTGAGGAGACGAATTTCTTCACTCATGGAAGAGCACTAGCCATAGAACACTGTCAACTCCCTTTTAAACGACGAAAGGACCTGGGAACGGCGGGAGTCCTCTCGAATTTCTTATAGTAGCGCATGCATCGTCTGCGAGAGGCACGAAGAAGTCAGATTCTGCTCGCATCTAGCCGAAAGCAATGCCCATCAGAAATCGCCCGCAACCTGGGCTGTGTAACGCAGATGGTACGCAATGCCATCCATGCCTTTGAGCAAGAAGGATTGGATTGCCTCAAGCACACTGACTCATGAGGGGGGTACGTATTTTTGCACTCGCTTCATGCGGAAAAACAAGCCCTCTGAACAGGATAGCATGGCAGTCATGACTGGTATACTTTTCTGGCGGAGCACACTTTCACATGTGCTCCTTTGTACGTTGTAATCACGCATGAAGCGCCGGTGAATGGCGAGTGCCTCTTTTTGTGGTGATGATGACTCAGTTCAGTAGACAGATTTCTCCCATTTGATGGCGTGATGGAGAGGCGTAACTGGGATAGACCTTCCACGTTGCACCACCGTCTTGAGCATCGTGCAAGAGAATAGGACAGATGACACTCCTCCCCTCAACGACAACCACTGTATTATTATGAATGTAGAGCACGAAAGTCTCTGTGTGACGATACTCTCAAGTTGTGTAAAAGGAAATAGTCATGCTATCACCGTCAAACCCTGCTCGTGTTGTCGCCGTAACCAGTCTTGTAGGGGCACTCCTCCTTCTCTCTGGCGAGTTCATTCTCCCACTGTCTTTTTTCCAATTTCTTTATGGTGTGTTGGCGGAGCCTTCACCACTACAGGTGCTCCTGTTGGTGCCCCCCCTCGCAACTCTCACGAGCTTGGGTCTAGGCGTCTGGGCTTGCTTCAGCAAACCACCACGCTGGCTGCTCATCCTCACTGTCAGTTTCTGTCTTCTGGGTGCTGCGCTTCAGGTCCTGTTCATGTTCTTCCTGCTGGCCTTTAACGACGCGGGCGCACCAATCCTCTCTGTAGTAGCCGTGCCCCTCCTCGGACTCGGGGGATACCTACTAAGTCTCATTGGGGCATGCACCGCCTTTTTAAGGAATATTCTGTTTTGACCCGCCATACCATCACCTGCATCGATCAGTGGGTCGAGCATAGTGTAAAACTTTTGCAGCGTCTCTGTGAGGATTGGGACGACATTCGAAGTACTCTGAGTCCAGAGCATAATCCAGGTCTACTCAGCTCTCTGGCATACCTAGGCAATATCACAGGAAAAGAGCAGTATACTCTGCTCTCCCGGGCTGCATTAGTTA
>CAXTCR010000130.1:0-10662 GCA_964242555.1 uncultured Ktedonobacteraceae bacterium
TTGGAGTCAGAGGAAGTATTCAGGGTAAGAGTGCTGGGGCAGGAAGATTACTATTATTACCGTTATTCTTCTGAAAATAGCTTCCTTTACGCTGTTCAGACCCTATTTTCATGCTGGGTGGTGCTCTGCTAAGAGCATGGATTATTCCCAACATTACTCTTTTTTGTAGTGGGGGTAGGAGAGCGACTTCGAGAGAAGTCCTCAAGGAAGAGTATAGCCGAAAATGATGGAGAAAGCAATGCTCACGCTTGAGTTTTTAGAACGTGTAGTAGTATAGTCTTTGAGGGTGATGACATCGAAGCCTTTTTCGTATCCGGTACGCATAGTGTAATTATCTCATGTATTGCTTTCCCGCGCTTCAGCTAGATGCTGCTCTGCTAGCAAATCTGCCGCGTGTGCTGTTGAAATTCCCTGTTCTCTCGCAATGGAAATCAATTTTGTCGTTGTCTCATAGATACGCTCTACTGTAGCCCTAGCACGATCCCGTTTAAAGCCATCTGGCTGAAGAATATCAATACTCCAGAGTGCACCACCTGCATTGACGATATAATCGGGCGCGTACAGGATGTTTCGCTCAGTAAGCAGCTCGCCATCACTGTCCTTTTCTAGCTGATTATTTGCTGAACCACAGATAATGGCACATTGAAGCTGTGGTATCGTAGTTTCGTTAAGGATGGCACCCAGAGCACAAGGCGAGAAGATATCCACCGGAAGTTTCAGAATTTCTTCCGGTGAGGCAGTTTGTGTGGCGTATGTTGTCTTAAGCTGCTCAACTCTTTGCTCGTCAACATCGGCGATCGTGACGTTGGCTCCTGCTTCAACAAGCATCTCTACTAACGCTGTACCAACAGAGCCAACGCCCTGAACAGCAACTGAGCGTCCTCGAAGCTCAGGACTGCCATACAAGGCGTTAAGGCAAGCGCGCATCCCTTGTAGCACACCTAGCGCGGTGGCTGGGGAAGAACTGCCCGTTGTATTTGACACCGGAACAACATAGGGCGACTCCTCTGCCAGGATATCCATATCAGCAACTGTTGTACCAACATCAGCACCCGCAAAAAATTGCCCATTAAGACCCTTGATGAATCGTCCTAAGCTGCGCAAAAGCTCCTCTGACTTGTCGCGTTTGGAGTCGCCAATGACTACACACTTGCCTCCACCCAAATTCACACCTGCCGCAGCCCATTTATAGGTCATGCCTTTTGCTAAACGCAATGCATCTTGAACAGCATCTCTTTCGGATGCATATTGCCACATACGTATACCGTCAGCAGCAGGGCCTAATGTCGTGTTGTGAATAGCAATGACTACCTTCAAGCCACTCCTTTTATCCTGATAGAAATACAGATTTTCGGCATCAACTCGTTCCATGAGTTCAAATAAGAAGCCTTCCATGTGCGCTCTCCTTAGAGAAATGCTATGTACTAGTCTGTAGTATTATCTCACACGCTCTGTGAGTTACTCCAATCTTGCTGAAATGTTTGTTGTAGTATGCCTAGAACGCCTCCGTCTGCGACCAGTAGACCAAGTTCGCGGTTCCTATCAAGCGATTGTGTCGAGATATTTTCTGAGCCGACAAAGGCTTTTCGTCCGTCTACGACAATGATTTTCGCATGCATATATAAGCGTGTATCTTCCTTGACCTGTACATCGGCTTGCTTGATTGTGTTGATGCCCTGTCTGTTGCTATCGCTAGAACTCCTGCGTGGTGATGGCAAAATAACCTGGATATGTACACTACGTTTCGCAGCGTTTATTAATGCTTGCTCGACACCGCTATCCTGCATTTCCTCGCCTTCAAGCAAAATTGTACCATGTGCACTGTTAATGAGAGAGGAGAATGCACCACGCGAGTTTATAGGGCTGACGACGAGATTGGGGTCGTTAAATTGTGCTGTTGTGTGGTTCCAGTCGGCGTTGAAGATGGCGATAACTGCTTGCACGTCTTGTTGGTTGCTATCTATGATGTCGTATTCGCGATTTGTTGTGCCCGCTTTGCTGCCGCTTGTTCCGCCCAAGGCTGCGCGTGTAAAATTCGAGGTCATGATATATGCGGTTGTGCTATCAATAATCATGCCTTTTTCGTGAGTCAAGGCAAAATCTGGGTCGCTTGGTTGTGCTTTTGCACCTGCGGCAATTAGTTGGTCGAGTGTCTTTTGAGGTGAAGCGCCACCACCATAAGGGTGCATTTCAAGCATGACACGAACATCAATGCCTTTGTGTGCCGCTTCTTCCAATGCTCTAATCACATTGCGATCACTCAGCAGGTACATCTCGACCCACACAGATTTTTGCGCGCTTACAATAGCTCTGGTGATAAAGGAGTCACCAGCATCTGGTTCTACAAAGACGCTGACACCGTGAACGCCAGAACCAACAATGCTAGTATTTCCGCTATTGCTAGCGATGCCTATCAACGATGAAAGAGTAGAATCGCACCCTGCGAGTAAGAGGCAAAGCAGTAGTGTAACTGCTGAGAGGCAGGTATGTTTACGAGTATCAAGTGAGCGCATAAAAAAATCTCCTTACAAATAGTATTCGTACATATAAAACGTTTGAAAGTGTATTTGGTATTTGTCGATTTTGGTATATTTAAAATATAAGTTTACAATAAAAGATCGACCCTGCGTTACAGTATCGTAACGCAGGGTCGATTGTTTATAGCGTTTGCTAACAACTACGGGTGTAAGAACACATACAGTGGCGCAAGCACCAGTGTAATTGTGGCAAGCAGCTTGATCAGAACGTGCAATGATGGACCAGCGGTATCCTTGAAGGGATCACCAACGGTATCACCAACGACACTAGCCTTGTGCTCTTCACTGCCTTTGCCGTGAATAGAGCCATTGGCGTCAACAACGCCGTGGTTGTTGATGCGCAGGAAGCCTGCTTCAATGAATTTCTTGGCATTATCCCACGCACCACCGCCGTTATTAAAGAAGAGGGCCATGACGATACCGCCCATTGTGCCAACCATGAGCAGCGCGGCTGCGGCTTGTGTGCCGAGAATAGTACCAACTGCAATAGGGGTTGCCAGAGCGATTGCGCCAGGAAGAATCATAGCTCGTAGTGCACCACGCGTGCTGATATCGACGCAACGAGCGTAATCGGGATCAACACGATCTTCTGGACGCTCCGCCATAATTTTCGGATTCTCTCTAAACTGGCGTCGGACCTCTTCGATCATGTTCTGTGCTGCTGCACCGACCGCACGGATAGCGAGCGAACTGAAGAACAGGATCAGAGTCAAGCCAACGAGACCGGCAATAAAGACCGAGATGTCGGCGAGGTTGACACTATACACGCCATTTCTCACGCTTGGCGTTCTCAGTCCGTAGAGCACGTCAAGGTAGGCGCTGAACAGTAAGAAGGCGGCCAGTGCTGCTGAGCCAATACCATAGCCCTTTGTAAGTGCCTTCGTTGTGTTACCAACACCATCGAGCGCGTCTGTGATATCGCGAACGGCACCGGACTCACCACCCATCTCGACGATACCACCAGCATTGTCGGTGATGGGGCCGAAGGTGTCCATCGCCAGGATATAGGCGCAGGTCATCAGCATGCCAACAGTGGCGGCGGCTGTTCCATAGATGCCACCGACGTTAATGATGCCGTGCGTGCCTAGAGCGACCTGACTACCCAGGAAGTAGGAGAGACCGAGTGCAACACTAATTGCTAGCACGGGTAGGGCGACACACTCCAGACCAATGTAAATGCCCGCGATAATGACTGTTGCAGGGCCTGTCAGGGATGCGGCAGCGATTTCACGTACAGGACGATAGGTACCAGCAGTGTAGTATTGTGTGATGAAGACAAAGGCGATACTCAGCAGGATACCGACACAGCCAGCCAGCCCGAACCAAACCCATGACGGGAAAATGCCTGTCGCGAGGGGCTGATTGTTCGTGCTTGTGACATTAAGCAGCAGAAATGTGCCTACGAACATGCCAATAGCGGAAAGGATACACGTGATGTAGTAGCCAATGTTTAACTGGCCCATCGCGATATCGCCTGGGTCACGACCGTTCGCATTTTCTGGCTCGACGACCACAGAAGGGCGAATCCAGAGGAGGCCAATGGACGAGGCAATGATGCCGAACGAACCCATGACGAGCGGGAAGAGGATCCAGCCGACATTGCCGGTGATGCGGAAGAGTGCAACGCCAAGAATCATCGTGCCGATATTTTCGGCGCTTGATGACTCAAAGAGGTCAGCACCGCGACCCGCACAGTCGCCAACATTGTCGCCAACGAGGTCCGCAATAACGGCGGGATTACGTGGATCGTCTTCGGGAATACCCGCCTCAACCTTACCTACAAGGTCGGCACCAACGTCGGCAGCTTTTGTGTAGATACCGCCACCAAGCTGGGCGAATAGGGCAACAAAGCTAGCGCCGAAGCCAAAGCCAACGATGAGTGAAGGCGTTGAAGCAATTTGTGCAGCGGTGCCAAGTCCACCAAAGGCGATGAAGACGAGCGAGACGCCAAGGAGCGCGAGGGCTACGACGAGGAAGCCAGAAACAGCACCGCCACGCAGTGCAACTGTTAAGGCCTCGCCGAGGCTTCGACGGGCGGCGCTTGCTGTACGAATGTTGGACCTTACAGCTACGTACATACCGATATAGCCAGAGACGCCTGAACAGAAGGCGCCAATGAGAAAGGCGATAGCCGTATGCCAAGCGAGGTTAAGCTTATCAGCAGAATTTCCCTCACCAAGCAGTGCCAGAATAATGGCAACGACGACTGCAGCGACCACAGAAAGTATTGCGATAGTGCGATATTGACGGTTTAGAAAAGCTATTGCACCAGCGAAAATAGCATTTGAAACCTTTTGCATTGCGGGTGTGCCAGTGTCTTTACGCAGGACATAGCTCGCTAGATATACTGCAAAGAGAATCGCGAGAAGTCCCACAACAACTGGAACCCAGATAAAATTACTGTTATTCACGATAGAAAACGCCCTCCTTAATGGGCAGGTACAGATAGATGCCAATCAACATTGACCAGCCGAGAACATCGTGGAGAAACTCCAAAAAGAGGAAACTGCTTACGAGCGAAATGCAATTACCTCTAAAAGTGGGTCTAAATCGAGATGTAGTGTAACATAGCCGATGTTCAAAGACAAGTATTGTTTTCATAACCGCTTAACAAATGCGGTTACGTTTCACCGGAGAAACGTGTCTATCTGCCCTGTCTAAATACTACATAATGCCTATTTTACCAGTTAACAAACCTTGAATACGAGGGAGAAGTGGTACAAGTTGTTTTTTACGTGAAACTAGACCCTCCACAATCACTGAGTGACCATCAACTTCCAATGGTACCTGCAAGGCCTGAGCTACTGCCTGTTCGCCACCGGAGATCAGCAGGTGACAGCGCAAATTAATAATGTCGACAATCATGAAGAGGAGTGATACATAGTTGTGTTCGTGCGCAATCCGCTGCATAGTCGATAATATCTCAGCACTACGCTTTTCAATCGCTGCAGGACTGGCGGTTTCGACTGTACCAATCGCAATTTTTGCGTCACCCACGAGAAATTCTTTGAAGTCGGATGTAATCAGTGTTTCAGCCGATTGCTCGCTCAGGTCTGAGCCAGCGGTGGCGAAAATCTCTTGACCATACTGCTCGATATCCTCGCCTGTGATTGCCGCTAACTCTGCCGCCACGCGCTCGTCACGAGGAGTACAGGTGGGCGAACGAAGAATTAAGGTGTCATACAGCAAGCCCGCTAATAATAGGCCCGCGACATCACGAGGAATGTCGAAGCCCGCTTCATGGTAAAGACTCACGATGATCGTGCCTGTGCAACCGACCGGTTCAGCACGGAACAGAATTGGTTTATTGGTATGCACATCGTTGATACGATGGTGGTCGATGATACCAAGCAACTCCGCTTCGTCAAGCCCATCGACCGCTTGCGATTGTTCGTTGTGATCGACAAGTACAACGCGTTTAGGATGCGCATTAAGCAGATCCGAGCGTGAGATATAGCCAACGAGCCGGTTCTCGTTATCCACAACGGGAAGCGAACGACGGCGTGCAAGCGTAGCCTGTACCTCGCTCATCTGATCTTCTGGATGGCAGAAGTCAAAGGTGCGACTCATAATGTCCTGCGTGCTAATACTTAAGTTGATGAGGCGCACGGCGGTAAAGGTATGGTGGCCGGTGCTGATGACCATGACGCCTTGTTTACGTGCGGCCTGTAGTGTTTTTTCGGAGACGAGTAAATCGCCTGTGACCACAAGAGCAGCCGCGCCCCGCTCAATCGCGACCAGTTGTGCATCTTCGCGGTCGCCGATGACGACGAGGCAGCCCGGTTCGACATAATCGGCCATCGTCTCTGCCTCCATCGCGCCAACGATGACGCGATTGCCTAACACTTGTCGGCCTTCGACCAGCACACGTCCACGCAAGACACGCACAAGATTGTCGCGCTTTAGCGAGATGCGATTGACGATCCTCGGGTCGAGATCGTTGAAGAAGAGTTTCGCGAAATCCTCATCGCCAATAATGCCATGTACCTTGTTGTCGTCGTCTATAACAGGCATCGAGCGACGATTATGTTCTTGTAGTAACTGACCAGCTTCCAGCAGTGGCTGGTCGATGTGCGTGGAGATAACACCACGTTTCATCACGTCGCGTACCTGTAGATATACATCGTCGCGTGCCTCTGGTGCCTCGACCCCATACCTGTCAAGCACAAAGCGTACCTCGGGTTTGAGTTCGCCATTGCGTGCAGGTATTGCCTGCTCCTCACCTTGTAGGCGCAGCAATGTTGCATATGCATACGCAGAAGCCACCGAGTCCATATCAGAGTTTTTATGCCCAAGCACATAAATAGGTCGTGCCATTGTTGTATCCCCCATAAATATTTTAACGCGATGTTGTCAGCCCTTCAAAATTTGCACCATCATCTACGTATTGATACTACATAACTCTATAAGTATTATGACAACTACTGCCAATTTCGTCTGTAAAAAATATGTATCGTTACTCAATCCATGTATTTCAACGTCTTCGCCCGCTAATGAGCAACGCAATACCCACACTACCTACAAGTGCACCTATCAAAAGAACGGTTCCTACAACAAATGCGTATGGTGCTGATGAGACAGTTTGCGCTTTCGCTGACTGTTGAGATGCTGTGCTCTGCGGAGATAAACGAACTACTTTATCCGACAGGCTGTCGTTCGGTTGTGGAAGCTGCACATCGGGATTGTGAGGTGGATTGCCGTTTCCTGTATTGCCCTCATACGGGTTTTTGTACCTAATGGTGGTGCTAGTAACGGAAATAGTTTTGCTTACACTTCGTGAGCTAGATGCCGAACGTGCCGTAAGCTCTAACGTATAATTGCCCGTCTTTGTATATGTATGGGTGACATTCATTCCACTTGCCGTTGTGCCATCGCCAAAGTTCCATGTATAGCTAAGAGGGGTGTTCGCTTGTGTGGGATTGAATGAGGCTTTAGCATCCAAGTTTACGCTGGTATTGACCTGTGTAGAGCCGATATCACTGATTGCTACGAAAGGACGTTTTGTGTCACCAGTTTCGCCAAGAATAGAGGATTGGTGGAGCATCCATGTGGTCAGCATGCCAGGAAGCGCAAGCGAAAGTGTAAGGGCATGCGCCTTTTGTGAACTCCCGTCAGCAAAAGTATTCATCAGTTGGATCGTGTCTTGTGTCTGATCAAAAGGATACGACCATGGGGGAGGATTGCCGCCATCATAATATGTCGAGTTGCCAACAAATGTCGCGCATGGTAAGCCAGCAAGCGTAAATGGGATTTGGTCACTCCCTCCCATTGTGTCTTCTTCCTGGTGAATGTTACTGATTTGCTCTGAAGTAAAAATTGGTTGGGCAACATCCTGATTATTCTCGGTATGATAGGTAAGGCCCTCGTAGCCAAGTGCTTGAAATTGTGCAAAGGCCGCAATAACCGCTTGTTGCATAAGGTTGCGGAAGTGCTTGATGTTGTCCTGCTGAACTTGCGAGAGCTTGTTTTGATCCGGATACAGCCGGCTACTTTGTAACGGTGACATCTCAATATAAAATGGGAGTAGTGGGTTTGCCGCTTGCCCTAAATAGCGTAGTGGATAGGCGATGCCGTTTTGTTCTTCGTTAAACATCGCGACGATGTTCTGTACATCGCCATTGACTGTACTGTTGAGGTAGTGGAACGAGCCATACAATCCCTGCTCTTCCGCATCGAAGATCACAAAACGTAGTGTTCGCGCAGGATATACATGATGACTTTGCCAGTATTTAGCCATTGCTTGTGCTACGCCTAGCTCGATGGCACAACCGCTCGCATCATCGTTTGCCGACTGCGTGGAGATTGCCATACCATCGTAGTGACAGCCAATGACGACAACCTGTTCTGGATGGACGCCTCCGGGGATGGTGACTTCAACATTAAAAGCTTTTGCGGTAGCAGGGCGCTTGTCCCAGCCTCCAACATCAAAGGTATCTCGATACACCTGCGCACCAAAGCTCTGTACATTGCGCTCCATCTCCTGTGCCCAATAGTTGGCGAATGCATCATGTCCGTTGGAAATACCATCGGAGATATAGCCCGCTTCGCGATGCTGGAAGTGTGTGACCATATAAAAAAGCTGATCGTAAATGTAGTCAGGATTGACGGTTGGGACATCAGCAACTTGTGGAAGGTGTGTGGGAGAAGCTCCAACTGTGGCGGGAATGAAGGCGCACCAAAGCAGGAAACATACACAGCATATTCGACCGGCAACACGATACATGCGCGATTTCCTTCCTCTAAGACACAGCCTTGTGCTCCTAGATAGTATCATAGTTTTACCTATTCTACTAGCCCAAACTACCTATTTGTATGAATACGTATGAACCATCATGGTACACTGTGGCAAAGTATAGGGATAGGGGAAGGATATGCAAAAGCTAGAACTATTGATAGAGGAGCGTGCGCGCGGGTTGGTTCGACCGGTAGAAATGGTCGCTGACGCTCCGGTCGCAGCGCTGGTACCTGCATTAGTCGAGGAATTGCAACTGCCACAGGTCGATTCCTCTGGCAAGAGGCTCGTGTACATGCTGCGTCATGCCTCCAATGGGCGCGTTCTGAAAGAGGAGTCTACACTGCTTGCATCAGGTGTCAGGCCGGGTGAGCGACTTGCACTTGACTCCTGTGTCGAGAATAGTTCTGTTCTAGCTGTGGGGAATACTGTACAACCAGGAACAACGCCGGACATTCTTTTTCATTCCGATATGACCATCGCTGATGCAACCGCTTTACCTCCTGTAGGTGTAATTGAGCCGCAGAGGAAAAAGGGAACAATGTCGCGCCGGGCCTTTCTTATAGTTGGAGGTCTAGCTCTTGGCGCGGGAAGTGTTGGGCTGGGCTATGCCGCGTTTCATCGTTTGGGCAAGAGTACAGTAAATACGGCGGGTACACAGCAAAAAGCGCAGACGACTGCTATCCCTATGATTCCGACAAAGCTACAACAGGAACTAGTATTTACAGCACATGGTCAGCCTGTACGCACAATAGCATGGTCGCCAGATGGCATGACGCTTGCGAGTGGGGCCGATGATGCACGTCTATTGTTATGGGGAACTGATGGCACTGTACGCCAGACAATTGCTCATCCAGCATCTGTACGTGCTCTTGCATGGTCCCCTGATAGTGGAAGACTTGTAACGGGTGCTAACAATCAGATTCTTTTCCTTAACGCGCAAAGCGGTACACAATTAGGACGTTCGACACACCGGCACACGGCGCAGGTGACGAGCCTTGCATGGACAGGACAAAATCAACAACTTCAGGTCGTATCCGGTGCAATGGATACACACGCGATTGTGTGGAATACAACAACGTATCGTGCGCAGACCGTGTTCCAGCGTCACAATACGGCGATAGAGAGTGTGGCATGGGCTACGGATGGGCAAACGGTAGCGTCGTCATCGCAGGGTGGTGCGATCAGAGTGTGGAATGCGGCTGATGGGCAAGAGGTGCATGCCTTCTATCTTGACGCGATGGTGCCAATGCGTACACTGGCGTTCTCGCCTATGGATGCAACACTAGCAGTAGGTGGAGACGATGGCATCGTGCGTTTATGGCATGGACAGACCTGTCAGCAGTCGGCTATGATCAAGGGTGTGCGTCAATGCGTCGATATGCCGCAACGAATACAGGTAGCAAACAACGCTATTCGTTCTCTGGCGTGGTCGCCAGATGGAAAGTTTCTCGCTGTCGGTAGTAGCGATGGTATGCTCTCGCTGTGGCAAGTAGCACAACTGCAGAAGCCACTGATTACTAGCAACATGGGGCTGAATACCCCGGTTCGTAGCATCTCCTGGGCACCAAAGGGCGACCAGCTTGCGGTGGCGGTAGGTAACAATGTGATGTTGTTAAAACTTGTTTAACGAACGCACAAGAATTATAGTGCTCGCCTTTGTCTGCCTACGTATCTAGCTCCCCCTACCATGCCTACATAGCTTACAAATGCCAAGAGGCTGATGCACACGCTGCTGGGATAGCCTGTGTAGAAACCGATAGTGATGCCGAGCCATGTCAAAACGACGGCGAGACCGGCAGAAAGTGCGAGGGCGGCAAGCGGGCGTGTAACGAGTTGATAGGCAATCGCAGCCGGTAAAAGCAATAGGGCGAACACGAGGAGTGCACCGAC
>CAXTCR010000131.1:0-10650 GCA_964242555.1 uncultured Ktedonobacteraceae bacterium
CATAGAAAATCTCTCCTACTAAACTTCTATACAATCTTTTATTAGTAACCAAGAGAAAGTTTGTTACTCTCTATTTCTCGCCTCTATTGTATCTTAATTTGTTTGCACCACGCAAATGAGTCCTCCTATCAAACGCTACCTTGAAACACATATTGGAAAATAAAAATTGAGTGGCTGTGTTACAAAGGTATGAGCTTGCTCGTATACAGAAATGAGAGGTCAAAAATCTTTTTTGAGGTATTTACTGTATGAGCGAGACAAAGACCGTGATGCGCTGGTCGGAATTGCAGAATTTGCCCCTGACCATTCCCAGCGAAGGCATCACCATCGGCACGGTCGTCGATTGTTTTTTTCAACCCGATACGAATGCTATTTACGCGCTAAAGGTTCGATTGCGTCTCCTGGGCGATCGCTCTCTGCCTGTAACAGGTATCAGAAGCATCGAGACTACAGGTGTCACCATTCCAAGCGCACAAATGCTAATGCAGCGCTTACCGCACTTACCACTTGTAAGCGAACTAACAGCATCGCTCATTAAAACTGAGAGTGGAAGCGATGTCGGCAGGGTCAACGCAGTGTTGCTTGGCACAGAAACGCCGGTGACGTTACGCATCGTTGGCCTTGAAATAGCATTAGGCAAAGGTAATCGTACCGAAACATTTGGCGCCGATGCTATCGGCAGTTATCACGACGGTGCTATCGTAATTACCAATACCGCTGCGAAACGCTTGCGTTAGATCACAATTGGTGAGCATGGCGTCAGCAAGGGGCACATCCCTTGCTGACGCCATGCCCTCTTTTTTACTTTCCCCCCGTCAGCCGCGTCACCTCTTCTTCAGCTTCACGCGCCTCCTTACGGCGCGAAAGCTTCTTAAGCGCCTCGGCCTTGCGTCGCCAGTTGTCCGCGTCGTTAGGCGCGAGTTTGACCGCTTCCTCTGCGGCCTCTAGCGCTTCTTTGTGCTGCCTCAACTGCTTGAGTACCAGCGATTTGTTGTGCCATGCGGACGCCATCTTGGGATTAAGGCGTAACGCACGCTCATACGCCTCCAGCGATTTCTGGTAGTTGCGCAGGTGATAGTGCGCGTTGCCAAGCCCGTTCCACGACAGGGGAGCATTGGGATTGAAGCGCACCGCCGAGTCGTAGGCCAGCAATGCCGCGTCATACTGCTCAAGCTCACATAGCGCATTCGCCTTGCCGTTGAGTGCAGGGACATAGCGCGGATCGATCCGCAATGCCGCATCGTACGCATCAATCGCCTCTGACAAACGTTTCAGATCGGTAAGCACATTGCCGCGCTTATCGTGCGCCTTAACAAAGTAGCGATCAAGCTGGATAGCCTTATCATAGTTTTCAAGCGCGCTTTTGAAGCGTTGCTCCGCGTAGTAAACATTGCCCATGCCATAGTAGTTCGGGGCATAGTTTGGATTGAGCTTTTGTGACTCTTGAAATGCGCTCAACGCATCTCCAAAGCGTCCCAGGTCGTAGAGGGTGTTGCCCTTTGAGTTCCAGTAAACGGCATTGCGTGGCTCTAGGGCAAGGGCTTGCTCAAATATGCGCAATGCCTCGGGAAAGCGACGCAGCTGGCGTAAGACAAGACCCTTGTTGTGCAGTGCCTGCCCTAAGCGCGGTTCATAATGTAATGCTGTGTCAAACGAAAAAAGGGCTTGCTCTGGCGAACCAAGCGCGTTTTGCGCGACCCCCTTGCCATTCCATGCCAGCGCGTTGTCCGGCTCAAGTGCCAGTGCCTGCTCGAATGCCGCCAGCGCTTCTTTATTGCGGTGCAGCATATTGAGAGCCGTGCCTTTGCCATTCCAGGCGGTAACGAGCTTGCTATCCATATGCAGCGCCCGCTCAAATGAGGTCAGTGCCTCCTGGTGCTTACCGTTCAATCCGTGCGTTGTCCCAATTTTTTGCCATCCCTGCGCATCCCTCATTTGATGTGCCTGTCGAGCTTGCGCTGTACTCGTCGCATAGGGACTATAGGGCGGTACTGTAACCGTTGGCTGCTTGGTGGCTACTGGCGCCTGAAGCGGAACGACACGTGTCAATGTTCCACTGATACGTTGCTCCTCGATGCGACGCAGTACCGTTTCAACCTCTTTCGCGCTCGCCGGTCTATTCTCAATCTTCATATCGAGCATTCGTACCAAAAGCGAGTTTAATTCTGCAGGCACTGCTGGATTGAGTTCGGAGGCGGGTCGGAAGAAAAATGGTTGTTCGCTTGGATCAACGCCCGTCAGCAAGCAATGCAGTAGTGCACCGAGGCTGTAGATGTCGGAGCGCGGCGTGCTCTGTGCCTTACCATATTGTTCGGGTGCGGCAAAGCCGGGGGAGCCAAAGGCAACCGTATCGTGCGATTGGCCCGGCTTAAAGATGCGCGCAATACCAAAGTCAATGAGATAAATATGGCTTCTGCTAATCATCACGTTCGACGGTTTGAGGTCACGAAAAATGATCGGAGGCTGGTGCGTATGCAGGTGACTCAATACATCACACAACTGCATCCCCCAATCTAACGCCTGCTCTAGCGAAACAGGTCCACCACCTTTGTGTTCCAGGTAATCCTCGAGCGTCTCGCCCTCGATAAAGTCCATGACGAGGTAGGAACGCTCCTCCTCTGTGAAGTAGTCATAGATGCGCGGCAGATTGGGATGCACCAGATCCGCAAGCAGTCGTGACTCGCGTTCGAATGAGTCCTCTGCCTCCTGGATGCGTGTTGGCGTTAAACCTGCGCGGCTCATCTCTTTAATCGCGACCGAGCGGTTGTTGAAGCGTGTATCGGATGCCCTGTAGACTGCTCCCATGCCGCCTTGCCCAATGCGCGCCTCTAGTTGATAACGACCACCAAGCAGTGTTTTTTCGGGTAGTTCGCCAGTCGAGCGTTTAAAGAGGAGCGGGGCGGCACAATGTTGACAGAAGCGGGCCGTATCCGCATTCGCTAAACCACAGTTATCACAAAATTGTTCCGCCATAAAAACCTTGTTCCTGTATAAATCTTTCAATTGTCATGAGCGCGGTGGACTCACCCGCCATAATTGTAACCACTCTGCTATACTTAATGTTTCAGCACGCCGACTTGTCTCAATGCCCGCTTCCGTAAGCCACGCCCGAACAATCTCGTTTTTATAATGTAGCCCATGCGTCAAGGAGTTGTGTAGCTGCTTACGCCGTTCGCTAAAACCCGCTTGCACGACGCGAAAGAAACTATCGCGCTCCTCTGGAGACAACGGCGCGTCGGGATGCACATCAACGCGCAGGATCGCCGAGTCTACCTTTGGCGCGGGATAGAACGACAACGCGGGCACTCGGGCTACGATACGCGGTGTTCCATAAAATTGAATACTAATTGCCAGTACACTTAAGTCCCCCGGTTGCGCTACAATGCGTTGTGCCACCTCATGCTGCACCATGACCACTAACGTACGAGGCGGGTTCGCGCTCTCAAGAAAGTGGCGGAACGTGGGTGCTGTAATGTAATACGGTAGATTCGCCACAAGCTTATACGCCGACTGCCCAAAAACATCTACGGGATTGAGAAAGAGCAGGTTGCGCGCTATCAATTCGACATTGCTGTACACGCTCGTCGTCTTGGCAAGCAGTGCGAGCATATCGCGCTCTAGCTCGACGGCTACCACTCGCTGCGCCCTCTGCGCCAGTTCGCGCGTCAATACACCCGTACCCGATCCAACCTCCAAAACTTCGTCGTCCGCCTGTAGTTCAGCGGCCTCGACGATCTTCATGAGCACTGAGCGGTCAATCAGAAAATTTTGTCCAAACCCTTTATTTGGACGCATATTGTGGGCATACAACAAATTGCGCAGTTCGCGCACATTCGTCAAATCAATATCTTTATAAGGTATAATAGGTTCCTGCAATCCCTCTTCGGTTGATGATTGCAGGGGAAGACTCTCCTCGGTCACTCTGCCTCACTCTTGTCTCATGATTTTTTGTCTATATCTCATTTTACCCTAAAAGTCACCACCAACACAATTTTTTATATATTCGGATAACAATAGGTACGGGTCTGATGTATCACACCCCATAGTCAAACTCGCACAACACTCCCATACACTGTTTCATACGCGTCAAGCATACGCTCTAACGAAAAGTGCTCCTCCACATGGACGCGACATCGCTTACGCGATAAGCTTATAAGTTCCTGAACATGTTCCGTTGCGCTTGAACGATCGCCAGGAGGAATAAGAAAACCAGTTTCACCCTGTTGAATAATCTCAGCTGTCGCACCACGCTCATAAGCAATTACAGGTGTACCGGTCGCCATTGCCTCTACAGGTACAAGTCCAAAGGGTTCATCCCATTCGATGGGAAAGAGCAGACCAAGTGCCTGACCCATCAATTCCCACAATGCCCGGCGGTCAAGCTGTCCAACGTAAGTGACACGTTCCCCCGTCTGCCGTAATCTTGGCACAATGCGCTCTTGATAATACGTCGCATCATATATACCTCCAGCCAGTATCAGGTGTCGATGGGCTTGTAGTGCAATCTCAATAGCTGCCTCGACGCCCTTTTCCGGCGTGATACGACCAGCGTACAGAAGAGGAGCATCGTCTGCGACGCGTTCTGTAAAGGGTATAGTGCTGAGGTCGAGGCCATTATAAATAATAGCGTCTATTGGCGTGAATGGAGCATACGTTCTGGCACAAGCCTCTGAAACTGTGACGGTCTTCAGTGGATGTCCCTGTGTATATAACACGTGCAGAGCTTCGTTTATTTCTGGCGATACTGCTGGCAAATGCAGTGTATGCACCACCGGTATATCACGTACCAGTACGCTACAGGTAAACGCGGGCCAATCGAAGGCATGGGCATGAACGATATCAAACTCGGCATGTCGCTGCTGAATAGAGAGGAAGAGGTTGAGAAAGATGTTCGCCTGCGCGAAGAAACCCGTATCAGCCGGTCGCTCTTGCGTTGGTGTAGCAAAGCTTGCAGGCACCACGCTATCAGGAACAGGGATGTGCTCAATGTTGACATCTGGAACCGCTGAGCCTTCACGCGCAAAGAGTGTGACATCGTGCCCACGTCGTAGGAGTCCCTGTGCAAGATCGGCAAGCATTGCCTGTGCGCCTCCTGTATACGGCTGAGCAATTGGGGTAACGAGTGGCGCAACGAGGGCTATCCTCATTTTAAGCAGTTTCTCCTTGATACGCGGCACTGTTATTTTCAGTCTCACGTAGTGCAACCTCGTAGAGCATTCCAGCCGGAAAGCTGTCCACCAGGCGTTCCCAGAACTTGATCGCCAGCATCTCCGCTGTCGGTATCACCCCTTCCAACCACGGCACATCGTAGTTGAGGTGCTTGTGGTCGACCCAGTGAGTGACCTGCTCATTGACGACCTGTTTCATCTCGGTCAAGTTCAAAACCATACCGGTGCGTGGATCGACATTGCCGCGTACCGTCACTTCAAGCTCATAATTGTGTCCATGTCCATTGGGATTCGCACACTTATCGTAGACCGCGTAGTTTTCCGTTTCCGAAAGATCATCGCTCCACAGGCGATGCGAGGCGCTAAAGGTTGTGCGGCGTGTCAGGTAAACCATTTCGTTTCTTTCTATGCATGTTTGTTTCTGCTATGCGTTGGTGAAGAGTTCAATATTGCTGCCGCTAAACTTTTGGCCCGAGTCGTCGGCCAGAAAGAGCAGAATGTCGGCAAGCTCGTCAGGCGTCATACCTGCCTCCAAATGTGGCGCTGCCTGCCGTAACATCTCCGTCGCTACCGCGCCAGGGCTCACAGCCGTCACACGAATATTATACGGCTTGCCCTCAACAGCGAGAATTTCAGTCAGGCCAGCGACCCCCGATTTAGAGACGTTGTACGCGCTTAGCCCAGGAAACTTTTCAACCCCCTTGACGCCAGAAAGCGAGGACAGGTTAAGAATGACGCCCTGCTTTTGCTCCGCCATCACACGAAACGCGGCCCGGCAGCACAAGAATGTGCCACGCAAGTTCACATTGATCACCTCGTCCCACGTCTCCGTATCCATCTCCAGAAACGGCTTTACCGCCACAACACCTGCGCAATTAACCAGGATGTCCACACGCCCATACGCCTGTAACGTCTGCTCGAAGAGTCTATGTACATCCTCTTCTCGTGCCACATCGCCCACAACCGCCAGCGCCTCGCCACCCTGTCGCCGAATCTCACCAACCACCTCATCCAACTGTACCCCTGTGCGGCTACACAGCACAACCTTCGCCCCCGCCCGCGCGAATGCTAAAGCCGTGGAGCGGCCCACGCCACGACCCGCCCCTGTGACGATTGCGATACAATTTTGTATACTCATATAAATTATTATACCATCGTTTTGTAGAGCCTAAAACGCTTCAACAAAACTCTATGAACATTCTATGAATATGCTTCTGCATAGGTAATACTTGCACAACTTCTACCCGCTACTGTATGATGCATCCATAAATATACCGTAAGGAGACACCCATCTTATGCATACAAACAAGCAAGAACTCCTTAAGAAAATCGAGGCACTACAAGAGACGATAGAGGTCCTACAAGATAAGGACCTTATGAAAGTCTTTTATGAGAGCGTCAAAGCTTTACAGAATGGGGAAACGATAGCGTGGAAGGACGCGAAAAAGGAGCTAGGCTACAATGAGTAGCATGTTCCACGACGATTGCTTACACTGGTTAGACCAACAGCCGGAGGCAAGTTTCGAGGCGATTGTGACCGACCCTCCTTACGGCTTAAAAGAATATTCAGTCGAGGAACAAATAAAGCTTCGTGACGGCAACCGAACAGGAATGTGGCGCATTCCTCCCTCGCTCGGTGGCCGTGCTCGCGCCCCATTACCACGTTTTACTGTGTTGAGTCAGCAGGATTTAGAAAAGCTCTATTCTTCTTTTCTTAGATACGTTGTCTCTACCTGAACTATATGAGGTTGGCTATCTATGATGTCGTATACAACAATCATATACCAACCTTTTCCAGGATTATGGCTTTCTCCTCCTTTTGCAATTTGATTGGTGGCTTTCATTTCAAGACCCCAATCATCAGCATCTGCATGAAGGCGTGGATCGAAGAGGTCAGGATGGGCCGTATCTTTATTTTGCACAAAATCTGATGTTTCGGCAATTGCTTTTGTGACAATATTTGATACCGCTCCACTATAAATATTCCATTGAATATCACCATCTTTAGGGTTTAATCCTATCTGGTTGAGAATGACTAGTGCTCTATTTAAAGCTTGTTCTAGCTGCTCATGAGTTAGCCCTTGAGGAAGAGGTACTGATTGGTCGATATAAGCAGAATTAATAATTGGAATGGGTTTTTTTGTTGTGTTACTACTAAGTTCTTCTGCCTCGACGATGAGGGAGCCTAGTGTTTGTCCAGGTGCTCTCGCAACCTTACTTAACGTACCAATAGTTGGATTTGCTTCCCCTCTTTCTATCTCTCCCATTCTCGTTCGGTCAATTCCAGCATCACCAGCAAGGTCTTCTTGAGAAATCTTACGTTCTTTTCTTAAACGATGAATAAGTTGACCGAGAGCTAATAGAAATTCTGTGTTTGTCATACCTTCTCCGTCTGAACCCATTATGTTTTTATGGAGTAAGGATAAAGGTATGCTGTTCTTTAAGCCACGGACTATATCCATCAAAAATTGACGCGAATGGTCTCTTATCTGTAATAATATTTTTGATACATATACTAAGTACCAACATCAACGTATGTATCAAAAGAATGTTGAGGACCTGAACAAAGTAACGTATACTAATACCAACTTGTTGTAGTCTCTCGTTCTTTGCTATAATGCTGATGCGATATAACTGGTGTTGTTATAATTTTTGGATGTAGGGTCTCATTCTATTACACCCTGTTGGCGATCCATACATGTCGGAGGATGTCCAAATGTTTCATCAATCCTGTTGGCGAAATCAATTGCTGATAGAGTGTAATAGAATGAGACCCCTACGAGCGGTTTCGGACATCAATTTTATTCGTTAATCGGTTTTCTTTCTACACTAGAAACCCTTGGATGATATTGTGAATGTATTTCTAGCACACTATAAGCCCTTTTCCCAGGAGGGTGCATGACCACACCGACCGTGTTGACTGGTTCTCTGAAAGAGTTTGGCCTTATCGAGGTCTTACAGGTGGTGGAGCTAGGTGGCATGACGGGTGTGATTCAGTTGAAGAAGGACACTGGGCAAACCGGCGTTGTCTATTGTAACGAGGGCAAGATTGCCAACAGCTCTGAGTTCGATCCCCTCGCCTTAACACTCGGTGATGTGTTGCAACAACTGGCAATGGCAAACCACCAGCAGATTGAGGATGCCTTCTCACAGCAACTCTCCGATGTCGTGGGCAAAAAAATTGGCGAACGCTTGATTGCGATGCGAGTGATCACCGAGGCCCAACTACGTGAGGCACTGCGCACAAAGGCTCTCTGGACGATTCGTGAACTGGCCCTTTGGCCTGAGGCCACCTATGAGTTTATTGCTAGCCCCGACGTGCAAAAACTCCTGCCCTATGGCGATGTGCCGCTCAATATAGAGGTCATGCGTACCGCGATGGAAATTGTACGCTATAGCGATGAGTGGCAGATGATGGAGCCTTTCTTGCCTCAAAAAATGCGTACCATGCTGCAACTCGTGCCTGAGATTCCAAAGGCGATGAACTTCCATCGTCACACGCTTGAGTTGTTCATGCATATCAACACCTATCGTCGAGTGCGCCGCATCGCTAGTGGCATGCGACGCCCCGAACTGGATGTTGCGCGCGAACTGGCGGACCTTGTGCGGCAGGGCCTCATAAAGCCTTTCCAACAGGAGCAGCCATATCAGGAGAGTAGTCGTAAGGTGCGCCTCCCCGAAGCAGCCGAAAAGCTACGCATGGAAAACTTCCAACTGCTCGACCTGCTTAGCCGTATGGAGCAAGAATGGGAGAGGAAGCGCACGCCAACGGAACAACTCCCCACATTGGTACGCTTTGTGAATTGGACGATGGACGCTTTGATCGACTCCTATCGCAATAGCAAGACCGAACTAGACCCTAATATGCTCAAGACGTTGCTCATGAACGAAAATCTGTTGAATGTGGGCACCTATAAGTTTCATGTCGACCATAACAATATTGATGTCGAAGACTTCGCCGACCTCTGTGACTCCACCATGAATGGAGACATACATGTCGCAACCGATTTCTACGATGCTGCAACAGCTGTACTACAACGTATGTTGCGTACCATCTTTGCCTCGATCAACGCACGTGTGGTCAGTCCGCGTGAGCGTCTTGAAAACCAGGAAGTATGGGAGGCTATGTTCGAGCAATTCGCGCTTACCCGCACAAGCGTGGTGTAATTAGGAATAAGAAACACCATCCACCTGCTGCACCACGGCAGGTGGATGGTGTTTCTTATTTGACCGGTGGATAGGAGACGAAGACGCTTTTGACTTCGCTGAACTCTTCGACTGCGCCGGAGCCAAGTTCGCGATGGCCGTTGCCGCTTGCCTTCATGCCGCCGAAGGGCAGGTGTATCTCCGAGCCAGTGGTCGCGGCATTGATGTAGACAAGGCCGGACTCGATTTCGCGAATAGCGCGGAAGGTCAGGCGACTGCTCTCTGTGAAGATGCCCGTTGAAAGCCCATACTCCGTATCGTTCGCTACCTGTACCGCCTCTTCGTAAGAATTGACGGGTACGATAGAGACAAACGGACCAAAGACCTCTTCACGTGCGATACGCATGGTGGGCGCGACATCTGTGAAGACCGTTGGCTTGTAGAATGCTCCATCGCTGTATTCGTCGTTGGTGAGTGGATCGCCACCTGTCACCAACTTCGCACCTTCATGCTTGCCAATCTCGGTATACTCGTGCACAGCTTTGACACGTCCTTTATTCACCAGCGGCCCCATCTCGGTCGCGGCATCAAGACCATCACCGACACGCAGTCTTTCCGCCGCAGCAACTAGGCGCTCAGTAAACGCTGCCTGCACCGATTTCTGCACAATCACACGGCTCGTTGCTGTACAGCGCTGTCCCGTCGTTCCAAAGGCCGCCAGTGCGATCCCCCCAACGGCTAGATCGAGGTCGGCATCCTCCAGCACGATAACTGCGTTCTTGCCGCCCAACTCTAATGTGCAGCGGCGCAGGTCGCGCCCGCAAATCTCGGCAACACGCCGTCCAACCTCCGTCGAGCCGGTAAGCGAAATCATATTGATGCGTTTGTGGCTTGCCAGCGCATCGCCCAATGTGCCTCCTGGACCTGTAACAACGTTCAGCACCCCATCCGGTAAACCCGCCTGCTGCAATATCTCGGCAAGCTTGATTGATAACAACGGCGTGTCGCTGGCCGGCTTGAGTATCACCGCGTTTCCAGCTAACAGGGCAGGAAACGTCTTCCACGCGGGAATGGCGATGGGGAAATTCCACGGCGTGATGATGCCAACGATGCCGAGCGGGTGGCGCACGGTCATATTGAACTTATTGGGAAACGCCGAGGGCAACGTTTCGCCCTCGGCACGACGCCCCTCGCCCGCGATAAACTTGGCAACGTCGATGGCGATCTGTACATCTCCGCGCGTCTCTTTCAGTATCTTGCCCATTTCGCGCGTCATCAGCGTTGCCAGTTCTTCCTTTTGCTGCTCTAACAGCAGAGCGGTACGCAGCAGAACCTC
>CAXTCR010000132.1:0-10628 GCA_964242555.1 uncultured Ktedonobacteraceae bacterium
CTTGAGTGATAGTATTTTTGCACATTTAGCGTTACACTTAGGAGGTGAGCAAGCTCTTGTTCACCTTTTTAGAGGACTTATCTATTAGTTTGGAGGATGCTATGCGTAAATCTCTTAGTCGTAACTTGTACTTGATTGGTTTAGGTGTTGTCATTCTTGGTGTTATTTTGCTAAGCGTCAGCGTCATCGGTAGCACACAAAATAGCATTGGCAATCCTGTACTCTTCGGTATCTCACTCTTTGTCATAATTGCAGCCGCCATCACAATGGTTGTAGCATGGATCGGTGCACTTGTGAAATTAGCACAACTCTCACGTTGGGGCTGGTTTGTCTGCATGTTCTTCTTTTCCGGCATCACCATGCTCGTCTATATCTTTGCTGGACCAGAGACACCCGCAGTACAACAAGGTGTACCTGGTGCACCTTACATGCAACAGCCTTATCCTCAACAGCCATATGGCCAACCACAATATCCACCACAACAGCCCTATCCTCAACAGCAGCAGTATGGACCACAATCCTACGAGCAGCCGCAACAATCGTATGGGCAATACCCAGAACAGCTACCACCACAAAATCGCGGTTAATATAGGGACCTTTAGATCGCTCGTAGGAAGAACACTCCTCTTCTACGTTGCAACGTAGAAGAGGAGTGTTCTTCCTACGAGCGATCTAATTAAAATCGTCTGATATTCTCTAAAGAGCGTCTCGCACTTTCTATTGAGGACATCTTTGGTGCATCGTTTTCTACAATGAACTCCTGCGTTCCAGCTGCACGCGCTACCTCGATGAGAGACGCGATATTCAGTATCCCGTCACCCACTTCGGTAAAGCCCCGGTCTGCCGCCATGTCCTTGAGATGCACAAGTGGTACACGCCCACTCTGGTGGCGTAAGAATGTTGCAGGGTCCACTCCAGCATATGCAGCCCAGTAGATATCACACTCTAGTTTGACCAGTGTGGCATCAGTTTCTGAGAGCAGCACATCCATCAGCGTCCCTCCCTCGTTCTGTGCAAATTCAAAATCATGGTTGTGGTAGCAGAAGGTAATTCCCGCCTGCTGGCATTGACGCCCAAATGTATCAAGACGGGACACAAGTTGACGAAATGTTGCAATAGTGCGTTGCGCGGGCGCAAGCCACGGTAGTACAAGAAAAGTACAGCCTATTTCTTGACAATAAGCAATCTCCTGCTCCAGGTCCTGCTCAATTGCCTCTAACCGCACATGGGTAGATACCGCACGCATTCCGGTTTGTGCGAGCAAAGCTTTGATCTCGCTCGCTGAAAGCCCTCCGTAACCCGCGAATTCTACCCCTTTGTACCCCAATGCCGCCACCCTTCGCAACGTCTCAGTAAAATTCTTCGCGCTCTCGTCACGCACCGTATAGAGTTGCAGTGCCACTGACTCTGTATCCATTCGTCGCACCTCTCCTTCGCAGGATAAAAAATACTGCTTCAACAACACGACTATGCTAAACGTACCACATAGAATTCCTTACCAATAACTTCCCTATCAAAGCTGGGCCACGTTCATAAGGGTGCATTACTATACTTGACATAATTTTGAATATAATAACATATTCATTTATACTTTGACATAACACTGTGAACTTACTGTGAAAAGAGGAATTTTACTTAAAAATACCTATAAAATCACTGGACAAGAAGATATTGTTTCATGCATACTATCTACGGATGTTGCAAGGAATGTTTTAACAAGCAGCATACAATGTATTGACAAGTCAGTGAAATATGTTTTCATGCACAGATAGACTGACATCGATGTATAGCATTTGGAAGTAGGAAGGAAAAACCATGCTTGGGGCACATGAACAACGTAGCGAAGTTGCACGGCTACTGTCACAAATTAGCGCAGAATATGAAGCTGCACAAAATGGTATGACAGGTTTGGCATATGGTACAGCAAAGCACGATTTTATTACTACACGCATGGAAAACATGGGAAAAATCCATAATCAGCTTCACGATATCGTTGGCGATGCCGCAATTGCCATGATTGCTGATCAATTGAATAATACCCATTGAGAAGCTAGAACGCCTACTGCCAGCATTATTTGGACAATAATGCTGGCAGTAGGCGTTCTAGCATTCCTCAACTTGTCCTAAGATAGGACTCATTCATGATTGAAACTAACTAGAAACTTGTTGTGCTTGAAACACCATGTACTCGACTTCCTCGCTCTGGAAGTCCTCGCGGTCTAGCACGTTATCGGCACCATCGCGGAAGCAGCGCAACCAATCCCGTACATCGTCATCTGAGAGATACGGAGCACCCTCGCTGACAAACCATTCGGCAACTCCTTGTAGGTAGTAGCGAAAATCTTTTGATAGTGGATACGACCTGCGTATGACATAGGTAGTTTCCTGTACATCCTGATAACCAGCTTTACGTAGATAGCCAGCGAGTTTTGAACCAACCCAGCTATCTTCATAAGCATAGCCTTTCTCCACCCGTTGCGCCTCCCAACGCTCACGAGCTTGCAGTACACGTGCCTGCAGCCTCGCATCTATACCGCGAAAGCGCATCGTTCCAAAGTCGATGTCCTTGATTGCCAACATCCCACCCTGCTTTAAATAAGGCTTCATAGCGGCAAACGTGGATACAGGGTCGTCAAGGTATTGGCTCACGTTCGCGCTAAATATAACATCGGCTCGCCCCATCGGTACAGGCAATTCTTCCAGTAGTGCTCGCTTATACTCTACCAGACGGCGATATATCGTGCTCTTAATGCGGCTCTGCGCTGTAATGAGAGCTTCAGACGAAATATCAACGCCAACTACGTGACCACGAGTCCCAACTGCCCTTGCTAGTAGGGGTGTCCATAGCCCGGGACCGCATCCCGCATCAACTACAAAACTTCCTTTTTGTATAGAAAGATCGCGAATCATTTGTTCGCGCTCACGCGCTTTGCTCCGGTGGTGAGTTTCTAACCATTCAATTGCATTGAGGGGGAGTCCACACTCGTTCACATGCACAACGTCGTTTACTGCCATCGCTTTATTATTATCCCTATCATGTCCCTTAGAGTTGCGAAGGAGCACTTCTGTGCCCTTCTGCATACAAGGATAATATCCTACAATTGCATTTACATACAACAATGTGGTACTTTTAGTTATACATTGTAACGAACAAAAACATAAAGTGTCTGCCACACACTTTTGTTTTGTTATAGAAGGGTACATACATTAAAAAGAGACGATAGAGGAGTTTCTATCGTTACAATAGCATAAGCGAAAAGTTTTTTCTGTTGAAAGACTTTTCCTTTAGGATGTTTATGCTATGTCTAACGCACAAATGTGTAATTTCTGTTACATCATTTTCTCTAAAAATGCTTTAAAGATGTGTAACCACTGTGTTATACTATGTGAAGCACGTTTTTGTCGTGAAAAGGTTGTTTCACGTGGATAAGAAGGAATGTGTTCAATGGATATAGACTCTGACGCACCCAGACAACCTCGAAGGCGGGGGCGGCCTCTTGGATCGAAAAAGAAACAGTATCCTGTACAGGACACTCCAATGAACGAAGCAAGGCAGCCGGAGACGGTTTTTGATGACGAGCAACTGGCGTATACGCTTGCCGAGGAGAAGCTTTCACCCTTTAGCAGCTTACTCCGTCATATCCTGCGCCATGACCGCACCGAAATCTCTCGTGTCGCGCGCGATTTAGAGGTCGCCGAAATTACGGTGTATCGCTGGATGAATGGTAGCTCAGATCCTCGTTCAGTACATCTGAAACGCTTGCCAGAGGTTCTCCCAGAGCATCGCGGCAACCTCACGTATGCGATCAATCAAACGTTTCCCGGTGTGCTTGATCCTCCATCACTCGGCATACGCGAGGTACGCAAGGACATTTACCGCCGCGTTTTGGACCTGATCACTACAACAGCGGAAGACGACGCTCGCTACTGGCAGGTGACACAGGCCATCTTCGAGTACGCCCTCCTGCACCTCGACTCAGACCGCCGCGGCCTTTCGATTACCTATGCTAAACTTATGCCTGCTCATGAAGATGGCATCCATTCCCTGCGTGAAGCAACCATGCGCGGCAACTACCCCTGGCCCTTTAGCCTTGAGAGCAGGGCGTTTTTAGGAAGCACAACACTTGCAGGTACCGCAGCTATGCTGCAACGTCTACAAACATGGGATAATTTGGGCAACGAAGAACGCCTGCAGGTAGACATTGATGAACATGAACGCAGTGCAGCCGCTTGCCCCGTAATATACGCCGGTCGTATCTCCGGCGTGCTCATTATATCCAGCACACAAACAGGCTTTTTCGCCGATCCTACGGCATGTCAGGCCGTTTCCGAATACGCACAACTCATGGCTCTTGCTTTAAAAAATGAAGATTTTTATCCTTACTCACAGCTGAACCTACGCCCCATGCCCGAAGTCAAATGGCAACGGGCCGAGATTGGTCGTTCCTACGTAAATCGTATCATTCTGTACGCTCGCAAACATATGATCGCACGCCAGGATGCGGAGCAGCACGTTCTGAGTGAGATGGAGCGCGAGTTTGAAGAGTTGGGACAACGCCTCACCCAACAGCCAAAAGTAGAGCAATCTTACAAGAACTAGATATTGAAAGACAGATACAATGCGGGAGGCGCTAACACCTTCCGCGTTGTATTTCTCACTCATCTTTCCAGTTTATTGATGTATTGTAAGAATAAGTATACGATTAGCATATCCTGTATTTCTCGCGGAAAGGACACGCGCTCTTATGCCCAGTTTGTTTGTACGCTGTCTACTCTTTGTCAGCTCCTACTTTCCGCTTACGCTGATCTTTGGCTTCCTGCTCTGGGAAAAACACCTGCTCCTTGCCAGTATTATGCTCTTTATAGGTGTATCTGGCCTGGTCGTCCTACTGCTGTACTTTCGCCTTATCGCTCCACGTCGTGCGCAATCACATGAGATGATTACAGAACTTAATCCACACGATGGTGATGTATTGAGTTATGTGGCAAGCTATCTTGTACCCTTTGTCAGCTTTGATTTGACGGGCACACAATTATGGGCCGTAATAGTATTTCTTGCCGTTCTATTGATTATCTACGTCAATTCCAATATGATCTATATCAATCCAATGCTCAACGTTCTCGGCTATCATCTCTATGAGGTGAAAATAGCCAAAAACGAGTCGTCGTTCTACTTGCTCACACGCAAACGCGTCGGCCTTCGCAGCGTCATCCACGTCGCACGCATTGGCGATACCACATTCTTACAAGTTTAGTAAAGGAGTACAGAACTGCATGATTGCTTCCTATGTCTCCGTGTTCGAAGATATTCTGTCCCTCGATCTGCGTCAATCTACAAGCGATGTTCATGTGTGTCTGGCCTCAACGGTACAGCAGAGCGACCAAATGCTGGATTTTCGTCGCATGAACCTCTCAAGAAAACTTGGGGACAAATTTCGTGAGGTGCTTCAGAATTTCCTGACCGACTTCAATAAAACATGGGCCGGGGGCGGTCATGTGCTGTATCCATATTCAGGTGATAGCAAACCCGAGGAGTACGAAGTCGAATACCTGCGCGCTGATACGAATAACTACGAGTTCATGAAGGAGCAGATAGCTCCACTACAGGCATATCAAGATTTTCTTTTCTTTCAGGAGAACGATAAGCAGTTTATCAAAAATATACGCTTTTATGTGCTCGTCGTGAAACCGCTGAGCAATTCCCAGGAACCAATCCTCTTCTATCGCTTTTACACACGACGCCAACTTCTGAAGCAATCGCGCTTTATCGGAGCCGTCTTTCGCGACACAAACGAATACGATCTGGTCGAGGAACCAACGTTGCAGTTCGATGATACGGTTGATTGTATTAGCCGTGGCGATGATTTCTTTATTCTTAGAAAGGAAAACTTTCACTTGCTCTTCCGTTTTCTGGAAGAACTTGAAAAGTCGGTAGACCTTGCGCTTGACACGATTCATACTTCTCTTAAGCAAGGGAAGGTGCCCATCGAGGGCTATGACGATTTCGTCCATGATTGCAAACGGCATCGTGTGAAGATGAACATGCTTACCGCAATCGCTAAAAAGCCATACATCAAGAACCTTACTCCTGCACGTATTAGGCCAGTGGTACAACTCCTTGGCAGGGACGTTCTTGGCGATGACTTTATCACGATGTTTGAGCATGAACAAAAACTGCTCTACGATACGAAATATCCATGGGCTTTGCTCAAACTGCTGAACGACAACTACCTGTGGTCCCAGATGACCGATCAAGGCTACGATGTAAGCGGAAAACGCGAACTATGAGAAATGATGTGGCAGGGCACCACATCATTTCTCGTAGTTCGTACGTACAATAAAAGAGAATATTTTCCTAGAGGAGGATTCCTTATGTATTGCGCACAATGCGGCGCATATAACCAAGATGGTGCCCACTTTTGTCAGAATTGCGGCAATGCACTGCAAGCTCCAGGTGCCGCCATGCCACGTCCACCAATTGATCCCTATCCAACCTATGCTCAGCAAGAGGCGCCACCTCGCAGAACCAGGAGCACACGCTCATCGAAACCCCGGGACCCCTACCAGAATCAGATCAAGGCACTGAAATTACAAATCAAACAAATGAAGCTCTATCTTAAGCAGATCAATACCCAGATGTCCGCGACTCGCGCCCAATACAACCAGACCTCGGCCTTCGTGCCAGAGGGGTTTCTCAAGCGTGGATATAAGTGGTTCGAGGATATGCGCTTACTGGGACCACAACAGCAGAAGCAGCAACTACAACAGCAAATTCTTCAACTCGAACAACAACTGATCGGCTTAGAGCAGGCACAGACGCAGTGGAAGATAATGAATCCATAACAGCGATGCATAACCCGAGGTGCAAGTGTATGCATCACTGTTGTTGCTACTAGCGTGCTAGGGGAAACGTCATTCCTTGCAGCGTCTGCTGCATAAGGAAGCGCGTTACTGCGTGCGTATCGTTTGTCTCTTTGTACACCTCGATCTGACGATCAGCGCCTGTACCTCGCGGGTCTTCGAGCAAGGAGCGTAGATAATTGATTTCTCGCCGGCTACCGAGGTCATCGACGACATCCTCAACAAAATCGAGTAGTTCTTCGATAGATGCGCGTGCGCTAAGACGGCGGTTCAGCGCGAAATCGACGAATTCGGCGTCAAGTCCATAGCGCATCGCACGCCACTTGTTCTCCTCAATAAAGTGACGAGGCAGGATGTGCGTGGTCATGTTGTGTCTATAGAGCCAGTGCAGCTTTGCTATGAGTGCCTGACAAAGGGCCACAATTCCTAGTGTATCGGCAACCGTCGCTGGCATGTCACAGATCCGAAATTCAATCGTATTGAAGAAAGCATGGGGTCGCACATCCCACCAGATACGTTTACCATTGTCGATACAGCCCGTCCGTATGAGGTGTTCGACGTACTGGTCAAAGTCATTGGTAGATGAAAAGATGTCAGGCACACCGGAACGTGGAAAACGCTTCCACACGACCGAGCGATACGATTTTGTGCCAGAAAAGCGGTCAGCCCAGAAGGGAGAGTTGGAAGAGAGAGCGAGTAGGTGGGGGAGCCATGTGCGCACTTGATTCATAAGAGGAATGGTGATCGCTCGATCCTCTATTCCAACGTGGACATGCAGGCCAAAGATCAGAATTGAGCGTCCTACATCCTGGTATTCCTCCTCAAGCACTTCATAACGCTCGTTACGTGTTCTCACCTGATCTTGCCAGTGCGCGTTGGGATGCGTACCAGCACTAATCAGCGCAAGTCCCTCTTCATCGACGAGGTGGGCAAGGGTAGAGCGGAGACGTTGTACCTCCCGGCGTGCATCATGCATCGTCGGACAAACATCTGTTACCAACTCGACCGTCGACTGGAGCATCTCTGCCTTGATACTTTCACCAAGGAGCGGCGTTCCTTTCTCCAGGATCGTATGAATATGCGAGGCAAGTTGACCAGTCTGCTTGTCCACCATCTGAAATTCTTCTTCGACTCCGAGCGTAAAACGCGTCTTCATGCAGAGTACCTCTTCTTAATGATCAATTGGAACAGAAGCTTAACACACACAATTCGCGCTATCGACGACATACTACGAAGTCAGGGACTTATAGCGTACCCAAGTCTCAGCCGTTCTGTCAAGTGGTGTGGCACGTCTTTTCATGCACCAGACAAACCAAATGCATATGGTAGTAAATCAGTCACTACAAAATCTTGATCGATGCCGTCAATGAATAACGTAGCATGTGGCGCAAGATCAGCCATCCACTGCCGGCATGCACCACAGGGAGTACGCAAAGCCGCTGGCGCATCAGGAGCTACATCGAGACAGGAGACCGCGATATGGGTGATGTTTGTGTCCCCCTGCGATAGAGCCGCCGCAAGCGCCGAGCGCTCGGCGCAAAGCGTCAGCCCATAGCTTGATATCTCGATATTGACGCCAGTATATACCTTGCCATTCGCTACAAGGGCTGCGCCAACTCGAAAATGCGAGTAGGGACAGTGCGCTTTTAACGCCGCCTCTCGTGCCAGTTCCAATAGTTCTTTCCTATCCATAAAAGTTCGTAATCTCCCCTACCTAAAATTGTGTACATGCCGATATGGGGTGTAACAAGGACTATTAGCATGCTTACTTATAGCCCAAATTGTATCATGATGTTACCCACCTATGCTCGTCGCGTTACTACTGATGTGTGGAGTACTAAAAAGAAAATAAGGGGCATGCTACATTTGACTGCCGGACGCCCGGAACACTATATCGGCATATTGACCGCAGTGAGTAGTAGCAAACAACCCACAGGAGGAATCTCGTGAAAATCATGGTGGCGGACGACGACCGTGACATGGTAGATATGCTAAGTTACTGGCTAAAGGGGCACGGCTACGATGTCGTGCGTGCCTTCGATGGGGAACAGGCAGTCAAGCGCTGGCGCGAGACGCTTCCAGACCTTGTAATTCTCGATGTGCAGATGCCAAAGCTCGATGGCTTCGAGGTATGCCGCCAGATGCGTACCGAAACAAACTCAATGGTCTTGATCCTGACAGCGCACGATCGCGAGGACGATGAGATACGCGGCCTGGAAATGGGTGCCGACGACTACCTGCGCAAGCCCTTCAGTCCTCGCCAGCTTCTAGCACGCATAAAGGCCGTTATGCGCCGCTCGGGAAGCACAAGAGGCAGTTCTAACTCTTCCTCTGTTACGGTAGGTCCAGTAACCCTCGATGCGATGCGCCACGAGGTCACAAGAGATGGCACCAAAGTTCGTTTAACCCCGACGGAGAGCCGCTTGCTTCACCTGCTCATCACCCATACAGGGCAGGTCTTGACCACTGATATGATTATCGAACGTGTCTGGGGCTATGATGAGGCTGGCGACTCTGGATTGGTGAAAACACATATTCGCCACTTGCGCCAAAAGGTTGAGCCGGACCCCAATGCCCCGCAATATATTATGACGGTCCCAGGTGTTGGCTACACCTTCACCACCAATGTTGCCATCGAACAATAGTCCCTTAAAGGCGGTCTCTGACATAGCAGGATTTGACCGCCTCTTAACCAATACGTATACTTCTTAACCATACTATAACGTGCTACCCATCCCTTCTGTTTTAAGGCACTCTGTATACTGATAAATACAAGCGGATGTATGTAACGGTCCTCGCATAAGCTCTAGATGAAAAGGGTAAGTAGGTATGAGTATACGAAAAAATGATACAACGGCTAAAACGCCTGCAGTGAGAGAAGTCCTTTCTGACCTCGAGATTTGCTCCTGCTTACCCCTTTCGCCTCAGCACCCATCAGGGATGGAAGAGTCAATGGAGGCGGATGAAAACGAGCAACCACTACTTGCACCACCAACGTTGCTTTCCCTTTTGCGAACGCGGATGCAATCCTTGCTGTCCTCCGTCTCCACTCTGAGTATCCTGTTACTCCATGTCTCGCAACTAGAACATATTCAGTTTTCAGCATCAACAGGCGTCTTGCACAGGCGCAAACGCTTTCATCCCTCGGACGGCGTTGTAGAACAAATCTTGACCAATGTACGCCGGGCCGTGCGAACGAGTGATGATATGTATCTCGATACAGGGAAAGGGGCCGCGATTATCTTCCCCAACGTCAACGGGCAAGGTGCGTACACGATTCTTGAGCGTGTGTACAATAGCGTCAATCTACTGCAAGCCGAGACTATCGTTCCTCCTCTGAGCCTTGAAACAGATATCGTCATGAGCATTGTGAGTTACCCCGAACAGGGGCAATCGCTCGAAGCTGTGCTTGGAAGTGCCGACCGCGTCACCCGGCATCTCACGCTTCGTCCAGCCGTCACTCCACATCTCTGGGATACAATGCCACCTGGAGGCAGCACCTTACCATTTCTCGACACATTAGAGTCGCAACAACAGGACGGACAATGTGCTCAACGGATTGCATCAGCACATGCTCCAACCGAGCAATGCGCTCATATGTCAAATCGGGACACAACGTCTGTTCCATATCTACAACTTCCATCCTCGTTATCAAAACGCATGAAGAGCCTTTTATCCTACAAGATCGCGACCCAGTTTTCCTGCATTCCTGTAGGACGTGATCACAACCGTCTCACTCTCGCAATGGCAAACCCCACCGACACTGA
>CAXTCR010000133.1:0-10522 GCA_964242555.1 uncultured Ktedonobacteraceae bacterium
ATAATTGGACGAGCCTGTTTGGGGGTCCAGCATGGGAACTTGACCAGCAAACGGGACAGTATTACCTGCACTTGTTCGATGTCAAACAGGCGGACCTGAATTGGCGCAACCCAGAGGTACGGGCGGCGATGGATGATGTACTGCATTTCTGGTTAGAGCGCGGCATCGATGGCTTTCGCGTTGATGTGATCTGGTTGCTGCTCAAGGACCCACAGTTTCGCGACAACCCGCTTAATCCCGATTGGAAGCCTACCGATGATCCAAGTGGCTATCAGATAGGTCTCTATACGCAGGACCAACCGGGTATTCACGATCTGGTGCGGCATATGCGTGCTCTCTTGCAAAGCTATGGCGACCGTGTGCTGATTGGTGAAATTTACCTCCCGCTTCCCCGGCTTGTTCAATATTATGGAGAGACGCTCGACGAGGCGCAGCTTCCGTTTAACTTTCAATTTGTGACAATGACCACATGGGACGCGCGTGATATTCGTGGTATTGTCGATGCATACGAAGCGGCTCTACCTAAGGGCGCATGGCCAAACTGGGTGCTGGGCAATCATGATAAGACGCGTATCGCGACACGTGTAGGGCGAGAGCAGGCACGTGTCGCGCAGATGCTGCTATTGACCTTACGCGGCACGCCAACCTGTTACTATGGGGACGAGATCGCAATGCAAGATGTGCCGATGTCCCGAGAGCAATTGCGCGATCCCGTGGCTCGTTTCTCACCTGACCATAGCCGGGACTATGAACGCACACCAATGCAGTGGAATGGCGGCGCGAACGCAGGATTTACAACACCTAACGCAACGCCATGGCTTCCCATTGCTACTGACTATAAGACATACAACGTCGAGAGCGAACAACAAGATGCACACTCCATGTTGATGCTGACACACAAACTCCTCCAGCTTCGCAACGCCTCGCCTGCACTCACAATTGGCGCTTATGCTTCTGTCGATCAGGAGAATGAGCAGTGCTTTGTGTATCTAAGACAGCAGGGTGAGCAGCGTTATCTCATTGCCCTGAATATATCGGGTCAAGCGCAAACATTGAAGCTGCCGGGCATGAAAAATGGAACAATCTTGCTTTCAACGCACCTGGATCAAGAAGAACCGATCGAACTGGACGAGTTCAGTTTGCGTGCAAATGAGGGGTATGTGGTGGAATTGAGGTAGGAATTCCATAGGTCACATCTTCCCGAGCAGTTGAAATGTGAGGAGGATATGACCATTGTTGAGGAAAGAAAGGAAAACACGATGGCAGACCAAAGTCAACTTGCTCTACTTAGACAAGGAGTTCAGCACTGGAATCAGTGGCGGGATGCGCATCCTGATACTCGTCCTGATCTTAAGGAAGCTGACCTTGCTGGGGCCGATCTCCGTGAGGCCAACCTTGCTGGGGCTAGCCTTGAAGATGCTGACCTCTATGAAGCCGATCTGCGCCATGCCGATTTCACCGATGCCAATCTCGGCGGAGCCATCCTCACCCTTGCCGATCTTCGTGGGGCCAATCTCAGCAAAGCCTACTTCTGGCATGCTGAACTCATCGGGGCAGACCTCCGCCAAGCCAACCTCTCCGAGGCAGACCTCTCCGATGACACTGACCTCAGTAGTGCTGATCTCAGTTATGCGACCCTCTCCAAAGCCTACCTCTGGAACACTACCTTCAATTATGCCGTTCTTAGCAATGCCAATCTCAGTGGAGCAAACCTCAACGATGCCGTTCTTAGCGATGCTAACCTCAGTGGAGCAACCCTTAAGGGAGCAAACCTCTCGGACGCCATCTTGAGTAATGCTAACCTGAGTGAAGCTGACTTCAGCAGAACAGTACTCAGCAGTGCTTATCTGGGCAATGCCATTCTCAGTCATGCCAACTTTAGCAAAGCTGACCTCGGTGGGACGACACTCGATGGTGCTGATCTCAGCGGAGCCAACTTCAGTGAAGCCGTTTTTCCTGGGGCGAACTTCGGTCAAGCAAACCTTCGTGGGGCCAATTTCAGAGGTGCAGACCTCGGTCCTGCTAATTTGAGCCGAACCAATCTTACTCAACAGCAATTGGATCAAATCTCTGGCTGTGAACGCGCAACTCTGCCGCCAGGACTCGTATGCCATTCCGATTCATGAGTAGTTGGCCTGATATGCGCGAAGCTGTCACCAAGTGCAAAGGAGTTGATCTCATTCTTGTTATCTGGTCCTCTACGCTTTTCTGCTATGAGTTCGTGCTTGTCATTTTGGTATTTACTCGTCGTACCTGAGCATGTACCCAGCAACTTCATTGACCCAACTCGTAGCAGAAAGCATTTTCTGCTGCCAGTTTTCTGCGGCGAGTTGAGCGTGTTGAAGGTGTCTGAGAAGCCGACTGAGATGTACTACAGAGAAATAGTAAACTCACTCCCTTGCACTTGGTAACACGTTCGCGTATATCAGGCCATCTAGTACGTTTGGCACACAATGAGCTGGGTTTGAGTCGTTTGCTGGTAAAAGAACTGCGGGAGTTGGAGATAGGCAAACGGCAAGAGGTACCAGCAACAGGCGAACGTGTCCCTTATGACACACTCGATGAGGAGAGCAGTCAAGTTCGGGTTAGATTGGATCGTGAGCAGAAAGAGCAGGAGCGGCTGGCGCGAGAACGTCACCTGCGGGACGTTCGCCTTTAGGAAGCGGAGTACTGGCGACAAGCGGATCACGCGGCCAACCGTGGCAACGCATCAGGCTACGACGAAGCGACAAAATTGTTAGTCAAGTTGCGCGACGCAGCCGTTTACTTTAAGGAGATGGATGCATTTGGAGCACGTTTCCAAACGTGGTATAAGCGTCATGGAAGTCGTCCCGCACTAGTCCGGCGCCTGCAAGAGCACAACTTCACGTTGCCACGTATGTAGAGAGTAGAGAAGACGAAGATAATTATTGTTTTTTGCGCGCCGCGTTAGCTGATGTACTAAGCGACTTATTATACTCTACAGCTTGGCGAATCAGGTCTTTCAATGCAGTTTCATTGATTACACCACCCTCGTGAAAATCGATGGCACGCGACTTTTTCGCATCAAGACCTGCATTAAAGAGTTTGTGTAGATCTTGCAGCAGTGCGCCCTGGAAAAAGTTCATCTTCACAGCTTTCTTGAAGACGCCAGTAGCACAAACCAACCCCTGTTGCGCGAATACTGGCGTCTCCCATTTCCATTCTTCGGTGATCTCGGGATCAACCTCTTTAATGAGTATGCGTAGCTTGGCAATTAGCACCCCACGCCAATCGGCCAGTTCCGCGATATATGCATCAATGCGTTCTGATGGATTCATGGGCTTCTCCTTATTGATTCTCAAATCTTCTAGCGGTACGCGCATACGCTTTTGCAGCCTCCTCTTCCCGATCTTTGGGAGCCGAGAAGGTTTCAAGCGAATTTAGAAGATGCTCTGAAATATTGGTAATCTCGTCAACGGCCTGATAGAATGCGGCCTCGTTTACCTTAGATGGAACGTTGAAGCCACTAATCTTTCTTACAAACTGTAGTGCTGCGGCACGAATCTCTTCCTCCGTGGCCGGTGGCTCGAAGTTGAAGAGGGGTTTGATACTTCTACACATTGCCTTTTCCTTTATCTTATGAACTTCGATTATGCATTCTTTTGACCCCGAGCTAAATCGGTAGAGGAATTATTCATTCCCCACAAATGCGACCAGACGACAGAACGCTGCCTCGCCACCAGCGAATTTCCAGGGGAAGCAGCCAATCCATACGCGCTGGTCCAGGACCTCGTCGATCATGCCACCTGCGTTTTCGACGTGGAAGACGCCGTGGGGGAACATGTCGTAGTGCATGAGCTGCAGGTCGTCCTCGGGCCAGATTTCTTCGAGGGGCTTACCTAGCTTCTGCGCGCACTTAGCGGCAAGGTCGGGACGCACTTTACGAATAACGGTATTCATCGGGTGATCCATTGAACCGGCGTCAATGGCGAACCAGGAAATTTTGCGCTCTAATACCCAGTTGACGAACTCACGGGTTGGACCAGGATGCTTGATGAAATAGCGCGTTTCGTCCGGTTGCGATTCGCCATACCAATTGCTGGGATAATACTTGTGATAACCGGTATGTACCACCACGATATCGTTTGGCTGAATACGTATGCCTGTTTTGCGTTCCCACTCTTCAAAATGTGCTGAGGTGTAAATATCGTAGTCGCCAATGCCCAGCGCCTCAAGGTCTACGACCACGCCGGGACCGACTAGCTTATCGAGTGGAATGCTGCTAATATCTTGTCCATTGGTAATAAAATGTAAGGGAGCGTCGAGATGTGTTCCAACGTGGAGCGTTGATGCGATATGTTGTCCACCAACTTTATCAAAGGCCACACGCTTAATCCACTTAATTGTGGGTCCCTCATACGTTGCAAAGCCGGGAGTATGCATGTCCCAATTCTGTGATAGGTCTATCACGCGCATATTGCTCAGGTCAATCGGTTTCATAGTGTCTTCCATTCCTTCTCGCGAACTTCTTTGGTGCTCATTTATGCTGAGGTATGTGAGAAATCATATGCTTTTTTACGTTCGTTCGCAAGTAACAAACACATTGTTCGCATGTGGTACAATGCAGTCCTATTATTTATAGTGCATTGTAGTGGCATAGAGGAGGTCTCCTATGCTTCTTCCAGCACCGCTTGAGGCTACTGCAGCTGAACTGCGCAGTGGTGAACTCGATCTGCTTGCCTACATTCATGAGCAATGTAACCGCATCGACGCAGAGGATTTTCGTCTACATGCCCTGTTGCCTGAAAAGGACCGGAGAGCACGTTTGCTTGCTGAAGCAACGGCATTGCAGGAGCGTTTTCCTGATACCGCTACTCGTCCGCCACTCTATGGGGTACTTGTTGGCGTCAAAGATACCTTTCGCGTTGATGGCTTTCCTACACAAGCCGGCTCACAACTGCCACCTGAATTATTTGCTGGTCCTGAGGCGAGTTGCGTCACAATGCTAAAAAATGCAGGGGTGCTCATTCTAGGCAAGACGGTCACGACGGAATTTGCCTACTTTGAGCCAGGACCAACCCGCAACCCCAACAATCTCGATTATAGCCCCGGCGGCTCAAGTAGTGGCTCGGTTGCGGCTATTGCTGCTGGCTTTTGTCCACTAGCAGTGGGCACGCAGGTGATCGGTTCGACGATTCGTCCCGCCGCCTATTGTGGTATCCTCGGCTTCAAACCGACCTATGGACGGGTTCCCACTTCTGGTCTGATAAAGTGCGCTGACTCTGTTGAGCACATTGGCTATTTCACACAGGATGTTGCAGGCATCAAGCTAGCCTCTTCTGTGTTGTGCAGCAACTGGCAGAGTGTGAAGAGCAATGCCTTACCGGTGCTTGGTGTACCTGACGGTCCCTACCTCTCGCAGGCTCCCGAAGAAGCACGACGCGTCTTTGAGGAACAACTATCTACACTGCAAAAGGCCGGGTATAGTGTGCGTCGCGTTCCAGCTTTCGATGATATCGAAGAGGTTAACCGGCGACATACGCGGATGGTCTTCGCTGAGATGGCGCAGGTACATCGCTCGTGGTTCAGGCAATACGAGTCACTCTATAGACCACGTACTGCTGTAGCCCTGCGTGAAGGACAAGAGGTAGGCGCCGAAGAGTTAGAGGAGGCACGGCAAGGACGGTTAGTATTACGCCATGAATTAGAAGAGCGCATGACACAGGCAGGAATTGATATATGGGTCAGTCCTGCAACCACCGGACCAGCCCCTGAAGGTCTGGACTCTACAGGTAGCCCAATTATGAATTTGCCGTGGACGTATGTCGGCATGCCAGCCATTACGCTGCCAGTAGGACACGCCGCTAATGGTTTACCACTTGGATTACAATGTGTTAGCAGGATGATGACCGATGAATATCTGTTGGAGTGGGTCACGCCAATCACGAACCTATTGGCGATACGCGCTGTGTAACGGATGACATTCTTATATGCGATGCTGAAGAACTGAAACCGGTCCCTACAACGTTTCAGGTTGTAGTTGTTTATTTCTGGAAGAGGTAGGTAAGATGAAGCCTCCACGTTTTGGGTATTGTGCGCCTGAGTCGCTAGACGAGGCCCTTATGCTGCTAGGGCAATGTGGTTCAGACGCGAAGGTGTTGGCTGGAGGACAAAGCCTTATTCCGCTGTTGAATATGCGTCTGGCGGCTCCAGCATATCTTCTGGATATCAATCGTCTATCCCAATTAGACTACATCGAGGCGAGAGACCAGTACTTAGCGATTGGCGCCCGTACACGCCATAGGCAGGTCGAGCAGTCGGCGATGCTACTGCAGCGTTATCCCCTTCTGCCGCATGTCGTGGAGCATATTGGTCATATGCAGATACGCAATCGTGGCACGATAGCTGGCAGTATCGCACATGCTGATCCCGCAGCAGAGCTACCAGCATTGCTCGCATGTCTTGATGGCGAGGTTGTAGTACAAAGCGCGACGGGTCAGCGCACGCTCAAGGCGGAGGAGCTTTTCACCGGCTATCTCTCGACCACTCTGGAACCCGATGAGATACTCACCGAGGTGCGTTTTCCATGGCTTCCACTTCGAGCAGGCTGGGCCTTTAAGGAATTTGCGCGACGTTCCGGCGACTATGCGCTGGCAGGTATGGCCGCTGTCCTCACATCAACACACGATGGCCGCTGTCAATCTGCTCAAATTAGTTATGTTGGCATTGCCAGCATGCCGCAACGTGCTCGTGAGGTCGAGGCGCTTCTCACCGGCACTCGCCTTGATGACGCAGCGCTGGAAGCAGCGGCAGAAGTCGCGACGAGTCTTGTGACCGATGAGTTGGATGATGTACATGCAACTCCTGAGTATCGCAGGTCGCTTACAGCCGAGTTAACAAAACGTGTCCTCAGAACCGCATGGCAGCGTTGCCAGCAATACCTGTAGAATGAGGTGTATCTATGAAAGAGCAAGCGTC
This sequence comes from uncultured Ktedonobacteraceae bacterium, assembly GCA_964242555.1. Classification (GTDB taxonomy): domain Bacteria; phylum Chloroflexota; class Ktedonobacteria; order Ktedonobacterales; family Ktedonobacteraceae; genus JBBQVS01. The sequence goes on from CAXTCR010000133.1 coordinate 6,940, forward strand.
CTTAGCAGCATTCGGAGAGGTACAGACGATTGTAGTGATGGTCAACGGTTCCAGGTATGAACGTAGTATACCTGTCCGTTTGCTACTCTCAGATTTTCTCCGTCATGAGCTGCATCTCACGGGGACACACGTTGGATGTGAACACGGCGTCTGTGGCTGCTGCACGGTATTACTGGATGGCGAGGCGGTGCGTTCCTGCTTAATATTTGCAGTACAGGCCGATGGCATGGCACTCACAACCATTGAGGGCTTGGCCGATGAAAAGGAGCCACTGCATCCCATTCAACAGGCATTTCGCGAGAAGCACGGGCTACAATGCGGCTTCTGCACTCCTGGTATCATACTCTCGGTGCATGCGATGTTGCGTGAACATCCCGAGCCAACAGAAGAAGAGATTCGACATGGACTTTCCGGCAATCTTTGTCGTTGTACTGGGTATCAGAATATCGTCGAGGCGGTCAAGCTTGCGGCTGAACGTCTTCGAGAGCAACAGGAGGTGCGCTAAATATGTCAACGCGATGGTTTGGCGCACCAGTACAGCGCAACGAGGACCCTCGCCTACTGCGTGGCCGTGGTGTCTATGTCGACGATATCGACTTACCAGACATGCTGCATGGGGCCGTGCTACGTAGTCCATACGCACATGCACGGATTGTACATATTGATACACGCGCGGCAGTAGAACTACCGGGGGTACACCTTGTACTTACCGCAACCGACTTAGGAGATGTCCTGGAACCTTCGCCACTGCTGATACCGCATGAAGCGCTAACACACCCTCGAACGCAACTACCACTTGCGCTTAAGGAGGTGCGTTATGTTGGAGAAGCGGTAGCCTTTGTGGTGGCGGAGAGCCGTTATGTCGCAGAGGATGCACTGGAACTCATCGAGGTAGAGTACGAGCCACTCCCCGTTATTACTAGCCTGGAAGGAGCCGCGGCACCAGACGCGCCACTTGTGCACGAGGACGTGCCAGGAAACATCGCGGCCCATCTGGTGCAGTCGGTAGGGGAACCGGACAAGGTCATTGGCAACGCACCACATGTAGTACACGAGGTGTTCGATGTGGAGCGTGGTGCGGCGATGCCAATGGAGTGTCGCGGCATCGTGGCACGCTGGGATACCTATGAAGACATGTTGACCTGCTGGATATCAACGCAGGGGCCAATTCCTATTCGCAATGGTCTGGCAGCAATCTTTCACCTACCAGAGCACAAGGTACGCGTCATCGCACCCGATGTTGGGGGCGGCTTTGGCGCAAAGATAATGATGTTTTATCCTGAAGAGATTTTAACTCCTTTTGCCGCGATACAACTGGGTAGACCAGTCAAATGGATCGAGGATAGGCGCGAAAACTTTATTTCCTCCAACCAGGAGCGTGGGCAGATTCACGAAGTCGAGTATGCCTTTAATGATGAGGGCGTGCTGCTTGCTGTGCACGATGTATTTACCCATGACACCGGAGCATATACGCCATATGGGATTATCGTGCCTATTATCACGGCCTGTTCTCTGCCGGGACCATATCGTCTGCGACATTATTACAGCGAGAGTACTGTGCTGTATACGAACAAGGTGCCTGTAAGTCCCTATCGTGGCGCAGGTCGCCCACACGCGGTGTTTGTGATGGAACGCATTATGGACCGCATCGCGCGCGAGTTAAACATGGATCGGCTGGAGGTACGCTCACGCAATTTTATCCAGCCGGACGAGTTTCCATGGGATGTCGGCCTTGTCTATCAAGACGGTGGACCGACCAAGTACGATAGTGGAGATTATCAAGCATCGTTGGATAAGCTCAAGGTGCTGCTGGACTATGAGAACTTCGCGGCAAAACAACTGGAGGCGCGCAAGCAAGGCCGTTATCTTGGTCTTGGCGTTGGCTACTATGTGGAGGGAACATCGATTGGACCATACGAGGGGGCACATATACGCGTAGAGACGGACGGTCGCGTCTTCGCCTCGACGGGCGTCACGACGCAGGGACAGGGGCATCAAACGGTGTTCGCGCAGATAGTGGCCGATCAGCTTGGTATCGAGCCAAAGGATGTGCTGGTGACGACGGGCGATTCGCAGTCTTTCTACTGGGGTGTTGGCTCATTTGCCAGTCGCGCGGGAACGGTAGCAGGTTCAGCGATGCACCTTGCGGCGGTCAAGGTACGTGAAAAGGTCAAGGCGCTGGCAGCAGAATTATTTGAGGCGCGGCCAGAGGATATTGAGCTTGCAGGCGGCAAGGTATTTGTTAAAGAAGTTCCGCAGCGTGCATTGACACTGGGGCAGATGGCGATGAAGGCCAATCCGTTGCGCTACACGTATGGAGAAAGTGCGCGCAAACTCGCGTCAATGAATCTCGCGGCGGCACGTCCGGGTCCAGCACTACCGGCAGAACGGGGTGGTCCCGGTCTGGAAGCGGATGGCTTCTATAGTCCACCACACGGCAGTTTTGCCAGTGGGGTACATGGAGCGATTGTGGAAGTCGATCCTAAGACCGGTATGGTCGAATTCGTGACGTACGCGGCGGTACACGATTGTGGACGACTGATTAATCCAATGATCGTGGAAGGACAGATACACGGTGGTGTTGCGCAGGGTATCGGGGGAGCATTCTTTGAGCGTCTGGTCTACGATGAGGAGGGACAGCCGCTCACAGCCACCTTTATGGACTACCTCATTCCAACCGCAGCAGAAGTTCCAGCCATCGCCGTTGACCATGTTGAGACACCATCGCCACTCAGTCCCCTTGGCATGAAGGGCGCAGGCGAGGCCGGAGTGATTCCAGTACCCGCGCTCTTCGCCTCAGCAATTGACGACGCGCTTGCACCCTTTGGAATACGCGTTCGTGAGATGCCGCTGCATCCAAGCCGTCTGTTCGAATTAGTAAAGGAGGCACAGAACTCGTAGGGGTCTTGTTCATAACACCCAACAGAGCACAAAACTCAGAGTCTCATTCATAACGCTCTATAACCCACCAGCAGCTACGGCAAGATGCTTGAACGTCGGTTGTAGTCTTTAATTGCACAAGGAGGTCTTTTAATGGCAATCGAAACTAAACGGGGCTACTTTCCTGGCTGGACAGAGAAAACTGGAGGCGTCATTGCACCTAACGAACGGCTTCCATGGGGGCAGTCGATTCTAGTAGGTCTACAACATGTGCTTGCCATGTTTGGCTCTACCGTTTTAGGCCCTATTTTGATGGGCTTCAATCCTAACACCGCCATCTTCTTCTCGGGTGTCGGGACGCTTATTTTCTTCCTCGTGACCGGCGGCAATGTGCCAAGCTACCTCGGCTCGAGCTTTTCCTTTATTGCCGTCGTCATTGCTGCAACTGCATATAGTGGCAAGGGATTGAACCCGCGCATTGATGTTGCGTTAGGCGGCATTATTGCCTGCGGAGCCGTCTATGCAATTATCGCGGTCATTGTTATATTTGTTGGCTACCGTTGGATTGAGCGGCTGATGCCCCCAGCGGTGACTGGTGTTATTGTCGCTATTATCGGCCTCAATCTCGCTCCAGTAGCGGTAGCAGATGCTAGCAAAACGCCGTTTGATACGTGGATGGCCCTGTTCACGTTGTTAGTGCTCG
>CAXTCR010000134.1:0-10475 GCA_964242555.1 uncultured Ktedonobacteraceae bacterium
AGTGTATACATCTCGCTGAACACGAGAAGCCAAGAAATACGCTCATTCGTTTGTAAGTCTACAAACGAATGAGCGTATTTCTTACGATTTGACTAGTTGACTTTTAACGCGGACGATCCGCTACGCTTTCGACGGAACAACGCGCGAAGGATGAAAGGCAAAGCCTACATAGGCAAGTACAAGACCAAGCACAAGATGCAAAAAGTTATCGGCCATGTTGATCATAACCAACCCAAGCAACATTCCATTCGGCGCAAGTGCTGGAACAGCAAGCAACGCAATGAAACCAACAACTGTTAGCACAAGGTAGATTGCTCCGCTCGCTTGATTATACAGACGAGAGAAGCCTGTGAAGGCAGCAGCAATGCCAAGAACGCCGAAGAGCAAGTGGACAATGCTATGTACTCCATTCACCATAAACAATCCAAGTAAGGCTCCACCAGGAGTTAGTGCTGGCACAAACCCAAGCAGACCAACCAGCAGAAAAACAATACCAAAAACAAGTGCGACTGTTCTTTGAATATTTGACATCAATGTATCCTTTAAAAAAACAAATGAAGAACCATGCAAAAGTTTTGCATATTCTATAAAAGACAATACGTCACATTTTCAAGTTTTGGATTACTTTGTGCGAAGACATGAAGCTTATTATCACCCTTGCCTCTCCATGCATCTTAACAGACATACAACCCACGAAACGTATTCTGCACCATTCTTGGTGGAGCCACTTGTCTAAATACCATTCAAAAAGAGAGACAGCTATATACAACTGAGAAAATTTGACGTTGACGAACTCCTATACGTCTTATAGGAAAGAATGCTGAAGGAACTACTAAAGGGCATTGCATGCAATCAGAGTCTTTACGAGCCGTGCTATAATCATAGTGAGCAAAGGTCAACAAAGGAAAAGGGTATGGGGACTTCATGGTGATGCAACCGGAGAATATACATTCACGACAGGCAAACGATGATATGAGTTCGCTTGTTGGCCGGTCTCTGGGCCAGTTCCGTGTTGTTGAGCGTATTGGAGCAGGGGGAATGGCCACGGTCTTCAAAGCCTATCAACCGACGCTGGACCGTTACGTGGCGATTAAAGTCCTACCACCACATCATGCACGAGATCAGGTGTTTGTGAAACGCTTTGTGCAAGAGGCACGTTCTGTCGCCAAGTTGACACACCCGAACATTGTACAAATTCACGATTTCAGCTCAGAGGAAGAAAGCAATCTCACCTATATCGTCATGGAGTATGTCGAGGGTGGAACGCTAAAGGACCGTCTCAAACGCGCACTGCCTGTTCCCGAGGCCGTCGGGTATATCATTCAGGCGGCAGAGGGACTCGACTGTGCGCATCGCAATGGCATTGTTCACCGCGACGTGAAGCCTGCGAATATGCTGCTACGCAAAGATGGACACCTGCTGCTCTCGGACTTTGGCATCGCCAAGATCCTTGAAGGTACGACAAATCTTACCCGCGTCGGTACTGGTATTGGCACACCTCAGTACATGTCGCCTGAACAGGGAACGGGACAGGGCGTTGATAGACGCAGCGATATCTACTCGCTCGGTATCGTCTTTTTTCACTGTTTGACGGGTCGGGTTCCTTTTACTGCCGATAGTCCGTTATCAGTTACCCTCAAGCACATCCATGAGCCAATTCCCGCTGATCGCCTACATGTCGAGGGTGTTCCCTCACCTATCGTGCAGGTCGTATTACAAATGACGGCGAAGAACGCGCACGAACGCTATCAATCGGCTGAAGCGGTAGTAGATGCCCTGACACAGGCGCTAGAAGCGTCTCACCTGTCAATGCCTCGTATGCGTTTTGGAATGACTCCCTCCGGACCATTTGCAGAACCGCACGGCGGACCATCTGGTCAGTTATCCAATGGTCGCGGCAGTAAACCAAGTGGCCCGGGCTATAGCAGCTTACCACAAAAGGTGCAGTTGGTCTGCTTTCGCTGTGGCGCATTAAGCGATAGTTCACAGGTGTATTGTGTGGCCTGTGGGTATGAACTTTCTGACAAATTGTCAAGCGCAGATCATTTTCGTGGTCCCAATGGTCGCTATGTGCTCGCACGTTTAACATTGCAGGGAGCAGGTGGACGTTCCTATCGTTTTCATCAGGTGGTTACAACGATTGGGCGCACCAACGGAAATGATTTGATTATCATTGGACGCACGGTGTCGCGTAAGCATGCGCGCCTCTGGTTTGATAATGGACGTTGGTTTCTTGAGGACCTGGGAAGTGCGAATGGGACATTGATCAATGGTATGCGTATTGTACAGCCAATGATGCTCAATGATGGCGATGTTATCAATTTTGGTGACGAGGTGGTTACGTTTAACATAACTTATAGTACCTGATTTCGTATAACTTCTATACCACTCAAATATAGCGTTTGACGCTACTTGACCTAGATTAGGAAGGATGTTTCAATGAGTTCTATTAATCCTGCTGTCGCCGCGGCACAACAGATGTTGCTTGGCGGTGCAGTAAAACAAAATCATGCCCTTGAACACGCGACAATTGTCCTGCTCGAAAAGAAGCTCGATGTACGCCTCTCCGGTGTCTCCACCGCGCTCGGTTTCTTCATCTTTGGCGAGGTGACAACAGCAGAAATTCTGCCTGTCGCGAACGAGGCGCTGAATTTGTTGCGCACGACCAATCCCGAACTAGCGATTAACCCGCGCTGTGGCACCAATCTCGCGGTAGGTGGCATACTCACCGGACTTTCGGCAATGGCGGTTGCGCGCATGCGTCGTCCATTTGGCAATGCCAATAATGTCATCACGGCGTCGACGGCGGCACTCGTGCTTTCGCGTCCGCTTGGTTTGACGGTGCAACGCTACATCACAACGCAAACGCCGAACGAGTCGATGCGGGTCATCAAGGTTACGCCAATGACTGTGTTTGGTTCTCCTGCGCATTTTGTGCATACCGACAACCCGGACGCTTCTGGTCTCTTCTCATAAGAACTTATTCGGGAACGGACGCTCATTTGAACGAGTGGGGAAATCAATCGGACACCCACAAGGGTAAGGGGACCCGAACGGACGCCTACACAAATAAGCGGAGACTCCAAACGGACGCCCACAAGGGGCTACCCTACTATATAGGAGGGCAGTTCCCGAATGAGCATTAAGTTATAAGAAGGATGAAATTATGGCATCGGACCGCAACCGTTTTCTCGTCGAAACCACATGGCTTGAGGAACACCTGCATGATCCACACTTACGCATCGTTGATATGCGCGGCTATGTACGCAACATCGTGAAAGATGGCGTACCAGACGCGCTGTACGAGGGTGCGCGTGACGAGTACCTGCAAGGACATATCCCGGGCGCACTATACATCGATTGGAGCAGCGATATTGTCAATCCTGACGATGAAGTGGAGGCACAGGTTGCACCTGCGGAACGGTTTGCGGCGGTGCTAGGGGGGCTAGGCATAGGCGATCAACATCTTGTGGTTGCCTATGACTCGCATCCCGCCTCGCAATTCGCGACCCGCCTGTGGTGGGCGCTCAATTACTATGGACATACAGAGGTGGTTGTGCTTAATGGGGGCCTTCCCAAATGGCAACGAGAGCACTTACCACTCGATACGGAGATACCAGACTACGAACCAGTAACATTTACCCCGCAGGTTCAACCACAACTACGCGCCACCGCCGAAGACATGCTGGAATTCCTAGAACGAGAGGATGTCACGCTGATTGATGCACGCGATACAGGGCAATATACAGGAACAGTGGTTCGTGGAAAGAGCAGGGCTGGACATATTCCGGGTGCGCTCAATCTTCCACGCGAAGAACTCATCAATCCAGAGACCGGCACATTCCGCAGTGACGAGGAACTGCGCCGAATATTTGGCGATGCTGGTGTATCGCAAGAGAAACAGGTTGTTGCCTACTGCAATGGTGGTGTCGCCGCAACAACGGTGCTGTTCACGCTTGCGATGCTGGGACATACGCAATTGACGAACTATGATGGCTCCTGGAACGAGTGGGGCAAGCGCACTGATTTACCAGTAGAAGTGTAGTGACATCATGCATGACCAGAAACAAGAGCCAGAAGACCTGCTGAACTTGAGTACGGTCATGCGTGCTTTTGGCGTCAACGAGTGGAAAAATCTTGGACCAGCTGATACCTTCTCCTCGCAAGCACTTAACCTGCTCATCCAAATCAATGAGGAACGGTTTATTTTGCGAGAGCGGCCAGAGGGCTTACTCGATGAAGACGTAACACATCGCTACGAGTTTCAGCGTTATCTACAACAGGCTGGTATTCCAATTCCATCTTTTCTCCTGACGCCACAGGGTGAGCCGTTTGTTGTACAAGATGAAGAAGTTTTTGAGGTACAACAGTGGGCAAGTGGAGAGTTATTTAGCAGCGCGGACCCTCGTTCCCTCGAATGGACCGCCTTCGCAGGCAACATGCTTGGTCGTATTCATCATGCGTCTTCCCAATATACAGGTCCGGTACATCGTTGGCCTTCTGAAGTGCAGGTGGGGGGCCTTGTGCAAAGTAGCCTCAATCTTGCGCGTGCAAGGGCTGAGGAGACTGAGCTTCAAGCAGTATCTGCGGCACTCTCAAACTGGGTTGACCAGTGGGAGGCAGTCTTACCAGTAGCGATGATGTCGATAGGTGCCGGGAGAGGATTACCAGAGCTGCATATTCACGGCGATTATCATGCGCTTAATCTGCGCTTCGGTATGTTTGGTGTTACCTCCGTGCTCGGGTTCGAGGCATCACGTTGGGAAAAACGTCTCTTTGAGGTTGCAAACGGTGTGTTTGCCTTCAGCGCGTTGTCCTGGCTCGCAGGTAGTGGCGAAACGAGTCCGCTCGTCAAGCGTGGTTTTGAGCCAGAACGTGCGCGACGCTTTCTACAGGCTTACGCGGAAGTATATCCACCTGTTGCTGGTGAGGCTGAACTTCTTGCTGATGCACTTATGCTTATAGCGCCGATTGCTACAATCAATGGTCCACTTGAGGCGTTGTTTTATGAGCAGGAAGCACTTGAGGAGCCGCTTATTGATGATATCCTGGAAAACCTCGCGTGGGCGTCGTCGCTTCCCGCGTGGTTGAGTCGTGTGCGTCGTTCTTTACCAGACTTATGGTAAAAGGCGACTATAAATTCTTATAAATAACAATAGCCCAAAAGGGATATGATTTGATATACATCCGCGAATTGCGAAATATTTCATAGCGGAACAGCGTCAATATAATTATGCTTCGTAAATATGTCTATAGTCCCCCTAGTTAAGGTAGCAAGAGTATATGCAAAGTTTTTCACAAGAAATAATGCCAAATAATCTACAAAGACGTAAGCAGCAAACGAGACGACAGAGGATTACCCTCACTATCACGTCTATACTACTAGCAATATCAGTTATACTCATCGTCATAGGCGTAGTCCTGGTACGAGATACGACTAATGCACCGTCGACAGGTTCGTCTCCATCGACCAAGCAGAAGTCCAATGCACTAGCAACCTCTGTTCCTACAGCAACGCCAACACCTGCATTTGATCCCAGCGTTGGGGCAATCCTGCCTTCGCATCGCGTCATTGCCTTTTATGCTGTACCCGGGGCTGAACCAACGGGACCGGCCTTTGAAATCAGTGATGCAATGCTCAATCAGTTGACCCAGCAGGGGGATGCATATCAAAAGCTTGACCCGGCTCATCCTGTGCAGCTTGGGATTGATCTCGTCGTGAGTGTTCCCGATGGCGATCCAGGTCCAAGTGGGAACTATAGCCATCACGTCGACGCGGATACTATTCAAGCGTACCTTGATTTTTGCAAGGCGCATAACCTGCTCCTATTTTTAGACCTGAACTTTGGACAGGCTCCTGTTATGCCCGAAGTAAATTTCTTCTTACCCTACTTAGAGAAATATAGCTTTGTTCATATGGCAATAGATCCCGAATGGATGTTTCCACGAAGGGATGGTATTCCTGGCACGAACCTGAGCAACGTACGTGCTTCGGATTTGAACCCCATCATTAAAGCGGTTGGCGACATTCCTATGCAGTATCATATGCCGCGTAAGATTTTGATTATCCACGAATACAGGCCAAGTGGCGATTATACGGCGAATCCAAACGATGCTGGAAGCGCGGAGATTGCAGATAAACGCAACTTGAGTATGGATCCGCGAGTAGACGTTGTTATTCACGTTGATAGTGTTGGTGGATATGTTGGTGATATCGCGGACAAGCAGGCACAATACACACAGTGGGTGCAAGAGGACATGATCCGTTATGCCAACTTCCATTATGGTGGCTTCAAGCTGTTCTATCATATCGAAGCCAAAACGCGGCTCATGACGCCTGCAGAGGTGTTGGCAATGAAACCGGCGCCGCTCGTTGTTACCTATGGTAATTAATATGGTGTGTCCTTGACTGATTGAAGAGGGGGTTGATATGTCGTCTGTGTATTCGTCACATACTAGTTCTCCACGCTGTCGGCGGTGCGGTGCTTCACTCGCGCTCAATAGTCCCCGGTGTCCTAACTGTGGATATGTTCATCAGGGGAACGACGTAGCCCAACAGCAGCAGGCACAGACAGCGTGGAACAACTTTCTACCACCAGGCTTCTACGAGCAAAATAATCCTGCTCAACAGGGACAACAAAACAGTGGCCTGCTTAAACGTTATTCTGGACAACCTGAGTCACAGAATTCGTACAAGCAGCAGGCACCGCTCTCACCATCACAACAACCGCAGGAGGGCCTGCATCCTATTCCCCCAAGAGCATCCTCCAACTCGACCCCTTCTCAAGCAATGCAGCAAAATAGGGGTGGCCATCCATATCAAGGGAACAATCAGCACGCACCTCAGAGCTATCCTTCCAACATGGCTCAAGTTCCCGGGCCATATAATTCTCCAAATGGTCCCGGCATGCCGCCCACCAATTTCAGAACACCCTCACAGCAGTTACCGCCTGCTCACGTACAGACTATGCGTTCATCAACGCACAATGCTACAAAGCGTCAAAGATTTGGTGCTGGGCGAGTGGTGGGCGTGGCTGCTTTGCTTCTCCTGCTCATTGGAGGCAGTTTCCTGGCTTATACGTTCTTGTTCGCGCACAAAGCGGCACGTCAAACGACAAGCGGCACAACAGCTACAGGTGCCATAACAAAGCCCATTGCCACACCACAGGGCACTCCCATGTTCCAGGATGAATTCGCCAATAACACTCATGGTTGGAGCATTCAAAGCTATCCTGGTGAGTTCGCGGTTGCGCTGGGAAGCGGCGCACTACGATTGGAGAGCAACAACAACAAACTGTTGTGGGAACTTGTTCCTGGTGATAAGAAGTATGCTGACTTTGAGCTTTCCGTCGATGCAGTGCTCTCGAAAGGCTCACAGAACGATGGCTACGGGGTGTATATTCGCAGTGGGCAGAGTGGGAATGCAGCTCTAACATCCTTTTATCGCTTGGAACTGTATGGTGATGGTTCATTTGCTGTTTTTAAAGGTATGACTGATGCTAATGGCGCTCTGACGACGCCGCGCCTTGTTGACTATACGAATAATTCTGCGATACAGAAGCAAGGGGGATTAAACCATATCAACATCACAGCTAAAGGCTCAAGCCTCCAATTTATGGTCAATGGGCAGGTGCTGAGCACCGTTTCGGATGCAACGTATACAAGCGGGAGCATTGCCCTGTTTGTCTCGAACCTGCAAAAGGCAACGCCGGGCGCGACGGCCACCTTCTCACATCTCGGCATCTATTCGGCGTAACATGCGTAGTACATTGCCCGACAGCAGTTGCGTGCTCTCTGTGGAGAGGGAGGGTATACGCGCTACATCAACGTTACAGGTGGACGCCCTGAAGGTGGTCCTACGAAAGTGCGAGAGCATTCGTGTTCACTTTGCCGTGATGATGTCCGCGTAGACACCGGGATCGACGTTGCCGCCGCTTACGATACAGCAGACACGTTTATTTGCGAAGCGCGCAGGATTAGCAAGGATCGCGCCGATGGCAAGTGCTCCTGTTGGCTCGACCTTGAGATTGACATAGCGGAAACAGTGCCGTGTTGCCTTAAGCGTAAGTTCGTCGGGGACCTCGATAATGTCGGCGATGCCGTGTTGGAGTATTTCCCAGTTCAGATTGCCAAGGCTAATTGTGCGTGCGCCATCCGCCACTGTAGCAGGTTCATGTTCGTTACGCACCAAATGACCACTCCTTAGCGAACGAGCGGCATCGTTGCCTGGCTGCGGTTCTGCGCCGATGATTTCTGTCCTTTTGCCTAGATAGTCGCGAGCTAGAACAATACCTGATGCAAGACCACCCCCACCAACGGGCACGAGAATGCTGTCGAAATCGGCTGCTTGCAACACCTCTTTGCCTAGTGTTGAATTGCCTGTGACAACCCTGTAATCATCATATGCGTTGGCCTGGAACGCATCAGGTTGTTCCTGCAGCAATTGCGCGACACGTTCGGCACGTCCAATTGCATGCACGTCGATCAGGTCGACGGAACCACCATACGATTGGACCGCTGCGATCTTAACACCAGCTGAGGTGGAGGGCATGACGACGGTGCACGTCTTGCCGAGCAACTTGCTCGCGTATGCTACAGCCTGACCAAAGTTCCCGGAAGAGGCGGTGACAACACGTTGCTGTGGAATTGAAGAGAGGAGATTGTAGGCTGCGCGAAATTTGAAGCTACCGGTATATTGAAAGGTCTCACTGGCGATAGTAACCTCACACTGCCACCCTGTTCGAAGTGGAGGGCACGGACAGGGGATAAAGGTTGTTGGGCGAATATGTGCTGGCAGTGTCTCCCATATAGTGGCAAGATATGCTTCAGTTAACGCTGGTGCTGTGGTATAGTTTTTCATAGTAGACCCCTTAGAGAAAGAGAATAGCTTATGTCAGACTCCATAGAATATACATCTACCATACGGCTACGCATCAGTGCAAACGATGCACATTATGGTGGCAATCTGGTCAATGGTGCATTTATGCTTTCCCTATTTGGTGATATAGCGACCGAGTTAGCTATTCAGCATGATGGCGACGAAGGGTTGCTCGTTGGCTATGAAAGTGTTGAGTTTCTGGCGCCACTGTATGCGGGAGATTTTGTTGAGGCACGAGGACGAATTGTCCATGTAGGGCGTACGTCTCGCCGCTTAGCGTTTGAGGCTTACAAGCTTATCACAGCGCGACGGGATATTAGCGACTCTGCAGCGGATGTACTTGAGGTTCCAGTCCTGGTAGGGCGGGCGGTTGGTACGACGGTGGTAAAGATGGAGCACCAAAGAAGGAAGGGAAGCTGAGGGGATTGATAAAGCTCTCATGGAACAAACCAGCTGTACCATGAGAGCCTGTGTCATAAGCGAACTAGCGAGTTGAATGTGTACGCATCCTAGTCGACATCGACAGCAGTCGCGACGAACTGCAGTGGAGGCTGACCCTTGTAAAGGCCAATGGCGAAGACGCTGTATACGCGGTCGGCCTTGAGGTCTGCCTTCAAAGGAATGGTGACACCAGCGTTAACGGCGGTGACGTGGAAGACATACGTGCCTGGGTCAACCGTGAGGTAGCCACTTGCATTGGTGTAGGTCAGGTGAGAGATGACCTTTTTGCCTCCAACCGACACATCGACTGGACCAGCATTTGGTGACAGGTGATAGACGCGGATGCGGGCCTTTGACTGAATGTCGGAGTTGTCGTCAACAAACGCAGCGATTGAGAAACCGGAGTCCTTTGTGCCGATAGCGGCAGCAGTGTAGTAGACGCCAGCCTTGAGCTTCACGGTTACATCAATAACTGCATCCTTGCGGGGTGCGCCGGTCACAGTCACCTGGATGCGATGCTTGCCAGCTGAAACAGTGACGTAGTCGGTGATTGAGCCGAACTTGAAGTTCTTCAGCAGTTTGGCGCCGTCGACATACACGTCTACTGGGCCTGCGGCTGGTGATGCGTGCAGAACGCGGACGTAAGCATTGCCATTATAATGGGCGGAAGCCTGAGTTGGACGAGCGAGTACGAAGCCAGCGAGGAGGGCGAGTAGCCCAACCGCAGCGAAGATGCCGAGTGCAATGGTCTTTAAAGACTTCTTAGAATTCATTGCCTGATTTCTCCTCAATATTTAGTAATAACAGAGAGTTCACGAGGAAATATGAGAACTCATTAGTGTGTATCAGGTCCGTTCTTCCCCGTAACGGAGGTTGCACACAAGGAGTCCATAGCGGAACGCCACATTCAAACGTTCCGCTATAGAGACGCTCGTTTTTTAAAGAATTGGTAAAAAAGTTTTGCCAATTTTCACGAGAGGGAAAATATTCAGGACTTAAAGGTCATTGCACCGACAGCTGTATGAGCTAGAAGCTTTTGCGCATTGCCCCAGAAGAGTTTTTCGCGTACCTCGGGAGTAAAGTACGTAAGGGGTTCAAAGTCTTTAAGCCAGCGTTGAGGAGTGATAAAGGGATAATCCGAGCCAAAGAGGAAGCG
>CAXTCR010000135.1:0-10415 GCA_964242555.1 uncultured Ktedonobacteraceae bacterium
ATGTGGACCTGATTACGATTGCTCGTGCGACAACAGGTATGGTTGGTGCCGATCTTGCGAACCTGATTAACGAGGCGGCCCTGATCGCAGCTCGGCGCAACCTTGATGCAGTCAATCAATCCTGTTTTGACGACGCCCTTGACAAGATTCTGCTCGGTGCCGAGCGTCCATTGATCCTGAGCGAGGAAGACTTGAACGTTGTTGCGTACCACGAGGGTGGACATGCACTAACCGGTCTGCTGACCGATCAGGTTGATCCAGTGACAAAGGTGACGATTGTGCCGCGTGGACAGGCGCTGGGCGTCACGATGTATACGCCAACTGATGACCGCTACAACTACACACAGGAGTACCTGGAGTCACAGCTCGTGACCGCACTGGGCGGTCGCGCAGCCGAAGAGGTCGCGATTGGACGCATCACAACGGGTGCGGAAAACGACCTGCAGCGCGTGACAGCGATTGCGCGCCAGATGGTGACGAAGTGGGGCATGAGCGACCGCTTGGGTACGATTTCCTACAGTGAGCGCGAGGACCCATTCGCTGGCACCTCACTGGCGAGCAACGCTCGTGATTATAGCGAACGCACCGCGACAGTAATCGACGAGGAGGTCAACCGACTTGTCAACCGGGCGCATGAGAAAGCCGTGAAGCTGCTGACGGACCACCGGGAGACCCTCGACCGCATTGCAAAGGCACTGCGCCTGCACGAGACCGTTGACGCCAAGCAACTGCGTGAGATTATGATCGAAACAGGTGCAATAGAGGCAGCCCCTGCATCGTATCAATAAAAAAAGACCCCTGCACAATTCTAGCGTTGCCAGAATTGTGCAGGGGTCTTTTTTTATTGGAGGACTTCTTCGATTGTTGCTAGCAATACATCAGGTGGACAGGGTTTTTCGAGGTAGACATCGGCGCCGAGGTCGAGAGCACGCTGCTTGTATTTCTCGTTTGTGCGTGAGGTGAGCATGATGATTTTCACATCGGCCAGTTCGGGGTAAATGTGCATAATGTTGAGCAGATCATAGCCGTTCATATAGGGCATTTCCATATCGAGCAAGAATACGTCGGGCGGGTTCTGCGTGAGCACGTCAAGTGCATCCAGACCGTTGCCTGCCTCGACGGTGGCGAAGTGGGCCTGTTCGAGCGTCTGGATGAGCGATTTTCTCAGCAGGGCTGAATCATCAGCAACCAGGACAAGGCGCTGTGTTTTCCGTGTCTTAGGCGTACCAGTTTCTTCAGGCAGGGCGTGACGCTGGGACAGTGTATAGTGTTTTATCAGCACGGGAATGTCGAGCAAGAGCAAGACATTGCCCTTGCTATCAAGTGCTGTACCGGCGACTCCAGGACGACGTAGGTAGTGGGGAAGCGGTTTTATGACAACCGTGATATCACTGACCACCTCATCGACAAGAATACCTGCCGCGAGACGCGAACGGCCCTGTGGCAACACTAGTAACGGAGTAACGCGGCGCGGTTGACTTGGCTCGTAGGGATAATTCAAGAGCTTGTGTAGGTGATAAATAATAGCTGTCTTGTGCTGCTGTTCGTCACCGACATACTGCACCTGTGAGAAGGGCACGACGACGTGCTGGTCTGCTACGCGAACGAGCAGACCACGAACAGTCCCCTGAGAACGGGGGAAACGCAGGAAGAAGCTGACACCATTTTCAGCATTACGTTGCAGCTCTATAGTTCCGCGCAGGCGTCCTATAAGAGGCTGCACGGTATCGAGTGCCCCTCCCTGTACGGTCATCGAGAGGCCCAGTTCTACTGTTACTTCGTTGCCGAGTGCCTGAGCAGAGAGCGTGACGTGCTGCGGCCCGTCGTCTACAGGTCCGATGTCGACGATGCAGGCTCGAAGCAGGGTAGAGAGAGGGACAACGAGCGCATCGAGAACATCCTTATCGATCTCGGTTGTCTCACCTGAGACCTCAAATCGTACATGTGGAGCGTAGGTCGTTACGACTTGCTGCAGGTGTGGTACAAGCATGCCGAAGGGTGTCAGGCGCACGAGGTGGACAGCTGTATGCAGTTCGGTGGCGCGTTCCATGTACTGCTGCATAACGGTGTGTAGTTGTGCATAGGCGCGCTGTACGAGGGTCGTGCATAGAGTGACTCCGGCAATGGCATCACGCAGGTTGGCAACGATCTTATCGCGCTCATTATACCTATCCAATTCCAGTTCGTCCCATTCCGTCTTCTCATATGCGCGCAACGCAAGGCGTTTGTGAGGCGTGTAGTTGCCCACACTCTTCTGGGTGCCTGCCTCCTTCAGCATACGTTCGATCAAGGACGATGTAGGAAGATGCGAAGCACCCCCACTGGTTCGGGCGGGACGAGACAGTTCGATGAGGGCACGTTCGAGACCCTGTAGCCTCTGCTGAGCAGCGTGAAGCTCATTTAAGGCAAGGTCTACCTGCTCCTGGGCGTTTTCTAGGGGCGTGCGCGTTTCTGCGAGACTCTCGGAGAGGCGGAGGAGACCTTCGAAGCGCTGCGTCTCGATAGAGATACTCGGCGTCAAGGGGGAGGCAAGCTGTACGCTTTGCTCACTGGCACTGACTGCTGGCGTTACAGCTCCCAGGGAAAGCGGGGCAGTGATTGACCCCTTTGACACATACGCTGTACCCTGCGCCTCTGAGATTTGTTGCAGTTCACGCTCCAGAGCTTTCAAAGGCTCATCGCTCTCCTTGCCATGCGTCAGGATGTCATGAAGCGTTACTTCTAAGGCGAGCACGGCATTGACAAGAGCGTTTAAGCCGAGAAGAGGATGCAGAAGACCTGTAGTGATCTGTGTCACGACTTCTTCAATGTGACTGGCGATAGAGGCCATTGCACCACACTCCATCGCGCCAGCTGTGCCACGAACTTTGTGCGCGGCACGACGCAGGACTATGAAGCGTGTCTCATCGAACGTGTCTCCCTGCTCAAGCCCGTTCAAGGCGCGCTTCATTTGTGCGATATCCTCGTCCATTTCTGCGGCGAAGAGCAAGAGCATATCCTGCTGCGAGAATTCTGTCGTGTGCGGTATTGGCGCAGCTTCTCCAGACGGTTGCCATGACTCCATTGCGTCAAAGGCTTTCAGGATTGCGAGGTCCTCCTCGGACATAGAGGTGTCGTTCTCTTCTGATGGGTGTGGGTCTTCACTCATGACTCTCTTCTCTCTATGGATTGCACCACGTCGTTGAAGAAGACGGGGATGTCGAGCACGTACACCTGTCCCTGCTCTAAATTATCTTGCTCTAGTACGCCGACGACAACCTTGGAGTATTGGAGATTAGGCGCCAAAGGAACGATGCGGCGGATGTCAATAGTGGTTGGCACCAGATCAATAGAGAGAACGCGCAGCGCGAGACAAGTTTGCTCATACTGGACAATGAGGGTAACATGATCGCGCAGAGGAGCATCCGATTGTTTTCTCAAATATGAGCATAGGTCGATGGTCGCCATAGTCTGGCTCCGCCAGGACAAGATGCCAAGCATCCAGTGCGGGACTTCAGGCAAGCGCGTGATGTGTTGGGAGACAGGCAAAATTTCGCGTATGAGCGCGAGGGGCAACACAGTGTGACCGTTGCGCAGTTCGCATGTAATACAGGTGACGCAGGAAGAAGCTTCAGACTGCTCAGACTGGGGCGCGAGGCTAGTAGACATATCGAGTGTTTGCGCACCAGATGTAGTGAGGGGCATAGAGGCTAAGTCGGACGCGTGACGCAAAAATTGGGCATCGCTTAACCCCTCAAGATACGAGGCATAAGCTTTAGGCGACTGGAAATACGGAGTAGAACTTTCCTGCATCATGCATCCCTCACGTCTTCACTCGACATAACCCTGCACTAATTTGTTGTCGCAGGAACGTTCAGTTGTTCCTGAACGATGGAGACGATTTCTTGCGTTTTGAAGGGTTTTGTAATATAGTCTTTGGCACCCGCGATCCGACCTTTGAGGCGATCAATGACACTATCACGACGCGAGAGCATAACGATGATGGTATTGTTGAAGATAGGTTTTGTTTTGAAGCGACGAGCGACCTCGTAGCCATCTATTTTCGGGAGATTGATATCAAGTAAGACAAGATCAGGAACGCGACGAGCAGGGTCATTTGTGATCCAGCGCATTGCCTCAACACCATCCGCAAAACTGAGGACATCGAATCCTTCACGTCCCAGACATGTCTCGATTATTTTACGAACGGTTTGTGAGTCATCAATCACCATGACAAATTTATTCATACTCAAGCGTCCTTCTTGTCTTTTGCAGTAACACTATCCTACTCATTGTATCTAAAATATGCCGCTATATACAAGAGTGCATCTAAAAAGAAGAGATGCACGGATGAGTTACGTGTATCAAATGTTACCATAAAATCTCCCCGAATTGCAACATTTTTCGAGTCTTGCTGATACAAATATTATGTACGCGGCAATTCTTTAAGGAATTTATCCAGTGTTCTCACCCGGTATTGTTGTGTAAAATTCACGATATTAGAACGTTCGCTTGCCGGTTGTTTCTGTAATTCCTCGTGTATCAAGGAACGCAGTAACGCAACATCTTCGCTCCATGCGACATTCAAGATAATCTCAGGTACATTTTCTTCGATATAGTGAGCGTCCAAACGACGAAGCCACAGGGTGAAGAGGCGCATTAACCACTGCTGACGCATTTCAGGTGTCAAGAGTGGAGTAAGTGTTGAGGTCTCAAACACAATATTGCTACTAGCCTCGCTGAGCAAGGTTTCCAGGATAGGCATCACGTCATCAATAGCCTTGTCGAACATATGCGAGATCCTCTCGTCACGTTCGGCAAGGCGCTCATCGATGACGAGGGCGTAGACATCGAGCGCGGCACGATAGTCGTGATGCTCGGCACGCATCTCTACCTCGTCCAGCAGCAGTTCCAGGTCTTCGGCCAGCGTTTGCAGGGACTCGCCCTGCCGTAGCCGTGAGAGATAGCCTGTAACACGTTGTCGACATGCTTCACGGTCAAGGGTAGCCAGAGATGCTTCGGGCAGAGACTGAAGAGCAGACAGTTCTTGTCCACTGAAGTTCCAGGCATCGTCGATGCTTTCCTCACCAAATTCGGTTTCGCCGTCAGAAGAGTACAGCGGCGTAAGTTGTCCAGATGGGTCGTTGTCCAAGAGCGTAACGATCTCTGTTTGTAAGAGTGGATAGCGTCGCGTTATTTCCTGTATGAGTTGTAGAAGATGCTCTTTACTTGCACGGCGTAAACGGTCTTCTAGCTCTTGCTGCATCGTGACATCCTTTTGGATAAATCTCTTTCTTCTTACAAGATGTAATACTACCACAAAAAAGAGTGTCAGTGTGTGTCTCTGTGACGGAGGTTTCAGCATTTAATAAGTAATATAGGGAATGAATTGCCCAATCATGGACGGGGTAAACCTAACTCTACTAGTCCACCCATCTACAATTAATCACGTTGGCAAGCATCTAAGAAATCTAGCCGAAAAGATTCCAATTATTGTAAGCCTCCTTGCACTTGCATTCTCCGACAATCTCAGGTACAATTCTCGTAACTGCTTCATTGGAAGCGTTACCTCCCAGCCATCACACCTCTCTCGCACCCATCGGTAATACCAGTAATGACAGCAAGAAGGAGTAACCCATCTCATCCAACCCTCTACAAGGGTATGTATTCCATCGCCCCCTCTCGTCCTATCAACACCGTTATCTCCACTTAGAGAAATAGAATTAGTCACCCTACTAAAAAACTCTGTTTTTTCACACAGACGAGTAGAGACCACCTTCAGGGCGTCCGTCTATACACCGATATATCGCGTATTCCCTCATTAAAAGGGAACCCATCAAACAGCGTTAGGTAAACTACTAAGTTTACCGTATCCGCTAATAGAGCCGGTGTATCGCGAATGTTAGACAACCGGGAGGGTGAAGGTGAAGGTGCTGCCTTGGCCGAAGGTGCTTTCGGCGAAGATGCGTCCGCCATGTACTTCGATAACGTGGCGGGCGATGGCAAGACCGAGACCAGTACCACCACCACCGGGACCGAAGTAGTCAGCTTTGGAGCGGGCACGATCGGTTTTATAAAAACGCTCGAAGACGCGAGGAAGCTCTTCGCTGCGGATGCCAACGCCAGTGTCGCGAACGAAGAAACGCTGCATGCTCCCGTCGGGGAGCAGTGCGGTGCCAATTGTAATGGTGCCACCGGAGGGTGTGAA
This sequence comes from uncultured Ktedonobacteraceae bacterium, assembly GCA_964242555.1. Taxonomy (GTDB): domain Bacteria; phylum Chloroflexota; class Ktedonobacteria; order Ktedonobacterales; family Ktedonobacteraceae; genus JBBQVS01. The sequence goes on from CAXTCR010000135.1 coordinate 6,188, forward strand.
CTTGACGGCGTTATGCACGAGATTGACGAGTACACGGGTAATCTGGCGACTGTCGGCAGCGACAAGGGTTTTGCCCTGCTCGATATCAGTTCGCAGTTGTACACGATGACGTTGCGCGAGGGGTAGCATGCGCGCCATAACCTCACGCACAAGGCGTTCAGCCTCGATTGGCTCAATCGACATTGCGGCTTGACCAGACTCTATACGGGAAAGATCGAGCAGTTCAGAGACCATGTCGTTGAGATATTGAGCCTCGACCTCAATCTTCTCGACAAACTCCTGGGCTTTATCAGGGTCGCTATCGATGATGTCCTCAAGTGTTTCCGCAAGAAGTCGAATGGATGTCAGGGGGGTGCGCAGCTCGTGCGAGATGTTCGCGATGAAGTCGCGTTGCACTTGCTCTATGCGGTGCGTCTCGCTGATGTCTTCGACGGTCAAGAGGAAGTATTCGTAAGCATCACCAGAGTCGTTTGAGTCGCGCAAGGGTGTTATCGAAACGTTCCAAGTTGTTGCGTTACCACTGTTATAGCTCTTTTTCCGAGAGGTACCTGTTTGTATGCCTGTACGTGCGAGTGAGAGGATTTCAAGATTATCGAATACCTGCTCAAGTGATTGTCCTTGTGGAGACTCTTGTAGGGAAGAGAGGTGGATGGCAGCTTCGTTCGCGTCAAGGATGGTCAGGGAGCGGTCAATAATAAAGATGGGAAGGGGTAAGGCATGGACAAGATTTTTGAAGAGGACGGGATATTCGTGCGACATGGAGTTCTCCAGAGATAGAAAGAACAAAAGACCACCGACTGCTGTGGGTGGCCTTTGTGGAGTGGCTCCTCGAACTGGATTCGAACCAGTAACACCTCGGTTAACAGCCGAGTGCTCTACCGTTGAGCTATCGAGGAATGTTGCTCTTGCTAACTGACATCGACAGTATAATATAGCTTTGTGAATTCGTCAATACTTTTCTTGTCAATTTTAGAAATTGGATTTTAGTTTCAGGAAAATTTGGTAGAGAGTTGTATGTCACTCATCGTCTGTAGACGTATAGGCGACACACAATTACACTGCATTTCATGAGTGAGAAACCTCTACAAGATATTCGAGTACGTTTCGGAGAGGCGGTTCGGAAACGTCGATAGGTAGCTGAACGATCTTCTATATATTTGTTCCAAGTATCAGTATAATGCTTTAAAAGACTTTGAGGATTTTTCTGCAACTCTTGCCATATTTTTATCAATGGTTCAAGAACATCAGCTGCAATGCCTGAGGCGGGAGCAACTGTACCTAATATCGCGCCACTTCCAAGAAAAGGTTCAATGTATGTATTATATTCAGGAATGAGATCAGCTATCTGGCTTGCGTATCTCTGTTTATTGCCAATCCACTTTAGAAGTTGTTTCGGAGGGCGTAGTGCAAAGAGTTGTAGTTGTTGATGCTTGCTGATTGTGTTGTCACCAACATATTTTTCAAAGGTTACTTGCTCCATTTAGTCTCCGATCTCCACGCTGCACTTGTGGCTAGCGATGCTCAAATTATACTTCAGAGTGCCCTTCAGCGCAATGCTTTAGTACATCGCAAGTCCAACTGTGTAGTAGTAAACACAAACAATGCCATGTCTGACTCTGTAAGAGTCTGGCACGGCATTGACACACCTAGAGAGGATACCTACAGTTTACTGTTGGTGGAACATCGTCCCATCGTTGGCGTAGACGATTTGTTGATCGCCAATGTGGACGATCATTTCGGGTCGGCCATTGTTGTGGATGTCTTTGAACTCGCCGGTGACGGGCGTCAGGTCCTGGCCATCGCCGTAGAGGACGGGGCCAGCGTAGATATGGGTGTGCGCGGGATCACCAGCCGAGAGTTCAATGATTTCGACGTGTCGATGCAGGTTTAAAAAGATAAAATGTGATGGATGAGCGGCACTATCACCGTGTCCAACGACAGCGTCCATTTGCAAAGTGCGGGGCCGGCCATAATGGAGATCGTCCTGGTAGGTGTGCCACCAGGAGCCAAGGGCACCGAGCACCATTATAAGCAGGATGGTGACGACGGAAGCGATGAGCACCGGGATAAGTGGAAACTTGCGCTGCGCAGGGAGGCCGCCTGTAATCGGTTCCAACTCGTCTGAGACGGGAACACGTGCAACACTGGACGCGACGTTTGGTACGTTAAGTGCATTGAGTGTACTCGATGGCAGACTGGCGCGACGGCGCTGTACTGGATTGCCCTGTGTGATCGGGTCTTCCTGCTGCATATTATCCTCATGCTCAATGTCATGCAGGGCTGGCACATCCTGTTTTGGTAGGGAAGCAGATTTGGGCTTAGCTGCCTGGACCGCAGGAGTGACGCGGGTTGCGCGAGTTATGAGTTTGGGTTGCGCAACAGGTTCGGGTTTAGATGGCGCTTGCTGATAACGACGTGCGCTCGAAGGTGGACGGGTTTCGTACAGGGAGTCATCTTCGACGTCACTCTCAATAGGTCGGGATTGCCGTTTTGTCTGAACTGCCATCGCGATATCCTCCATTCAGGTGTGATAAATGGTATTTTGTATAGCATTAGAACAAATTTTCTTATAAGTTAGTATACCAGATATAACGCACCAGTCAAGTAAAATTAGTACAAATGTTTGGATTTTTTGGAGAGAGGAAAAAATTCTAATGAGAAAGAGAAAAGGCATTGCATTCGCAGCGTGTTGCGAATGCAATGCCTCTGTAAGAAGAGTAGCGGGAACAGGATTCGAACCTGCGACCTCCGGGTTATGAGCCCGACGAGCTAACCACTGCTCTATCCCGCGTTGATAAGAGCATTTTACTCCAAAGAGTGCGTGTTGTCAACACTATAAGAAAAAATGCTCATTCACAAGGGAAGGCGAACATGGTACAATGGTCTCATCAAAAATGGCATGACCCGGGGACGAGTTGCGCTCCGCCAAGAGGGGGACGACCCCTAACGGCTGGCATAGAGACTAACGAAAACGAAGCGGATACACATATTCTATTATGCTAGACATCATCATCACGCTGGCGCACGCATTTCGTGCGCAGCACAAACAATTATATATGGTAGGTGGCACGGTACGAGATGTGCTGCTGCACCGGGGTCAGTCCGCAGATGCCGATCTTGCAACCGATGCGCGCCCCGAAGAAATAAAACGACTGGTCGCGCCGACGCATCCCAGCGCGGTAGTACTGGTGGGGGAACGTTTTGGGACGGTACGACTGCACTACGACACGAACATCGTCGAGATCACAACCTTTCGCAGTGAGCAGTATAACCCGGAGTCACGTAAGCCAGAGGTATGTTTTGGGGATAGTTTGGAGGAGGACCTCCGACGCCGCGACTTTACGATCAATGCGATGGCGCGCGATCCGCTCAATGGACACATCATTGACCTCTTTGGAGGACGCCGCGACCTGGATGCACATATTTTGCGGGCTGTTGGCGAGGAGGCAGATAAGCGCTTCGATGAGGACCCCCTACGGTTATTGCGAGCAGTACGTTTTGCCGCACAGCTGAATTTTTCGATTGAACTTGAGACACAGGCTTCGATTGTGCGGCAGGCGGGGAAACTGCAAAAGATCAGTCGTGAGCGGATCCGCGATGAGATGAACAAGCTGCTGGTATCGGACCACCCAGATAAGGGGCTAAACCTGCTCGTCGAGCTGGGGTTAATGGAGTGGATTGTACCGGAGGTGCTAGAGTTACGCGGTGTAAGCCAGCAACCGACGATGGCGCGTGCACCGCACACAAAAGATGTGTACGCGCACGTCCTGAGAGTTGTGGAACGTTCCGCACCACGTTTGACGACGCGGTGGAGCGCGCTGCTGCACGATATCGCGAAACCGCGCACAAGGACGGTCAAAGAGAACGAGGTGCACTTTTTCGGGCACGAGGACATGGGGGCATATATGGCGCGGGATATACTCAAGCGCTTGCACTTCGACCACAATTTTATTGACAAGGTGTCTCTGCTCGTGCGGCTGCATATGCGGGCAAACGCGTATAGTTCCGAGTGGACGGATGGTGCGGTCAGGCGTTTGATGCTGGAAAGTGGCGATAATTTCGCGGACCTGCTAGAGCTTTCGCGCGCGGACATCACGAGTTACCGGATGGACAAGGTGAACCGGGCCGAGGCGCGTGTTTCGGAACTAGGGGAGCGCGCACAGCACCTGCTGGAGGAGGCCAAGCGTGTACCGCTCAAAAGCCCACTGGATGGGAACGAATTGATGGA
>CAXTCR010000136.1:0-10398 GCA_964242555.1 uncultured Ktedonobacteraceae bacterium
CAATCGTTGTTGCAACGATGCTCTCGTCCGATAACATTGGTGTTGGACGCGACAATTTGCAGGGTGCTTATATCGCGCAAAAAGAGTATAACGACAATGCAAAGCTCAGTGGCGGCACGCTTGTACGACTCCTGGTTGCAAGCTCTGGCAGCAAGACACAATATGCGCAGCTTGTTGCGCAGCAAATTGTGCAACTGGCAAAGTCAGACAAGACGTTTGTGGGTGTCATGGGCTGGCCCTTTAGCTCACGCACGTTGGCTGCCCTACAAACACTTTCAAGCAATCGTATCCCTATGGTCTCATCGTCTGCTTCGGACGACTCCCTTACCGGCGCCTCAAACTACTTTTACCGCGTGGCCCCTTCCAATAAGTCACAGGGTGTTGCAGGAGGCGATTACGCTGCTAATACGCTGAAGGCGAAAAACATTGCTCTCTTCTTCGATCCTGCTGATCCTTACAGTCAAAGCCTTGCGAATGATTTTACTGCAAATCTACCTGCGACCAGTAAAATTACCGTCACTAAACAATACACCGTGGGAGATACAAACTCGATCAATAGCGCACTACAGGGTGTCCTGAGCACAAATCCTGATCTAATTTACTTCTCAGGTTATGCTACAGATGTGAATACGCTGGTCACAAATATCCCTCAAACAAGCAATATTGAAGTTCTAGGCGGTGATGCGCTCTATCAGTTAGGTGGCTATGATGCCCAAGGGAAAACTGGCTTTAATCGCCTTCGCTTTACCGCCTTCTTCTACCCTGATATATGGGGCTATCTTGGCCAGAATAATTCGACCCTAAAGCCAACCTTCTTCACGGAGTACCCCGCCGCGTTCAGTGCTAATGGCACAAAATCTGGCTATGGCTATGATCGTGCAGATAGCGATGCAGCTCTGTCCTATGACGCCACAGTAGCCCTCTTGAACGCTTATAATATTGCGGCCCCCTCAGGTGGACAAATTACGCCAGATAAGTTAGCTCAAGCCCTACCGAAGACCGCATTTCAAGGTGTCAGTGGGCAAATCCAACTTGGAGCTAACGGTGATCCTGTGAATAAGTCAATTGTTGTCCTACGCGTAGATGCACAAGGGCACATTATGATCGATAGACAAATTGGCAAATTCTTAAAGTAAGAACACAGGAAAGAGAACAACATGCCCGCCAGTGGTGTTCGCCACTGGCGGGCATGTTGTTCTCTACTCTATCTTACCATCCGCTTGGCAGCGATTGGTTCAATAAAATGCTCAATGTCGAGAGCATGAAAAATGTAATGAAGATCGAAAGGTCGATCATCATCGACTGCGTACGCACTATGCGACGTATCGGCATGATAAATGGATCGGTAATCCGCGCGAGGAAACGAATAAATGCAACGCGTTCATCCATGCGAAACAAGGATGCAATCCAGCGAATGAGTATGGCAAGCGAGATAAACCCTATCCCATAGGTGACAAGATAATGCACTATGGGTATGGGAAAGTCAAACATCGGTTCTTACTCCTGAACAGTACGTACTTCGACATAAGTATAACTCATGAATTTGCGCCGCGCAATCTCGGTCACACGCACTCCCTTTAAATCAGGAAGTGTGGTGAAATGTCTTTGTACGTATTCGCCAAGTGGCCTTGCTGCCGCCCAACCCGCGAATGACGATGCCGCGGCAGAAGCAACACGTATACGTCTCTGCTCCGATGCAAGACCAAACAGTGTGCCAAGCGTCACAAGCGATATGCCAACCGCAAGATTGGTCCCGCAGTTTGGATGGATTGCAAGCTCAGCCTCCCCTGCTTGCAAACGCCGCAGGGCCTCGTCAAGCGCACGGCGTAACAGTCCAAGATCAACGTCGTTGAAGACGATAAAGCCGTCCGCGCTCGAACGCGCACTTCCTGAAAATGTTGGGTCCATCTGCGCCATAATCGTGAATGTGGCATGCTCTAACGCATGGTTCTGGCGCACACGACGCCCAAAGATAATATCATCAAGCTTCATAACTTTGCCTTCCTACTGTATTGATGGCGAGGGTTTCACCCGCTCACCGAAAATCGCTCGTCCAACGCGCACAATTGTCGCACCCTCTTCTATCGCTACGCCATAATCGTCGGTCATGCCCATCGAAAGGTGCTCCCATGTGCTCTGTGGAATTCCCTCCCGCAACTGGTCCCGTAATCGTCGCAGTGCCTGGAACACTGGACGCGTCTGCTCTGGGTCCTGCACAAGGGGCGCAATCGTCATCAATCCCTGCACATCCAGATGTGGAAGTGCAACGATTTGTTTTGCTAACGCGGGAGTCTCTTCTAGCGTCATACCTTCTTTGCTCGTCTCCCCCGAAACATTTACCTGCAGGAGAATTTTCAAACGTACTTCAAGCTCTCTGGCATGAGCATCGAGTGCCTGCGCCAATTGCAAACTGTCAACACTTTGTACCGCATCGAATGAGCCGATGACCTTGTTAACCTTGTTACGTTGCAGGTGCCCAATCATATGCCACGTCACTGGCGCTATACCCGCATGCCGAAATTCGGCAATCTTGGGTAAGGCATCCTGCACTCGGTTCTCTCCAAAGTCGCGTAAACCCAATTCATACGCTTGCTTTACCAGTTCAACCGGCTTCGTCTTCGAGACCGCTACTAGCGTAATCTGGTTGGCTTGTCGTCCTCCTCGCTCAGCCGCCTCCGCGATACGCTTCTGAACAGAAGCAATATTCTCTGCTAACATATCGTATGTGGGAAGATTATCTATCATCGGCTTTCCATTACAGTGCACATTGCGTTGATAAAACATGATACATGTACTACGTTTGAACGAGAGGGCTAGTTGTAGGACTCGTCCAAGTGCTAGTCTACAACTTCAAAGCCAAGCCTTACTGTACATTTCTCCCAGTCTATTGACAGTTAACGTTTATGTTATATATGTTTTACTTGTGCAACAATTTATGTATATTGATGAACTTCGCTGTACACATCTGCTAGCTATCGAGAGATAAGAGAGTGGAAAGAGAGTATTTTTGTGAACAATGGGATGTCTTCACCTCAAACCCCAAGATATGGAGATAAGAATGAGCTTGCTTTTGATGTACCACAACAAAAACGCTCATGGTTTTCGGGAGTGTTAAACTGGTGGTATTATCTCACTGCACCACCTGAACCTGCTCCTGATGCTAACCTTGCCGAACGTGAACGTGCTCGACGCGGACGCCTCTCTAGCACCATTCTACTTGTCATGTTGCTCTTCACTCTGAGTTCGCTCGTAGCAGCATTGCTTGAGGGAAATAGAAGCTTACTCTTTATCATGATCCCCTCGCTTATTGTAAGCATCATTGTTCTAATTCTCAATCGTTTAGGCAAAGGGATGACTGCGGGTGTTCTGCTCGTCACTGGCTTCGAGTTCGGTTATATGGTAAGTCTATTGAGAACACCCGGTGGATTATCTATAAGTGATCTCCCTCGTTTCGACCTCTTGGTTGAGGCCGTGCTCCTGGCAGTTTCGTTCCTTCCTGCAAGAATTATCCCCTGGATAGCGATAGGCAACTGTGTCTTCATCTGGGCAACACTCACCTTTATGCCGCATAAACCTGATCTCGCAAATTTGCTACGGACTTCTCCATTTACCATAATTGAGGACCCAATCGCTCTACAAATTATCGTTGCTTCCGTCACCTATTTGTGGGTTCGTAGTACAAATCGAGCGATTGAACGCGCGGACCGTGCTGAACTTGTTGCAACCCTACAGAAGAAAATTGCTGATCAGAGAAAGGACCTCGAGATCGGTATTGGGCAAATCTTGAATACCCACGTACAGATCGCTAATGGTAACTTTAATGCGCGTGCCCCTTTAACACAAGACAACGCCCTCTGGCAAATCGCGGTCTCGCTTAATAACTTGCTTTCCAGATTTCAGCGTTTTGGTGAAACAGAACAAGCCCTTCGTAAGACACAGTATGAACTTCAGCGAACACAAAATTCTTTACTGCAAGCAAGGCAGGAGATAGCACGTCTCACAGAGTTCTCACAAAGAGCGACGCATCAAGGGCAGAATGGAGAGCTGTCAAACGGTAACGCCTTCGGGAGTAAGGAAACGCGCCAAAACGCTTCTGCCCATCCCTTAATGGAGAATAATGTGCAACGCCCTGCAGAGGTTGTCAGACAACAACTGCCATTTCACACGTGGCGAAACAATGGGATAGAAAAAAAGAATACAAGTAAGCTCTAAAGAAAATGCTATTTGCAAAGACTGAAGGGGAGTAATTCCCAATAGCGTTATGCGCTATAATCTAAGAAAGAAGGTTTTCTCGAAGGAAAGATACAAACACACGATGAAACGCAGTCTCTTGGCCCGGCTCCGTAGTAATGGCCTCTATTATCTCTGTGCTGGCTTGCTCCTGCTCGCTGGCATACCAGCATATCAAACCTTTATCCTGGCCCCACTTGGGTACAATAATGCCTTAAATGTAGCAAGTGGGGGCAATAGTGCCGCTTATATAGCTTGGATTGCCAGTCATCAGCTCTCTTTTCTGCTGTATCGCTTGCTCATTCTGGTCGCTTTTTTCCTGTTACTGAGCTTACCCTTCTCGCTCTTTCGCATTATTATCGCCCAGGAACTCATGGGCCAGGAAGAGCGCGAAGCCGAAGAACTTGCAGAAGAAGCGGACGAAGATGATACGGAGGGAGATGCTGCTGACGAGGATGAGGAGGACGACGAAGAGGAGGACGAAACGGGAGAGGAGACCGACGGCATGCCGCCTTTTGCGTGGCGCGGCAAAGGTTTTGCCGTTGTCGCCGCATGGTCTGGCATCATCGGCCTAATTTGCTATCTTGTCGGGACACTGGCAAGCACTCTGTACCTGTCATCTATTGGTAGCGGCGTGGCGTCAACCTCATCCCTCTCTAGTGGCAACATCCTGTTTATCAGCATCTTCTCCATTATCACAAATACGGTTGGCCTTGGCCTCCTCGCCCTCTCCACCCTCTTCTTCGGTGTGATTATCGCGCGTAGTGGTACCAAACTCTGGCCCCTTGCGTGGGTATTCTTCGGGTATCTCGCCCTTGGAGTTGCCGCCCTCTTCAGCGGTAGCGCCGTTAGCGTCGCCAGTGCTCCCGGATCAGGTCAAGCCCCCCTGCTTGCTCCTGCGATTCTACTCTTTGGTATCTGGACCCTCTGGCTAGGCTTTATGCTTGTACGCCTGAAACCAGAACCGGTACAAACAGAAGAGTAGTATCTTACAAAAATACAACGGAAATCTTGTACCTCCACCACCGCGCCCACAAAGTGGCAGAGAGATCCCCGTTGCACACAGTATAGCTTAATTGTCGATATTACACAAGAAGAGGAAACAAAAATATACTCCTATTTTTAGGCTTGCACAGCCCTGGATGCCGTGATATCCTGAACAGGATAGTAAGCCCTATCTTATTGAAAATGTTTATATTAGTACTATATACAAAGGATTGTAAACGTGAACGACGAACCTCAGCTTAACCGCAGAAGACATAGCCTGCAGGAGGACAATCGTATGGGAGATCGGTTCGCAGGACGCCGCGTTGTCACCATTGGCGGAGGCTCTGGAACCTTTTCGTTCCTTTCCCATGTAAAAAAATATCCCTTCAATATCAGTGCCGTCGTCACTATGTCCGACAGCGGCGGCAGTTCTCGCCGGCTTATGGACGAGTTTCGGCGTCAATTGCCCCTCGGTGACTTACGCATGTCCCTCGTCGCGCTTGCTCGCAATGGCGCGTTGTGGCGCGAAATTTTTATGCACCGGTTCGAGCAATCAAAGAACGAAAATGGGTCAGTAAGTGGTGTTGGCGGTCATAGCCTTGGCAACCTGATCCTCAAAGGGCTGCAAGATATCAACGCCGATGACCTGCTCTTAGCGATTGAGGATGCCCAGGAGCTATTGAATACCGCTGGCAACGTACTACCCGTCACCCTTGCACAAACCACTATTTGCGCTGACCTTGAAGACGGCACTAGCATCTGCGGCGAGACAGATATCGACACACGCGGCAAAAAAGATCCCGGCCCACTTTCGCCAATCAAACAACTACGCCTTCAGCCCGAGGATGCTCCTGCCTGTCTTCCCGCCATGCGCGCCATTCGTCGTGCCGATACCATCATCATTGGTCCTGGCGACCTCTACACCAGCCTGTTACCTAACTTGCTTGTAAAAGATATCGCGCGTGCAGTTCGTGAGTCCGACGCCGAAAAAGTCTATGTCTGTAACCTCATGACCAAGCATGGCGAAACCGATAATTATAAGGCCTCTGACTTCGTCAACACCATTCATCATTATTTAGGCGCCCGTGTGGACCGCGTCATCGTCAATGATGGCTCCTTTAATCAGGACCTAGTGGAAACATACGCCGCTGAGGGCAGCATGCCTGTACGCGTCGACTCGGCACAACTTGCGCGTCTCGTTCCCTACGTCGTTACCCAGCGCCTCACCTTAGAGGACGATCGACTCGCACGCCACGACCCCGATCGCCTCGTCCGCGCCATCTTCCACTCCTACGATGCATAAACCCGATTACAAAACACACACAGGTATAAGCACCGCTTATACCTGTGTGTGTTACATCACTTATCAAAGCGTTTGAGCAGTACTTCCCTCCTGTAGGGACCGGTTCACCACGTCCTCTCGCCAAGGAAAATGTACGTCTTCCATGATAGGGATCGGTTCACCATGTCCACCCACTACCTACTGCAAGCCCGTCGCGATGGTCTCAAACTCCTCTCGCGGAAATGCGCGCAATGTCTGTGTACGCATACTTCCCTGTGCAATCGTTCCCAGGATCAGCTTCGCTGCCGTTTGATCGTCAGGCGCCTCCGTAATCACAATATAATCGTATTGACCCATGACAAGATAAAAACCAATTAGCTTTCCGCCTACCGCTTTCAACGCTGCGTCAAACGTCTTCAAGCGTTCCGGTGCATTCTTGGCCTCGCGTATACCCTGCTCCGTGAGGTTCACCAGACTAATATACGTTGGCATGTCGTTCCTCCAGGTGCGTGTTCGCTCGATGTCACTACACAAAACACGTTACAAGTAGTCCTCAAGGTTCCTAGATGCCATTGTACACGCCAGCTTTTTGTGATACAAGCTCTAGTGCAATCCGCGCGATCTCATCACTTCCTCAGCGATTTGTCGTAACAGTACGGGACAATGAATATATCGACTCTGAATTAGCACTGTCAATACGACTTGCTGCTCTTGTAAGATATTCATATAGTCACAGTGTGCAGGAACAAGAGCAATTGCAAGCCATGCCTCACTAAACATCGTCGTAGCAAAGGCAGGAATAATCATAGCTTTTAATTCCAAGTGCCCATCTACTAGCTGGGACAGTAACACAATCCTTTCTTATAGTAAAAAAGACGTAACGCAATTATACGTGTAGTGTATATGTTCAGGTGTTGTATATCGAGCACTTGAAAAACGGTCAGCAACAACAAATAGGCATACAACCATTTCGCGGTTGTACGCCTATTTGTTGTTGCTGAGAAAGGCTACCCTTGTATCAAGGAAGAGCCACCGTCAATCCACACTTCTGTACCTGTGATATGACTTGCCGCGTCTGAGAACAGGAATAGCGCGAGCTGTCCAACCTGCTCAGCGCTGGCTCCCTGCTTCCCTGAGTCCAGCGGAATATTCCCCTTGGGATACTCGACCGGAAACTTCACCTTCTCCACATTCCTCTGCTGCGTGTTCTCCTGAATTTCCGTGTCCGTCTTGCCTGGGCATATGACGTTAACACGAATGTTCTGCGGCGCTAACTCTACTGCAAGCATCTTTGTCATCGCCACCTGTCCCGCTTTTGTTGTCGAATACGCCGTAGCACCCGTGTTGCTAAACACACGCGTACCATTGATCGACGCCGTAACGACAATCGATCCACCCTGTTTCTTGAGATGAGGAACGGCAGATTTGATCGTAAGAAACGTGCCCGTCAAATTCGTGTTGATCGTGTTTGACCACTCCTCCAGGGTTAACTCTTCTATCGGTGCCCATACGCCGTTTATACCCGCGTTGGCAAGCACAAAATCGAGCCGCCCAAACGTGTCGATGACCTGCTGCACTCCGCGCTTTAGCTGCTCTTCATCCGCGACATCCGCGACAACTGACAACGCCTTTTGCCCACCCTTCTCGATCTCCGCAACCGTCTCCTTCACCTCATCCGCCGTATGGCTCACTACCGCAACCTTGACGCCCTGCTGCGCCAACAACACTGCCGTTGCTTTACCAATACCCGAACCCGCTCCCGTAATAAACGCAACCTTATCTGTAAACGCCATTCCTGGTCATTCCTTTCTACTGTTAACAACCTTAAGCCCTATAACTTTCCCTCTTTTCCACGTCTTACTAACCGTAAATGTTTCATAAACCTATGGAATGTACAGCGTCCTCAAGTAAACGCTAGTTCCAATTCAAGCTCATCACGAATTGGAATGCCGTCGTTCCCAATGAGCGGAATTTCTGGCTTGATACGTCGCGCAGCCTCCACAGCATTTCTATGAAGCGCAGCCAATACCAAACCGCGACGTTGGTAAAATCTAAGTGCATGTAAGTTAGCATCAGTCGTGATGAGCCATACCTCTATAGAGTCGCAACCCCCTATGAAAACGTGCATACTATATACCGTTTTGTAGCGCGAAGACAAGGAGAAAATTTATGAAACTGAGAGATTATGTGAACGAGCGACTCGATCATGGCGATGGACAGGCAGTGATTGAGAGCCTGAAAGCACCAATGCAGTGTGACCTGACCGATGCGATCAACAATGTGCCAGAGGCAGACTGGCATGCCGAAATCAAAAACAGGCAGAAAGAGTCCGATGGGCAAACACTCATCTGGCTAGAAAATCAGGATGATCCCAGCTATAGCATCCAGGAATAGCTGTACTTAGCAATTCTAATGTGTGAATACCTCATGTGAGGGGCAATCACTGCTCGCTTTTCCTGCTAGACGTAAAGAGGACGCACAACCCTTTGCGCGTCCTCTTTACTTGTCGATAAATTTGAGAGAGTGCATGATCGCGATGGCCGATGTCGCTCTCGGGTATAACGCGGCCTTTGTTGGCGTTCCAAAAGAAAGTGGAGCCACACCCTCTACCCTTTTGACGACCGCCAACATCACCGCCGACTTCGCCGGGAGCGCCAAACTTGGCGATTGGGTCGAGGCGCACGCTGATGTCCAGAAAGTAGGTGGACGCCTTGCCTTCGCTAACGCCTACCTTTGGGTTGGTCAGGAGCGTATCGTCCGCGCCAGCGCCGTATTTACCGTCTCACCCAAACGCGAGTAAATTCCTATATTACACCTTCCCACAGCCGCCTCGTGATCGGCTGTGGGTCAATGCTCACGCTGCATGTCGTATTGAACAACATTGTCGCACGTTGCCCCTCCTGATAGCGCGGCCATGTAGGTAAACCCTGGACTTCTGTCAGGTCTCTTCCATGTGCGAAGGCGATCCATGAGGCATGCATCACATCCGCTATAGACTGCGGCGGCGTATCTCCCGTAATAATTGCCGTTGTGCGGTGATTCAGCGTGTTAAACACAAAAGGAATCTCCAGCGCGTGACAGGCTCCCAATACGCCACCATACACCGGCGTCGGCCAATCGAAGCGGTACATCCATACCGCCGCTCCGTGCTTTACCTGTTGTTCCGCGACCCGAATTGCCGGTATGCGGAATGTGCGGTCCGTCAGAAATGCTTCCCACGCTGTTGATAGAGGTGCTTCATGTTGCTGTGCTTCATATACAGCCAGTATCTCGCTAGCCCTATCGCCAAAAAGCATCGTCAATAGCTTCGTATCTACATTCTGTTGATTGGGGTCAAACACCGTAAACAACTTCATCTCATCCAGCGTTGTCCCCACCAGCACATCGATACCCTCCGCCGAACCATCTGCAATCGCATCGATAGAGCGTTTGGGCAAGACTACGCCATCGACGACATGGCTAAAAGCGCGCCATTGTACTGAACTCGGCAGTTTCCCTTGTGCCCTTAACAGATCGTCTACGGGCGTCTCCAGCAAACGATCCAGTGCAGCAGGACCAATTCCGAGTTCACGCAACAAGCTCTCTGTTCCGCTCGCCGCCATCTCCCTGCTATTGACGCGGTGCGCCGCTCCACTTTCTAAAATAGCACGCTTAAATAAGCCTTTTGCCGCCGGCATCGCCAGTAGCGCACCAATACTCATCGCACCTGCCGATTCCCCGAATACGGTCACGTTCTCGGGGTCGCCGCCAAATGCTGCAATATTCTCCCGTACCCATCGCAATGCCGCGATTTGATCGAGTAAACCATTATTGCCCGATGTTGCGTATTCCTCACCCGCATACTCCCCGAGATACAGAAAGCCAAGCGCACCCAACCGGTAGTTGATTGTCACCACCAC
>CAXTCR010000137.1:0-10328 GCA_964242555.1 uncultured Ktedonobacteraceae bacterium
CCATTTATCGCGACTGGCTACAACTCACACAAAAAGACGTGGTACTTGGTGTAGCGCCCTTCTTCCACATCACTGGCCTTGTTGCCCACATTGCAGTAGCCGCCCTTGTTGGCATGCCAATCATCACGTACTACAGATTTGATCCAGCTGAAACGTTGCGATTGATTGAAAAATGGCATGCCAGCTTTACTGTCGGCTCTATCACCGTATTCATCGCGCTCGTGAACCACCCCGATATCAAGACACGGCAACTCTCATCATTGAAAAAAGCCTGTAGTGGTGGTGCGCCTGTATCTCCTTCGATTGTAAATCATTTCCAGGAAGTTACTGGCATCTACATTCACAACATCTATGGCCTGACCGAAACGACATCGCCATCGCATATGACCCCTCTTGGAGCACATGCACCAACAGACACAGAGTCGGGCGCATTATCTGTTGGCGTTCCTATACCAAACACGATCTGTAAAATCGTCGATGTTGCCACTGGTGCAGAGCTTCCTCCCGGCGAGATTGGTGAACTGATCACAAAGGGGCCACAGGTGATCGCAGGTTACTGGAATAAGCCACAAGAAACCGCACACGCTATTCGCGATGGCTATCTCTTCACTGGTGATGTTGCGAAAATGGATGATGAAGGATGGTTCTACATTGTTGATCGCAAGAAAGACATGATTATCGTCGCAGGCTATAAAGTGTGGCCCCGCGATGTCGAGGATGTCCTGTACCAGCATCCTAGCGTACGTGAAGCCGCGGTTGTAGGCATACCGGACGAATATCGAGGTGAGACTGTCAAAGCGTTTGTTGCCTTGAAAAGCGACTACGAAGGACGCGTTACAGCAGAGGAATTAATCACCTTCTGCAAAGAGCGTATGGCGAACTACAAATATCCGCGCTTCATCGAGTTTCTGCCAGAGTTGCCAAAGACGACCACTGGCAAATACCTGCGCCGCGAACTACGCGACAAAGCAAGAAGCTAGTAACAAGAGTGGTCTTGCATGTTCAAAAGCAGGAATGCTTTTGAACATGCAAGACCACTCTTGTTACTACTTCGCATCCTCATACATCTTGAATTGCAAGAAGCGATTCGACAAGTCAGCATCCTTAAGCTCAATACCTCGCATGGTTCGCTCGATCAAAAACTGATTGAGCTTGAACAGGTCTTGTCCATTCTCTTCGTAGAACGCTATTTGATGGTCTGCTCCTGTGCCATGTTTATCGTCCATCAGCGCACGGAGATAGTTCATCTCTCGACGACTCCCAAGATCGTCCACGACCTCATCAACAAAATCTAGCAGTTCGCGAATAGAGTCGCGCATACTCAAAAGACGCCTCTCCGAAAAGTCGATCACTTCAGCGTCCAGGCCATAGCGCATCGCACGCCACTTGTTCTCTTCAATATAGTCTCGCTTCAACACCGGCGTTGGCTTGCCGCGCTCCTCAAGATACGTCAGCTTTGCTACCAGTGCTTGGCACAGTGCCGCTATCCCCAGCGTGTCCTCTATCGTGCCGGGCATATCACAGGCGCGAAACTCAATCGTATCAAAGAAGGGATGCGGGCGAATATCCCACCAGATTTTCTTGCCATTGTCGATACAACCCATATCGATCAAATCTTGCACATAGGTATCAAAATGCTTCCGGTTCTCAAAAAACTCTGGCATACCACTGCGCGGAAAACGCTTCCATACCACCGTTCTGTAGGACTTGATGCCCGTCATTCGTCCCTGCCAGAATGGAGAGTTTGAGGAAATCGCGATCAGGTGCGGCAACCATGTGCGCACCTGATTCATCATGCGGATCGCACGCTCTTTATCCTCTACCCCGACGTGCACATGCAGCCCAAAGATCATAATAGAACGTCCAATATCCTGGTACTCTTTTTCTAAATCGATATAGCGTTGACCATCGGTTCGTTCTTGATCGATCCACAGCGAGCTAGGATGTGTGCCTCCGCTCACTAGTGCCAGCTCTTCCTCGCCTGCAAGACGGCTAAGCAGTAGACGCAGCGTGGACAGCTCCTTACGAGCTGTTGCTATATCTGGTAGCACATCCGAAATCAATTCGACGGTGTTTTGCAGCATCTCCGGCTTAATCTGCTCTTCTAAGTACGGCGCCCCCTTCGACAATACGCTCTGCGCACATGAGCATAGTTCCCCCGACTCACGCCGCACCAACTGAAATTCTTCTTCAATCCCAAGTGAAAAACGATTCGTCATGCCTGTACTCCTTGCATCGTCTGCTTCAACAAAAACGCGATCACTTCCTGTGTACTCTCTGTCTCTCGGTAAATCGCCATTTGCCGGTCTGCACCCGTACCCCGTTTATCATCGAGCAATGCACGCAGGTATGTTATCTCACTCCTACTACCTAAATCATCCACGACCTCATCAACAAAATCGAGTACCTCGTGTATAGAATCACGCATGGGCATGCGCCGTCGTAACGCGAAATCAACGTATTCTGCATCCAAACCATAGCGCATCGCACGCCATTTATTTTCTTCTATGTAACGACTTTTCACAATAGGCACAGCCTTTCCCTGCTCATGTAGGCGCGTAAGTTTCGCCACCAACGCTTGACAGAGCGCCGCTATACCCAGCGTATCCTCTATCGTTAAAGGCATATCGCAAACCCGAAACTCAACGGTATCAAAATAGGCATGTGGACGCACATCCCACCAAATTTTCTTGCCATCGTCGATGCAGCCCATATCGATCAGATCCTGCACATAGCTGTCGAATTCTTTCCACGAGGGAAATACATATGGTATACCGCTCCGGGGAAAGCGATTCCATTGCACAGCTCGATAGGACTTAATACCAGTCATGCGTCCAGACCAGAATGGTGCATTGGTTGAAAGTGCGAGCAAGTGCGGCAACCATGTCCGTACCTGATTCAAAATGTTTATCGCAAGGTCTTTGTTTGCTACCCCAACATGCACATGCAATCCAAAGATGAGGTCGGAGCGCACCACGTCTTGATACTCTTTCGCTAACTCAATGTAGCGCGGTCCCTCCGTATTCTTCTGATCGCGCCAGGACGAGCTGGGGTGTGTACCCGCGCTAATGAGGGCAAGTCCATCTTCGTCAACAAGCTTCGCTAAGGCCGCTCGTGTCGAGCGTACCTCCTCACGCGCGACTGCAATGTCAGGCAGAATCTTCGAGACCAGTTCTATCGTTGACTGCGACATCTCCTGCTTGAGTTGCTCCCCAAGTGAGTTTACCCCTTTCGCAATGATGGCGTCCGCATCAGAACATAACTCACCCGTCTGCTTATCCACCAGCTGAAACTCTTCCTCAATTCCCAGCGTAAAACGCTTTTGCATGCCTTACTCCTTGTTATATCAGGGCAAAACTCCACTACTACACTCTTTGGTACGTTTTAATAGACGATGAGGTTTCTAACGCTACTTGGGCAATGGATGCCTCATATCACCATTGGCTTTGGGAATGTAGCTCATGAGAAACTCTCACAAATCATCGTCTATTTGGGCAAGCGCAGCTTCGACTGGAAAATGACAGTCGATAATGTTGCTATTATTCAGGACACTGGAAGCAAACAAGAACTGAGGGGACGCTTCGCGTTAAAAGTCCCCCTCAGCAACCTGTAGTACAGTCAAGCCAAGACTTCGCCAGAGGTCTACTACTTGATTTCTATCATCTAAGACGAATTTTATATTGCAACGCCCCTGCATATTCTGCTCGTATATCTCACGCTTAATAATCGCATCCTTACGCACATCTCCCATTGGACGCATGTATAGAGCAGTATACTGAATACTGTGTTTTTGCAGCCAGCGCTCGGTCTGCGGACGATGCTGCTCACTCCTACCTGACGCGAGCAAAATGTCATAGCCATTCAGAAAGTATGTCCTGAGAATATCGGCCACAGGCTCGTTTACAAGGTCCTCTTCACAACGAGAGGCATCATATGGATTGCGTCCATTGAGTAGCGCAAGCGTCCCATCGAGATCACACACGATAGCGGTTGGCAAAGATGGATCGAACTCCAGCACAGGTGGCTTGGGCAGGAGAAAGTCGCGATACATCTGCCGTATCACCCGCTCGCCTACATAATTCGGGCGCTTGCGATCACGCTGAATACATGTCTCAACATCCACATCTGTGAAATCTTTGATCTCAATGGTTGCTTTATCCCCAACAAGCGACCGTATATCGCGCTCATGCATCGGATGCAGGTTAGTGTCGTCCACCAATACGCTATACCCCTGTCCAATAGCGGCAAGGATTAATGCGTTTCGCGCTTCACGTATAAACTCTTCGCGGTGATTGCTGTGCTTGCCCAGATCAAGCATATCACGCAACTTATCCTTACTTACGGTCTTATACTGTCCATTATGCTTTTGTACCTGCTCCGCACACCATGTGCTTTTTCCGCTGGCAGGCAACCCCTTCAGTATCACACAAACTGGCTTATTCATTACATGTCCTCATCAACAACAAATGGTCGCGACGCCTCTGGATACAACAACCTCCAAATCATGTCTGCGTAGTTCTTTTTATCCAGCATCGCAAAAACAATTCCAGGATACTTCTCTTTTCTCACAATCATCGCCTGCTCTTTACGCGTTGTAAGGTGCTCCACGCGCTGTACGACCTCCCTACCTTGGGTCTCAATAGCCGCGAACTGCGCTAGCAAGTCTTCTTGTGTACGCTTCACCCATGCATAAAACTCATCAGGCACTCGCTCTAATAACGGGTCCAACGACTGATTGGTACGCAACAAATCCCAGATGATACGCGCACTCACATGTGTAACGATACGATGCAGGCGTACATATTCCGCGAACTTCATCTTTACGCGCAGTCCGCTCTCGAAACGAATCACAAACCCCTCGGCGTTTTCTTGTTCGATCTTCCTGAGTTGCGCGATATCACCAATCCCATCAAAGCGTTTCACAATTGGAAAAGGCCATGTATCTCTCAGAGCTGCGCTGTGAATATCTACCTCTGCGCCCGTCTCCGTCTGGATCACCGCTAGCAGGATCAAGTCTTCTTGTGTCCCATAGTTTACAATAATCCGGTTCTCAGGATAGACGATCTCATACAGATAGGTATAATCGGGCCGAAAAGGAAAGTCGCGATAACGCTCTTGCAGCATACGGTTCGCCCGCATCGCCTGCTCACTCGTAAAACTGCCACGCGTAGCAATCTGCGTTTTGCCCTCATAGACGAACAGGATACCAAGTGACCCGTCAAGCTTCTCCGTTACTGTAAACGGCTCCAATGGAAGCGGCTCCGTAATCTCCTCATAATTGAAGAACTTCTCGAAACTACGCGCCACAACGGTTCCGTCCGTACGAGTAATAAGCCCACGGCACCTCAATGTCTCAGCAGTCCAATAACGTTCATACTGTGTCTTAGGCGTATAATTCCAGATAAGCAGATCTGCACTAGGATGAGGACGCGCTGTAAGATAACCATCTTTTACAAGCTGCTGTAACACTTGGACGTTCACTCGCACTCTGTTGTCCTCCTTACACATCGCAATATTTTTAGCGTGCCACATTTGTTGCATGAGTATAACACGAAACTTTTATTTTTGTCATGTTGTTACTCTGTCGTCAATTACACAAGTTGACACCAGAAATCGAACTTGTTAGGCTTCAGATACCAAACCAAATAAGGAAAGTCCTTCGAGAACTCTGCGGCAATGATTAGGCAAATGCGTGAAGAGAGAATACAGCATTTATTAGAAACATCATCGGGGAAATACAATGAGAATAATTTTCCTGATAGCCTGTAAATACCATCCTCTGATACCACATGATATAATACCTCAATAAAAACCCATTCTTGGAAGGAGCCTACCATGCGCTTACAGGGAAAAACAATTGGCTATTTTGTTGCTCAAGAGGTGGAAGACCTTGAATTCTGGGTCCCTGTGATGCGCTTGCGCGAAGAGAGTGCAAAGGTCGTTGTGATTGGTCTGAATACAGAAACCGTTCATGGCAAACATGGCCTGAGCATGACACCCGACGTAAGTATCGAAGAGGCTCCAAAGGCAAACGAACTGGCTGGCCTCGTCATCCCTGGAGGATGGGCACCCGACAAACTGCGGCGCAATACAGGCGTTCTACAACTGGTCCGCGACGTACACACACAAAACAAGATTATCGGCACTATCTGTCACGGCGGCTGGATTCCTATCTCCGCTGGCATCCTTAAAGGCCGAAAAGCAACAGGCTCTAAAGGTATCAAGGACGATATCACAAACGCGGGCGGCATTTGGGTTGATGAGCCAGCGTTCCGCGAGGGCAACATGGTGTGGGGACGTGTCGTAGAGGATATCCCCGATTTTTGCCGCGAACTCGTGGCCGCATTCGCGGAATAACAAAACCTTCAACAAAGAATCATAGAGGCGATACCACATGAGCACATTTTTGGATGCACTTTCCCGGCGCGTGTTGATTTACGATGGCGCGATGGGCACAAACGTACAACGCTACCAGTTGACCGCTGAGGACTATGGCGGCCAAGTCACCGAGGGTTGCAACGAATATCTCGTCCTCACCAAGCCTTCGGTCATCGAAGAAATTCACGAGGGCTTTCTTGCGGTCGGCTGCGATATTATTGAGTCCGATACATTTACTGCCAGTCGCCTCAAATTAGACGAATACGGTATAGGCCACCTTACGCACGAAGTAAATCTTACCGCCGCGCGTCTCGCCCGTCGCCTCGCCGATACATACAGCACACCAGAGCAACCACGCTTCGTTGCTGGCTCAGTTGGTCCCACAGGAATGCTTCCCTCGTCCGACGATCCAATGCTCAGCAATATCACCTACCAGCAGTTGGTAGAAATCTTTCGGGAACAATCCTCTGCTCTCCTCGAAGGCGGCATCGACGTGTTCCTGATCGAGACCAGCCAGGACATGCTTGAGGTTCGAGCCGCGATTACAGGCATGCGTAAAGCAATGCAGGAAAGAGGGCGTACCGTACCAATCCAAGCGCAGGTCTCGCTCGATACGAGTGGGCGTATGCTGCTTGGTACAGATATCGCGGCTGTCATGAACACGCTTGTTGCCTTACGCGTCGACGTTGTTGGCCTTAACTGCTCCACCGGTCCCGATTATATGCGCGAACCCGTTCGCTATCTCGCGGAACATTGTCCTCTGCCCATCTCGACAATTCCGAACGCTGGCATTCCTCTTAACGTCAACGGGCTTGCGGTTTATCCAACCGAACCAGAGGCGATGGCGACCGCGTTGCGCGACTTCATCACTGAATTCGGCGTCAACATCGTCGGTGGCTGCTGCGGCAATAGCCATGAGCACCTGCGCGCCATCGTCAACGCCTGCCAGCCCGTGCAACGCCACTTGCGTCCAGTCGCCGATAACAATTTCACCCACAAGGACTTCAAACGCATCACGCCCTCCCTCGTGACAAGCGGCATTCGCGCAACATCGCTTACCCAGGACCCTCCACCAATGCTCGTCGGCGAACGCGTCAACGCTCAGGGCAGCCGCAAAGCAAAACAGGCCCTGCTCAACGATGATTTCGATACGGTACTTGGTATCGCACGTGAACAAGTCGAGGGCGGCGCGCACACGCTCGACGTGCAGGTCGCCTTGACAGAACGCACCGACGAGCCAGAATTGATGGCGAAGGTCGTCAAAAAGTTATCGATGAGTATCGAAGCCCCACTTGCGTTTGATAGCACAGAAGCCAGCGCGCTTCAAGCCGCCCTTGAGGTATATCCGGGTCGTGCCATCATTAACTCCGTCAATATGGAGACAGGAAGGCAAAAAATCGACAGCGTGCTACCAATGGCACTTGAGCATGGCTCGGCGGTTGTCGCCTTGACCATCGACGAGATAGGCATGGGCAAAACCACAGCACGCAAGGTCGACATCGCCCACGCTATCTACAACATCTGCGTGCACGAATACGGTCTCGCACCGAACGCGCTGATCTTCGACCCACTTACCTTCCCTATCACCACCGGACAGGAAGAACTACAAACTGCTGGTATCGAAACCCTGGACGCACTGAAACGTATCAAGCAGGAACTACCAGGCGTGCTCACTATCCTGGGCGTCAGCAATATCTCCTTTGGCCTCAAACAGCATGCACGTGCTGTCTTGAACAGCGTCTTCCTCTACCACGCGGTCAAAGCTGGCCTCGATCTCGCCATTGTCAACCCAACCCATATCACTCCCTACGCCGAAATCGACGCGGAACAGCGTCAACTCGCTGACGACCTGATCTTTAACCGTCCCGACGCCTTGCCACGCTACATTGCCTATTATGAGGAGCACGGCCCACAGCAGAACGATGGCACGACAAAAGCTGATCCTACCGAGGGCATGAATGTTGCCGAGCGCATCCATTGGCAAATTCTGCATCGCCGCAAAGAAGGCATCGAGCCGCTAATCGACGAGCTTATCGAAGAACGCGCTATAGCTCAATCAATCAAGATAAGTGAGGCAGCAGTCAACGTTCTCAACACCGTACTGCTGCCAGCAATGAAGGACGTGGGCGACCGTTTCGGTGCCGGCGAACTCATTCTCCCCTTCGTGCTTCAATCTGCGGAGGTCATGAAACGCGCCGTCGCCCATCTCGAAGGCTACCTTGAAAAGGTAGAAGGCTATACGAAAGGCAAGGTCGTTCTGGCAACCGTCTTTGGCGATGTGCACGATATCGGCAAAAATCTGGTCAACACAATCCTGAGCAACAACGGCTTTACCGTCTACGATCTCGGCAAACAGGTCCCGCTTAATACCATTATTGATAAGGCTATCGAGGTCAATGCCGACGCTATCGGTCTCTCCGCCCTGCTCGTCAGCACCTCGAAGCAAATGCCGCTTTGTGTTAAAGAACTGCATAAACGCGGACTGGAGTTTCCAGTCATCGTCGGAGGTGCCGCGATCAACCGTTCCTACGGACGCCGCATTCTCTTTGTGGACGAACAAACGCCTGACGCGTCACCCGTAGCCTACGATCCCGGCGTCTTCTACGCCAAAGACGCTTTTGAGGGCCTGGAAATCGTGGACAAGCTCACGAATCCTCAGGGCAACCGCAATGCGTTTATCCAGCGCAACAAAGAAGAGGCACTTTACGAACGTCAGAAAAAGGCCACAAAAACGAGCGCTGGACAGTCTGAGGAACGTCGAGATAACGAAACGCCCTCTGTCAGCATCGTACCCGCGCTCACAATACCCACGCCACCCTTCTGGGGACCCCGTATATTAGAGCGTATTGGTCTGGAAGATGTCGCTCAATGTATGGACCTCAACACGCTCTACCGTCTGCACTGGGGTGGCAAGGCACACGGTGCGGAGTTCGAGCGACTCGTCACCGAAGATTTCGAGCCGCGTCTTGAGCGCATGCTGCGTGAGGCTCGTCACCAACGCTACCTCCAACCCAAAGCAGTCTACGGCTACTTCCCCTGTCAATCTCAGGGCAACGAACTGGTTGTGTACGACTACCAGGAACTGCAAAAAAACGGTAGCAAGAAAGAGGTTACACGCTTCCGCTTCCCCCGCCAGCAGGAGCGCGACCGGCTCTGCCTTGCCGACTACTTTGCCTCAGTCGATAGCGGCAAGCTCGATGTCGTCGCCCTACAGGTCGTGACAATGGGCAAATCAGCCAGTGATACCGTCGACAAGCTGCAGCAAGGAGGAAACTACTCCGAAGCCTACTTCGTTCATGGTCTCGCCGTCGAAATGGCCGAAGGACTCGCCGAATACACCAACCGCATTGTACGCAACGAGCTAGCCCTTGACAATACAAGAGGCCGCCGCTACAGCTGGGGCTATCCCGCCATCCCCGACCTCACAGACCACGAGAAAGTGTTCCAATTGCTGCCCGTCACAAACACTATTGGCGTCGAGCTAACCGAAGCCCACCAGCTTGTGCCAGAGCAATCAACCGCCGCCATTGTCGTGCATCACCAGCAAGCAAGCTACTTCGCGGTAAGAACGGCGGCGGAGGCGGCGAGAGTGTAGTCTCTATAGATGCTTCAAAGACAAGGATATGTGTAGGGGCCAATTGTGCGTTTTGATGAAATAACGTGGATACCGTAGGGACCGCATTCATCACGTCCATCTCTGGCCTCTCGCACCGGCAGACGAACGTAGTGAATGCAGTCCCTGCCTCCAACGTATTTTGTAAAATACCGTTATCACGTCCTGCTTGACAATCAATATGCAAGTAGGACGTGATGAATTGGTCCCTACAAGCATGCTAATTCTTTCGACAAATAAACGCTCCCACTAGCTTAGAGATGGTCAGAGAACCACCATTGGTCACAATAGCCTCTTCAGTTAATTGACGAAACGTAAAGGCTATTCTTTCTCGTAC
>CAXTCR010000138.1:0-10325 GCA_964242555.1 uncultured Ktedonobacteraceae bacterium
TTTTGTAGTACCACGCCAGTCATCTCCCAGTGTCCCGTTGTGCTATCCTTGCCAGATGCAGCTGAGGCCATGCGTCCATAGCTTCCAAGAACATGCTCCTGCGGTGGCGTTCCCATGATGGGCGTGATATTGCCCAAGCCGATGCTGCCAAGATGGGGCAGGGAGAGACCACCTATGGCCTGCGCACAGTGTTCGAGTGAACTCGCGCCTTCGTCTCCGTACGCTGCGGCATCAGGATTTTCACCCACGCCGACTCCATCGAGTACAACCAGGATTGCGCGTCGTATCATCGCTGTACCCGCACTTTCTCTAACGTTGGATACGTATTGAGTGGTTCGCCAATTAGGGGGCGTGCGTAATCAAGATATGCCTGTGTCACCATTGTTTTTGTGTCATTCATATAGCCTTGGGGCAGAAGGAATTGCTGGTTGGCGACTTCCGAGAGATCGACAAGACCTGTGCTACAACCATAGAGCCGCTCATTGTGGCGGACGAGCGTGACCATTTTGTCGCTTTCTCCCGCTAGTAAGGCCCTTATTCCCATTTGGCCTACAAGGTACGCCTCGTCGCGGTCTACGGAAGAGACATGAACAGAGGACATGCGCTGTAGGTCTCCAGGCTTATCGAAGCGCGCTCGAATCTTCAACTGCTTTGTGACGAGATCGACCAGCGATTGACCGGCACCACTGAGCAGGGGATGTTGAAAGGCATCGGTGCCTACCTGTCCAACCGCACCCAGCGCCTGCCCCTTTGCATCGCGGATCGTCTCCGCGACTGCAATAACGACATAGCCAAGTCGACGATGGACCTCTTCGACTTGGGACAAAAAGAAGTCGGTGTCAAATGCGTGTTCGGGTGTCAGGATAATATGCGGTGGGTCGGTATCGTCTTGCTTGCCTAACGCAGAAGAGGCGGTGAGCCAGCCAGCATCACGACCCATGGTCTCGATGATCTTGACGGGATAGTGGTCCGGGATGGAGATAGTGTTCATCGTCGAGTCAATCGTGGCCTGTGCGATGAAACGGGCCGCGCTACCGTAGCCGGGCGAGTGATCGGTAAAGGGCAGATCGTTGTCGATGGTCTTGGGGACGCTGATGGCTTGCAGGGCGTGTCCGTTTTGTTGCGCGGCTTGCGCGAGCCGGTGGGCTGTATCTGCCGAGTCGTTGCCGCCTATGTAGAGCACATAGTGCACATTGTAACGGCGCAATATCTCAACGGCTCGTGCCGGGTCTTCATCCTTCAATTTATAGCGACATGATCCAAGCGCCGCCGATGGTG
Organism: uncultured Ktedonobacteraceae bacterium; assembly: GCA_964242555.1. GTDB lineage: Bacteria > Chloroflexota > Ktedonobacteria > Ktedonobacterales > Ktedonobacteraceae > JBBQVS01. The sequence continues at coordinate 1,279 of CAXTCR010000138.1, forward strand.
CAAGGAGCAATTGTTGCCAGAGGGATGCAGGTTGCCGACGAAGGTCAAGAATATCTTCTCTAAGAAGACCCTCGATGCCGTTCTGCATGCCATAGATACCATCTATATGTTCGTTGCTCAGGGCCGCTTGCACTGCTCCAACGACGCTTGCGTTAATAACGGCTGTAGCCCCGCCCGACTGCCCGATGATCAAGTTGCCGCGTGCCGGTGTTGCCAATGTATATTTACCCCCAGAGGTGTGGTTTCATCTGTGCTTCTACCTGTCATTATATCAATTGCTGCATAACACGTCGAGTAGTATCTGTCTATCTAACAAACTGTGAAGCGTTTCACACTCCAAATGTGGCATACCCAACACGAAAAAAATAGCTGCCTACCGTCTTCATAGCAGAGAAAGTTTTCTCGAAGAAAAATTGATGAAAAGCTATGAAAAGAGAGAGTCTAATGAAACACAACATCGCGTTATCGTTCTTGAAGGGTATGTCCGCACGTTGGACAGCACTCGTAGCCGGAGTAATGTTTGTGTGCATGATGCTGACAATGCTGGCAGGTGCTCCATCCGCGCATGCCGCCTCGAAGACGACCCTGCATCCCGCGAGTGGTAGTGGTGCCAAAGTCTATATTCACGTCGCTAACGCAAGCAATAGTACTGGCGATTTTACCGATCTGGATAACAACGTCACGAACTATAACCCGAACGCTATCGTCTTCGTGACGCCAAACTGGGCACCCTATCATGTCTACGACAATCACCCGATTGGCGTCTGGTATCATAGTGGTCACTGGTCCATCTTCAATCAGGATGGAACTGCTATTCCGCAAGGGGCGGCCTTTAATGTCTATGCTCTGCCCAATGCCGACTACTCAGGCATCTTCGTTCACACGGCCAATGCCTACAATAGTGCAGGTGACTACACCGATATTAACAACAGTGTCAGTAACAACAATCCTAATGTCTTGCTGCTGGTCACACCAAATTGGGCACCCCATAGTGTCTATGATAATCACCCGATTGGTGTCTGGTATCACAATGGTCACTGGTCCATCTTCAACCAAGATAAAACCGCAATGCCAAAAGGTGCCTCGTTCAACGTCTATGCCGTTACGCGCAATGTCTATGGTGCATCGCTTCACATTGCCAGCAGATCGAACAGCGCAGGCGATTATACCGACCTGAACAACCGTGTTGCAAACAACAACCCCAAAGCAATCGTGTTTGTCACGGCAAACTGGGCACCTTACCATGTCTACAACAATCACAATACTGGCGTCTGGTTCCACAATGGTCGCTGGTCCATCTTTAATCAGGACTACGCCCCCATTCCTAACAGAGCAGCCTTTAACGTGCTAGCATCCGACCCATATCCAAGCAACTAACCTCGTTTTCAGTACATGCATACATGACGCCTTCTGTAAGAAATTATGGAAGGCGTCTTGTTGCTCTTTTTATCTTAAAGTTTTATTATCAGTTTATACACTGGCTCCTCATCTATCTCTTCCCTTGTTGGTTGAAATCCTAAACTCTTATAAAGATGTTGGACATAATCTGGTTTATAAGCCAGTGCAGCAAGTCCAATCATATCTGTTTCGGCATAAAAAGCATAAGGAGTCCAAACGAGTCCTCCTGGTCGAATGTAGGCTTTTGCTAACACAATCGCCGCAATAGGTTCGTAGTTTGCGACAAAGTGTTGTTCAGCAGAAACCGTGAGCTTGAGCGTATCACGCCAATTTTCGCGAGTAACTTCGCGAAGTGATAGTTTCTTCATCGTAACGAACTCAACTTTCCCTGCGTTGTTAGTAAGAAGAATTTGTACAATCTTCATTCATAGTTTTTTCGGAAAGGATATGCAGCCGTGGACCTTACATCTCACAAGAGCACTGATGCGTTTGATGAGTCTTCGGAATACAAAATAGTGCAGCAAACGGCAGAGATCGACTCCTTGCGCTTCAAAAGCAGGGAAATAGTGCAATAGTCAATGCGCCGGAGAGTGTTCGTTCTCACTTTGTCTACTACTACACAGTAAGCTGCTTACATGGTGCTGGTACAAATGTTGGTTGGGAGCCATTGAAGGCCAAAGTACTGCAAGAGCCATACTGTGACGACCCTATCCGGCACTGGGATTATGCAATGAGTGCAGCTGGTTATGCGATTGCTGCTATTTCGATGAACTCTTGAGCCGTGTTGAGAATGAAGAGATGTACAACAATGGTGTGACGAACACAACAATAAATCCTTATCAACAATACAAAAGGGTCAAAATATTGACGTACGCTTGTTGGGAACGTTATAGTAGAGCGCACATACCAAAAACCTGTGAAAGAAAATGCAATGAGACAGAAAATCATTCTTGATTGTGACCCTGGACATGATGATGCAATTGCACTCCTCCTCGCAGCCAAACATCCCGCGCTCGAATTGCTGGCGGTGACAACGGTTGCCGGCAACCAGACGCTTGAGAAGACGACGCAGAATGCGCTCAAGGTCTGTTCGTTGGCAGGCATTCGGGATGTGCCAGTGGCAATGGGAATGGATAGACCTCTTGTGCGGCCCGCGCGCCATGCCGCTGATATTCACGGCGTTACTGGTATGGATGGTCCGAATGTGCCTGAACCTGACATCGAACTGGCGCGACAACATGCGGTCGACCTGCTCATCGAGCTGTTGCTGGACTCCGATGGCGATATCACGCTCGTCCCAACGGGGCCATTGACGAATATTGCAACCGCCATACGACGCGAACCAGCGATTGTGCCAAAGATACAGGCGATCTCGCTTATGGGTGGTGCTATTGGCGTCGGCAACGTCACGCCGTCGGCGGAGTTCAACATCTGGTTCGACCCAGAGGCGGCATCGATCGTCTTTGGATGTGGACGACCAATTACGATGGTGCCCTTAGAGGTGACGCACCAAGCGCTGGCAACGGAGGAGATTGTAGGTCGGCTACGTGCCGCCAATCGTCCGGTAGCCTCCTTTGCCGCAGACTTGCTTGTCTTTTTTGCCGATAGTTACAAAAACGTCTTCGGCTTTCCCGCACCACCCGTACATGATCCTTGTGCAGTCGCTGCCGTACTTGAGCCAGACATCATTCAATCTGCCCAGATGTATGTCGAGATTGAGACAATAAGCGAGTCGAGTGCTGGCCGTACGATCTGCGATGTATATGGGAAACTGGAGAAGCCTACGAATGCGCGTGTGGGCTATGGGTTGGAGGTTGAGCGGTTCTGGGGGATGTTGATTGATGCTCTGGTGGCATACTAGCATTAAGCGTTTATTACGTCTTACGCGCCTTCGCATTCTTATCGAAGCCTAGAAGCAAAAGCATGCAGATGATAATGCTGGCTTCTGCTGCATGCATGAACAGGAGTGTGTTTACGGCAGTAGGCGTTGTATCATGAAATGGATTTGGTTTGACGGAAATAATAAGCAGGTCTGGTATAAACGCGGCGAGATAGACAAGTATACTAATTGCGATAAAGAAGGGTCCGGGGTTGCGTGCATAGCGACCAACCAACCAGAAGACGAGGATTGCACCCACGCCAAGCACAATAGACCAGAAACAGACAGGGAGGATGTTGAGCGGCGCGAATGCTGATGAAGGTTTAAATACGGCAAACGAAATAGCTCGAATAAGCAGATTGACGGCGAGCGAAATAAATACAGCAAGTGGTCCCACCCAGCGTAGCCGGTTAAGGGTGATGTGTCCCTGGAACATATTCAGTTTCCTTTAGTCTGATATAGAACAACAATGTGTTTATTCTATCATCTTAGGAATGTAGAAGGAAATTTGTAAACCCCTGTCGTACAATGACCACGAATAAATAAAACACATCATTCTAATTTTGCTATTGACAACGCATAATGCGTTTGTTATACTGATCTCGTGTTAAGCACACGAATATGGTGGTTGTAGCTCAATGGCAGAGCCCTGGATTGTGGTTCCAGTTGTTGTGGGTTCGAGCCCCATCAGCCACCCCACTGATAACCTTGTCAAAAAGACAAGGTTATTTTTTGTCTCGCGTAGTGCCATGTATTACGAGGATTGCTTGTGCCTTTTAGCCTTTTATGTAAGTCTTTTCCCCATAATCTTATATGGTTCGCTATAGCCTGGGAAAACGAAACCAGAGAGCAATGTTTCCCAGCCGCGCTTCTCATACATCTTTTGGGCTGGTGTTTCGACTTGATAGGTTGAGAGGACGGCGGTTCTGTGTGGGAGCGTTTGTAGGAGGGCGTCGTGGATGCGACCGCCGTAGCCGTGACCCTGTGTGAAGGGATAGACCGCCAGTTCGACGACCTCGAATACGTTGGTCATCCAATACTCGGCTTGGGCACGAGCCATTTTTTTGACTACGAGATCATGCCACCATTGACCTGCCTCACCTGTATAGCCATAGGCAAAACCGAGGATGTTACTCGTTTCCTCGTCTTGTGCTAGGACGCAACGGAAACTGGGTCGGCGCATATGATGGGGAAAAATGGCACCGAACGCGAGTACTTCATTTTCACTTTTGAAATACGGTGCCTGACCAAATGCTTTGCGATAGATGTCAACGATGTCCGGAATGTAAGGCTCTACCTGTTGAGCAACGGTGTGGGTGATGATGGATACTGTCATTTTTTTACCTAGATGCACTGTTTATTCTCACTAGTTTCTAGCGACCAATGAGAATAAACAGTACATTATGTCATTATTTTCCTAAACGGCTATCGCGCCACTTGACGAGTTTCGCGACCTCATCGAATTCCCAGGGAGTCTGGTTGCCGAGAATGAGATGAGTGATGCCTGCTCCGACAAGGCTATCGCGGGCCTCATCAGTGTCACCTTTATTGGTGCCAGCGGTCCGCTCGATGTCTTGTGGATTGCGTCCAACCTCTTTACACCAATTGTTCAAGACTTCCATCTTGTGAGCAAGCGTTGCGGCATCGCCGAAGCCGTGCCACATGTCGGCGTATTGAGCAGTGAGGCGCAGGGTCTTTTTCTCACCCCCGCCACCGATGAGTATCGGAATGTTGCCACGCACCGGCTTAGGTACGTCTACTTCCCAGTGATGCTTGATGATAGGCAGGGCTTCGCCAAGGGCGTTGAGACGGGTGCCAGCGGTGCCGAAGTCGTAGCCGTATTCTTTATAGTCGCGCTCGAACCAGCCCGCACCAATGCCAAGAATGACGCGTCCGTTACTGATGTGGTCGATAGTTTTGAGCATGTCCGCGAGTAGGGCCGGGTTGCGATAACTGTTGCAGACAACGAGCGTACCAATGGAGGCGCGGGTGGTCAGGGTTGCCATCGCGGTGAGCAGGGTCAGGCCCTCGAAGTGGTTGCCCTGCGGATCGCCGTAGAGTGGGAAGAAGTGGTCCCAGTTCCAAATGCTATCGACGCCGAGATCCTCAAAACGTCGAACGGCGTCGGCATAGTCCTGATAGGTTGTATGCTGAGGATGCATTTGAACACCCACGCGCAGTGGATGTGTTGTCGACTGCTGAGTCATAGTGTGCTACATCTCTTTTCTTAGTAGGAAATGGTCGAGACATGCCAGGCAATAGATGTCTGGCATGTCTTGATTATGGCACCCTCTTATGGGCTTGCGCAAGAGTTACATATTTAGGGAATGAGTGGGTTTTTTGGACTCGCAGCAAGATCGCCTGGTTTAAGACCAGTTAGCCAACGCTGTATATCATTGGCACGGTCTGGATTATCTGGCTCCATAATATGTGCTCCGTCAGCGAAGTAAATGATCGTCATGACTTCGCGCATGGTATCTGATGTATTGGCAAGAGCACTATGGAGTGTCCAACCTGCATGAAACGTTGCATCACCAGCTTTAAGGGCTTGTGGCACACTCAACGAGAGATTTTGTTCCGCTATCATACGTTCAAATGCTGCTTGCGATTCGTCTGAAATGGCGAAATGCCCCAGGAACCCTTTCTTTTGTGAACCACTTGCGAAGATCATTGGTCCCATTTCTACAGAGACATCGACCAATGGCATCCACATCGTTACCATGTTATTTGTATCAAGCGGCCAGTAGTACTGATCCTGGTGCCATGGCGTAGGACCACCCCCAGCCTCTTTAAATAATGCCTGATCGTGATAAATACGCACGCGCTCTACGCCCATTAATGCAGCAGCTACGTGAGCAAAGCGTTGGGCCAACACGAAGCGTTTCACTGCTTCATCAAGTTCCCAAAGGTTCATGATTTGGAGAAAGGCCTTGCCATAGGTATCACGCTCTTGCAATGTGCGTTTCTCCGTGTTATATCGCAATGCAGCTTCCTTTATGACCGCACGATACGTAGCGACCTCGGAGGGAGAGGCAACATCTCGTAACAGAATATGTCCATCGCGTTGATACTGTTCGACGGAATCGCTCGAAAGGGGATACGTGCTTGTAAGGTCTGGTAGTTGTGCAAACGTTTTTTCCGGCATTACTTTTACTCCGTTTCTTGTCGGGTGCTAACGATTTATGGAATTTCTTGTGCCCTCAGTACAGTATAACCCATATTTTGTGATAGCATAGAGATACACAAAACTTGTCTGATGTCTATGTATTGTTGTGTTTATAATGTAATACGTACTTTTTTTGTAGTGAAGGAACAAGTGTATGCAGGCGAGCCAATCTACCAATCCCATCCGTTGGGGCATTCTCAGTGCCGCGAATATTGGCGTAAAGGCAGTTGCACCAGCAATTCGCGCGTCTTCTAATGGCCAATTAGTCGCGGTGGCGAGTCGCGATGTACAGCGTGCGAAAGATGTCTATTCGTTTGCTCAAGGTGTGCAATTTTATGACAACTACGAACAACTCGTGAACGATCCCAATATTGACGCTGTATATATTCCCCTGCCAAACGGTCTGCACGGTGAATGGACGTTACAGGCGCTTCAAGCGGGCAAGCATGTGCTGTGCGAGAAGCCGATGTCGGTGACGGCGCGTGAGGGCAAGATTATGATGGACATGGCGCATGAGCACAATGTCTTGCTGATGGAGGCGTTTATGTACCGCTTTCACCCGCAGATTGTGTGGGCGCTGGAGCAGGTGAATGCGGGACTGATAGGTCAGGTGCGATTGGTGCGCGGCTCGTTCTCGTTCGACATTCGATCGCGTCCTGATGACATTCGCTTGAAGCCGGAGCTAGCGGGTGGCGCGTTGATGGATGTTGGATGCTATCCTGTAAACATGTGCCGAGCGGTATATGGGCATGCGCCGTTGGTAGTGGCGGCACGAGTGCATACAACGAGTCAAATTGGCGTTGACATGGCAACCAATGCAGTCCTCGATTTTGGCGAGGGACGATTTGGCTTAATTGACTGTAGCTTTGAGTTGCCGACTCGTCAGATGGTTGAAATCATTGGTGAGGCAGGCACAATCACCATTCCCGTACCGTTCACCCCTGGCAACTTAGAAGCGGTCATTTTGATCATTCGCAATGGCGAGTTGACGGAGCAGAAGTTTGATCGCATTGACCAGTACCAGCTTGAGGTTGAACACTTTGGCAGCTGCATTCAAACAAACCAGGAGCCGTCGTTCAGATTAGGCGAGACGTTAGAGAATATGGCGACGATCGAGGCGATTTATCAGGCGGCGGGTCATGATTGGCCGATGATGTAGTTGCCGAATAGTTTTCAGCATAGAGAAAGTATAAGGTAAACTGGAGCATTCGTCAAGGGAAATGCGCCTCGAATCTGTGGTGGGTACTATCACGCGCTCTGTCCGTGATGGTATCCATCATAGATTCATAGCGATACAAAGAGGGAAATGTTTTATGACTGGTGTTGAATTTGGGTTTATGTTGCGGCAGAAAAACGATCCTGGCCGCTCGTGGCAGGATTTGATCGCGCACAACCGGACCTCCATAGATGCGCTTAGGACGGGTTTTAGTACGCTGTGGGTGGAGGATCACCTGCAGTGGGAGACGCTTGATACCTTTGAGTGCCTGACGACGATGGTTTATCTAGCCGCAAGCTATCCGCAGTTCAAGATTGGGTCGCTGGTGATGTCGCAGTCGTACCGCAATCCCGCGCTGCTGGCGAAGATGATGGCGACACTACAGGCATTCTCGAATGGACGCGCTATTTTAGGTTTGGGTGCGGGCTGGAAAGAGGACGAATACCAGTCGTATGACTATCCCTTTCCCACAACGAAGGTTCGTATGGAGCAGTTGGAAGACGCAGCGCAGTTGATACGTGCGATGTGGACGGAGCAACAACCTGTGACGTTTGAGGGCAGGCACTATGCCGTCCATAATGCGTACTGTATACCGCAACCGTTGCCTACAATTCCGATTTTGATAGGCGGGGGCGGTGAGAAGCGTACGCTGGCACTGGTCGCTCGCTATGCCGACTGGTGGAACTTTAATTCGTGTACGGTCGAGGAGTATGATGCCAAGCTGTCGATACTCAAGCAGCATTGTAAAGACGTGGGACGGAATTTTTCTGAAATCAAGCTAACGTACTTGAGTACGATGAGTGTTTCGGAGAATCCGGTGGAGGTGCAGCGCAATCCGAGTAAGCACTTTATCGCGGGCAATGCTCAAGAAGTGACGAAGGAGTTGGGGCGTTTTCGCGATATTGGGGTGTCGCACTTCATCTTCCGCTTTCTCGATCATGAGACGATTGGGCGTTTTGTGGAGACTGTGGTGCCGAATTTTGTCTAAGAGTCAGGTCTTTCCCTATCAGTCAAGCGTGTATATCAGCGAACAGGTGCCTGGAGCGAAGTTGGGCGTCTTTGATTATCGTGGGTGCTATCCCTTCTAAGAAGAGGCGGAAAAGTTTAACGCTGCTGTCGTGGAGTTTGTTGGCTGATTGCCAAATGTAGGGAAACGGACGCCTGCAAGAACATATGCGGAAACAGGACGCCCACAAGGGGAACGTCCCATAGGCGTTAATTGAAGCTTAAGGGAGGTCTGTGGTTGAGCTAGGGCGCCCTGGTCCCCATTCGAGCCTTACGGTAACGCTTATGGGGAACGTCCCTACTATATACAGCACGTCGCATAGAGTAGGGCTAGTCTCCATAAGCGTTACCGTAAGCTTCAGGGAGGTCTGTGGGTGAGCCAG
>CAXTCR010000139.1:0-10300 GCA_964242555.1 uncultured Ktedonobacteraceae bacterium
ACATACACAAGTAGCATTTTCTCGTGTTTCTGAGACAAGAGTTCACGCAATAGCTGGGCCATTGCTTCGCCCTCATCAAGGTAGAGACGCAGGAAATTCTCACTTTGTGTTGTTTTGAGCAATTGAAGCAACTGCTGCTGCGCTTTCTCTTGCATATTCTGTTGGAAATATGCCAGCACCAACACGGCCTGGACCTGCATTTGTACAAAGAAATGGCCAGTCCACTGCGCAGCAACATTCAGGCTTTCCAGTTGCTCTATCGCCTTACTCGTTTCTTGCTGTATCAGAAGCAGGCGAGCACGGAGCACTTGTTCACGCCACCGCTGAAGCTGAGGTATCACCTCTTCGCGTTGCTGTATGCTCTCGAACCACCGCTCTACCGCCGTAGTATTTCCACTCGTGAGTTGCAAGCGTGCCAGCACCACCTGGACTTCATGCATAAGCTGATAGCTAGCAGGCGTGGCCGGCATAGGTCTTCCCGTTAGCCATGCTAGAAGACGTTGTTGCGCTTGCATGCTTTGACCGGATGCATGTTCGATCAGTGCAAGACGCACCATCGCCTGACCCTGAAATTCTTCTTCGTTCATCCGCTCGCCAACTGCTAACGCTTCCTGTGCGGCCTGCTGAGACTCTTCCAGGTCGTTCCATTGGTAGGCAATCTGCGCTAACCCTAACTGTGTGCGCGCGATATCATCAAAATCCACTTGTGCCCTCGCCTCGGCCTGCATTTGGCGAAGTTGCTCAATGGTGGATGCAAGTTCTCCCTGTTCAAGACTCACTGCGCTGAGCATTCCACGGATTGCACGTGCATAAATTAAGTTGCTTTGTCGCTCGTTGAGCAGCAACGCTTCTTGCAAATATATACGCGCCTGTGTAAGTTGCCCATCGAGTATCTCTCCAATTCCAACCGTTGTGAGCGCAATCGTGCGCCATATGTAGTTTTCTGGAGGGAGCCATGCCAGTGCTTGTTTAGCCCATGTCACCGCCTGCAGAAGGTTGCCCTCTCGACGTGCTAGCAGTGCTCGGCAAGAGAAGACTTCAGCGAGTTTCGTGATGGCATTCGCGTCCCGCCATTTCTGCTCAGCTACGGAAAGCAGATGACGAACTCGCTCCTCTCGCAGTGAAAGACGGGCGTCCTCCATTTGCATGAAGAGGAGCGTCATCGCGTAGTGCAAACAAAGGTACGGGTTGTGCTCCACTACCTCTTCTGGTAAGTGTTGGAACCAGCGTTGTACGCTATACAACTCCGGTGCAGTCGGTGCATCACTTTGTTGTTTGCTCTCGATGTAGCACTGAATGAGATGGGCAGAACGCGTATATGCTTCAACGTTGAGTGCAGTTTCGATTGCGTCTGTCAGAAGGCCATGCTGCTCATACCAGTGACTTGCGACTTCTGTAAGCGCACGTAACCGTTGGTCTCCCAGCCGCTTGCTAGCCTCCTGTTGCATCGCTTCGGCAAAAAGAACCTGATAACGTAGCCATTTCCCATTTGGGTCTAACGGTCCCAGAAAAAGATCGTTTACACGCAGCATCTCGATCTGCTGAACACTATCTTTTCGCTCCAGAACCGCATCGCAAAATAAAGCATTCAAGCGAGGAAAAATACTCGTCTGTAGCAAAAACTCCTGTTGTGCTTCTGGTAACGTATGTAATACCTCGTTAAAAAAATAATCCTGGATACTCCAATAGCCTCCCGAAAAGGTTTTTAGTATACGTTCCAATGTTTGCTCACTATCAATCAACCGCCGAGCATTTGCGAACAGACGTAAGCCTGTAGGCCATCCTTCTAACTTCTCGTTAATCTGACGCAAGATGTTCTCCGAAAGTGGGAAAGGAAGTTCCTGCTCTAAAAAAGCGCGTGTCTCTTTTAGCGAAAAGACGAGATAGGGTGGGTGGATATCCAGCAACTCATTCCGTGCACGTAAGCGGGTCAACGAGATGAGTGGGTCTCCACGCATAAGCAGAAAGAGGTGAAACGAGGTTGGAAGATGCTCAAGCAAGAAACTTAGCGAGTCATTCACCAACTGCGAACGAATAACATGAAAATCGTCCAGGACCAGGATATACGACTGTTCAAGCTGACTAAGCTCATTCAACAAAGCAGTCAACATTATCTCTAATGGTTTAAATGGCGGTAAGCGATTCGCGAGCAATAAGTCCAGTGCCTCTTTCCCCATGTCCGGCTCAAACTTCTGACAGGCTGCAATGACATATCGCCAGAAGCGAATCGGATCATTATCATTCTCATCTAGCGTGATATAGGCGATTTGGAGAGCACTTGCACCAGTAGCTCGTTGGGCTATCCATTGAGCAACTGCCGTCGTTTTGCCATAACCTGCCGGCCCAGCAATGAGCGTACATGTACGTTCAAGACTTCCATCCAGCATATTCAAAAGGTGCTCACGTCTTAGCAACGACCTCTGCAGACGCGGTAATTGAAGCTTAGGCATCAACAGTGGCTCAAATTGGAGAGAACCCGGAGTTGAGGAAGAAGTCTCACGAGAGATATTCGACATTACTGTCACTTGCCCTTCTTATTTTTGCTCCCCAACAGACATATCTGAATGATTATAGGGAGGAGTTTCATCCAGTTGCTGTTCACTTTGATGAACAGCTTTCTGAATATACGGGAACCAGGACGAATGCTATAACTACACATCATTCTTTAAAGGTGCCTCGTCTATAGTAGGGTAGCTTCTTGTGGGCGTCCGTCCTGTATTCCCAATACGTTTCCCAATCAACCCTTACGAGAATACGGGCAAACATCGCAACAAATCCTCCACCCAGCGCACAACAAAATCCGCGCCGCGCTGCTTATATAACTCAACCTCCTCTTGATGCATTACCAGCACAGCAGCTAGAAAATCAGGCTCTGTCGAGGTCTTTGTCGCTTGATAGTTCTTGATAAGGTCGAGGTCATCTGCCGTGTCGCCAATATAGAGACCACCCTTCGCGCCAGTTGCATCAATCGCTAGACGCAGGGCGCGTGGATCAGGTTTGGGACAGGTATCTGCAGCGATGACAACCTCCCACCACTTTTCGTTGCTGTACGCCTCCATACGTTCCAGTGCGCTATCGACCTCTGGCCCGACGCGTCCGGTAATCATGCCCATATGCTTGATACCGGCGTGTCTCAGCCGGGCAAAAAAATTGGGCATGTACAACATGTTCTCCTGGTGCACAAAGCCCTCGAAGGTGGGGAGATAACGCGGTTCATAGCCGAAGCGTTTGCGAATGTTGTCAGCTCCCCAGTAATATTCGTGGTAGATGTCACCAATGACATCATAATGGAGGCGGGCGCCGGCGGGAAAGGTTGCGTCAACCCATGCACGTCCACCACGCCCCTGTAGATTTGCGGCACGTGAGATTGCGGCCCACTCCCGGCTCGTACGCTCGGCAAGCGGGGTACCCTTCCACTCGCGCAGCCGTGCGGTACCGAGTGCCGAAAGCAGGTAGCACATGTCCCAATCGTTGTTGTAGCCACCAGCCTGCTTAAAGGCATCGACATCGGCAATCGTCATCAACGCTTTGCCCTCTCGCTGTCCCCAATGGAGGCCATGAATGGTGCTGGCAACATACTCAGCGGTGGCGATATCGGTGGCATGAAAGGAGGCAAGCGTGTCAATCAGGACACCATCAACGTCGAAGAAGACCGTATCAAAGGGCACAGGGTAGCGTAACTCTGGTCGTCTCCAAAGTATAGATGTGTTCTGCATGCGCTACCATTTTCCCGCTAGGATGCGAATAAATTGTCGCACCAGCAGTATCGCGATTGTCCACACGACAATCGCAACGAGCGTCGTTACGTCGATGCTAAAACCGTTGAAGGGCAACGTGGGCGCGAGGTTCTCGAAAGGATAGACAAGTGGGTCCGTGAGGAAGTGCACCCAACCGGTGAAGACGCTTGTACTAATCCCGAAGAAGTTCAGCAGAAAGCGCGTAAAAAGGAGCAGGAGGAGCACAGTTAAGCCAAGACCAATCAATTGATTGATTTTGCGAAAGATGGCGGCAAAGACGCTTTTTGTGGCCCGTTGAACCCGTTGTCCTCTTGTTTCTTTAAGAACATAAGGCGTCCCTAGTTGCGTTGTAACACGTCTCATACTTGGATCTGTTGCCTGATTATGCATACTTTGAGCCGTGCTATAGTCATCGTTCCTATATTCCTGATATGGTGTCATTGCTACGACTCGCTCTCTTTATTGGTAATAAAATTAGGTTTCTAAAGGAGATTTTACACCTCAATAATTATACGAAATTCTGCCTGGATTTGTTCATTTAGCACAAGAATATGTTGCCAGCCTTCGGTAGGTGCGGCAGCCATTACCTGACGAAGGAGTCTTTGATGATAATAAACAACTTCTTCACCTACTTTACGTATGCGCGTGGCATCACGTTGTATGCAGACAGCGGGTGAGGTAGCAAAAATAAGCAAGCAGGTACTAAAGTTGTGGCGCTGAGCAGTTTCGAGCAATCTCCGGCGCGTATCGGCTTGAAGTGCAGTACTGTCCACGATGGTGAAGCGTCCCTGCCGTAAACGTTTGTGCACAATGTAGTACAACAAGTCAAAGGCATCGGGACTCACCTGTTGATTGGTGTCGTCATCACAAACAAGGGCGCGACACTCGTCAGACGAGACAATAGAGGTCGTACGTAGCTCCTGTGTAGTATGCTCTTCCACGAAGTTACGAGCAAACGTACTCTTGCCTGACCCCGCCACTCCGCATAAAACGAGTAGTGTGCGGAACGGCAGCACTAAAGCCTCTCTATTGTCCATTGCAGTCCTTTCCTGGGTTTGCTATAATGCGCATGCATGTAGAATAAGATGTTATGACTGTATGCTTTTGTGTAGACATATAGCGTATAATAGAAGACATCGTTGTACATATATTACAACACTTTCGAGTCCGTCCTGAAGCGGACTCTTGCATAGAAGTACATAAGCGTACGCGATACTCAGGCGTACGGGAGCGAAGACGGGAAATGCTCTTATCGAGGAGGCCGCTGTGTCTGTAGACGTTACTCTTACAAGTACTCAGGTGCGTACACGTTTTCTTCAATACTTTGCCAGCAAAGGGCACACCATCATGCCCAGTTCATCGCTGGTACCACATAACGATCCCACTGTGCTGCTAACCACTGCTGGAATGCAGCAGATGATTCCTTTCTTTCTAGGGCGTGAGACGCCACCAGCCCACCGGCTCACCTCGGCCCAAAAGTGTTTTCGCACCACGGATATCGACAAGGTCGGCAACGAACGCACGCTGACCTTCTTCGAGATGTTAGGTAACTTCTCGGTTGGCGACTACTTTAAACGCGAAGCAATTGGCTTTGCATGGGAATTTCTTACAAAGGCGCTCGAGCTGCCTGCGGATCGCCTGCATCCAACGGTGCACCCGGAGGATAAAGAGGCACCGGTCTACTGGCAAGAGGTTGCAGGCTTTCCCGATGAGGCGATTGTACGGTTGGAGGACAACTGGTGGGGACCTCCGGGTGCCTCTGGACCATGTGGACCTGACTCCGAAATCTATTACGACCGTGGTGTCGAACATGGCTGTGGTATGCCCGATTGTAAGCCCGGTTGCGAATGCGAACGGTTCCTGGAAATTTGGAACCTCGTTTTCATGCAATATAACCAAGACCTTGAGGGCAAACGTACACCACTGCCGCGCCAGAATATTGACACAGGCATGGGGCTTGAACGGCTCACAATGGTGCTTCAGGGCAAAGAATCGGTCTTTGAGACGGACATGTTCCGTACCGTCATTGACCATTTCGCACACCTCGCTAATACCCAATATGGAAAGAATAGCAAAACAGATACTTCATTGCGCGTGATCGCCGATCATGCTCGTGCGCTTGTATTTCTGGCCGCCGACGGTGTCCTGCCAAGCAATGAGGGACGAGGATACATCTTCCGTCGCATTTTACGCCGGGCGGTACGCCATGGTAAATTGTTAGGGCTTGACAAGCCATTCCTCGCCGAAGCTGCTGATGTTGTCATATCGCTCATGGACGACCACTACACAGAACTACGCGCCCAGCACGACCGCATTCTTGATATTCTGAATCTGGAAGAGCAGAAGTTTGGGCAAACGTTGACGACTGGCTTACAGCTGCTGAACGAACTGTTAGATAGCCTAAAACAGAAGGCGCAGACCGTTATTCCAGGTGAAGAGGTATTCAAGCTGTATGACACGCATGGTTTTCCTGTCGAGCTGACAGAGGAAATTGCCTCTGAACAAGGTTTTACAGTAGATACTTCTGGTTTTGAGCAAGCCATGCAGCGCCAGCAAGAGCGCAGCCGCTCGGCAAGCGCGTTTGTACAGGTCCAGGATGACACGATACTGGCGAACGTACTTCAACGGCTGGGACCGACAAAATTCACCGGTTATCAAGGTATCACGGGCAGCGCACGCGTTGTCGCTCTAATTGTTGACGGCTCGGAGGTCGAAAGCGTCAGTGCGCCACAACAGGCGCTGGTACTGCTTGATGAGACGCCATTCTATGCCGAGAGTGGTGGCCAAATTGGTGACAGGGGTGACATTATTGCCCCAACGGGTGTTTTCTCGGTTGGGGATACACGTCGACCACTCAAAGGCTTGATCGTGCATTATGGCACGTTAAAAGAAGGTCACATGCGCGTCGGGGATGCGGTACAGGCCGATGTCGTCGAGGCTCGCCGCGAGGACACAATGCGCAACCATAGCGCGACCCACTTACTGCATAAAGCCTTGCGTGATTTGCTTGGTCCGCAGGTTGAGCAGCGAGGATCGTTGGTTGAGCCTGAGCGCCTACGTTTCGACTTCACCTGTCCACATGCATTAAGCGATGCGGAACTCGCACAGGTCGATGAGCAGATCAATCGTTGGATTAGGGCCGACTTCCCCGTTAACACCAATATCATGCCAATACAGGAAGCGATGGAGACGGGCGCAATGGCACTTTTCGGCGAGAAGTACGAAGACCTTGTGCGTGTTGTCTCAATGGGTAGTAGTATTGAATTGTGCGGTGGTACACACTGTACTTCTACCGGACAAATAGGCATCTATATCACTGTTCAAGAAACAAGTGTTGCCGCCGGTATTCGTCGTATCGAGGCACTGACAGGCCGTGCGGCAGAGGCGTATCTACGTGGACGTTCAGCAACGGTTGAGCGTATAGCGGCCAAACTGCAAACGCAGCCAGATATTCTGGAGTCACGCATAGAACAACTCCAACAGGAACTGCTCACAGCACGCAGGCAATTAGGACAGATGCAGCGTGACGCGGCACTACGGCAGACCGATGTACTCGTCGAGCGTGCGCAACTGGTTGCAGGAATTCCTGTGTTAGCGACAACAGTGGATGTAGCGGACGACAAGGTACTGCGAGAAATGGGTGATATTGTACGTAGTAAATTACGGAGTCCTGGTGTTGTCGTTCTAGCGAGCAATACAGGTGAGCGCGTTGGTATTCAGGTGAATGTTGATCCAACACTTACAAAGAGGGGACTTCACGCGGGTAAGCTAGCAAGTGCTGTTGGGGAGCGGCTTGGTGGCAAGGGTGGTGGTCGTCCAGACGTGGCACAGGGCGGGGGGAAAAATAAAGCTGCGCTCAAAGACGCGCTTGACTTCGTGCCAGAGTTTGTGCAAGACAATATTAAGTAGGGACACAGCGATAAATTTACAGAATTTGGACAAGTAAATGGCGAATCTGCTACAACGTCTCTTTGGTCTCTTTTCGGGGAGACAAGAGGAACAAGTATATTACGAGGATGACCAGCAGTACGACGAGGAAGTGTATGGAGACGATCTCCAACCTCCATTCGTGGGAGGGGGTGGAGAACGCCAACTTTTTACCGCGCTAGACATAGGAACGGCCTACGCGAAGGCGATTATTGTTGAAGTGCAGGGAGAACACGCGCATGTGTTAGGCGTGGGACGACATCCACAAAGCTATGCCCATATGTCTGACGGCATTGTTACTGACATACCCGGTGTTATCTCAAATTGTAACGAGGCACTGATAAAAGCGGAACAATCAGCCGGTGGAGTTATCGCGCCTCAGGCAGTGATTGGGATCGCGGGCGAATTGGTGAAGGGGAGTTCTACGACCGTGAGCCGGCAGAGACAGCAACCTTCAAAGCCAATTACGGCAGAGGAACTCGAAGCACTGATCACGAACGCCCAGCAGAAGCTGTTAAAAAATGCGAAAGAGCGCATAGCCGCCGAAACAGGCTATCAAAACATCGAAGTTCGCCTTACAAACGCAGCAGTAATCACTGCACGGATTGATGGGCAAATCGTATCCAATCCAATCGGCTTCCGTGGCCGGCACTTCACACTCACTCTGTTCAGTGCTTTTGCTCCACTGATGCAATTAGGTGCTTTGGAGACCGTGGCTCAGGGTTTGGACTTGACACTCGTCACAATTGTTGCGGAACCATATGCGTTGGCTCGTTGTCTGAGCACCAATGCCAGTGCTGATAGCGGCGCGATCTTTATCGACATTGGCGGTGGTACAACTGACATAGCGTTAGTCCGGCAGGGTGGAATAGAAGAGACACGCATGTTCGCGCTCGGTGGTCGTACATTCACCAGACGCATCGCCACAAGTAAGGGTGTCTCCATTAAAGATGCAGAAAAGATCAAAGTCGCGTATAGTAATGGAGAAGTCAAAGGCAGTAGTTATGACGAGATACAGGCTATCCTGGCTCCGGAGTGTCAGACGTGGATGGATAGTGTTGAGTTACTGATCGAAGAGCTTGCCAAAGGAGAACTGCTTCCACCTGCTATTTACATGGTAGGCGGCGGTTCTGCTCTTCCCGATCTACTTGACCGGATGGAAAGTTTTCCCTGGACTGAGCGATTACCATTCTCGCGTCAACCAATTATACGCACGGTGCAACCAGAGATGGTGGGATCCCTCGCTGACGAGGAAGGTTTCCTGGTGAATGCACAAGATATCACGCCAATGGCCCTTGCGTATCAAGCAATCGAGTTACAAAACGAAAACAACGTCTTGGAGAGAGCACTCAATCGCGTCATCGATACTATGCATATCTAAAGATACTTGCGCTGTAGGGGGGTAAGAGCTTCTTATGACTAATGACATTCCGATATATATTAGTCCAGAAGATGATGTAACAAGCGTACGAGAACGTTTGGAAAAGGCACCAAATAGACAGGTTACTCTGGTTATTCCTGCGCAAACGCAGTTGCGCAGCCTTGTTGCGTGGCGCGTGCTACATGCCGATGCCCGCAAGATGGGCAAAGATGTTCTCGTCATTAGTACCGACCCACAGATTCGCTCACTGGCACAGGCCGGAAAATTTCGTGTTGCGCATTCGCAATCGTCCTCAATAACGGGCAAGTCTCGCCCACCTACACGCACTGGACGCAGTGGTACAGGCAAAAGCAAATTCACGTCGTCGCAGGGCCGTTTGCAGGCAACCCGGAAACCATCAACACAGTTTCCTACTCCTGACGAAAACAGCGAAACTAATTTAGAAGAGCATACAGACCCCCTCAGTCAATGGTATGGACCGGTTCCTGAACAGTCTTTTACACAGCGCGATACAGAGCGTCCATTTACATCTACCACTTCAGGTAGCTTAAAAGGGAAGAGCACATTCTCGCCATCCTTTGGCGAACCCAAACAGGAACCAGGACAAATTTACGACTTGTTTCCTCATGCAGCGCCGCCTGTGTATCCAGTCTCACCCGAAATTCCATTGGAAGAGCCGGGATCTTACTGGGCCGAAGACGCTGATTACAAGCAAGCAGCAGATATTCGCAGTACACTACAACAGGCTAATCCTGTTCTACCCGGTTTGCCACAAACACCCCTGGAAGCTTCTTCGATTGAGCCAATTCAGAGCGAACCGGCTCCTCCAAGCAGCATTTATAAAACTACACCGCTACCACAATCGCCCTCCGAAGAAGAGGTGAGCGATATCTCTTACCCGATAATGGATGATGCTCCGCCAGCATCATACCTCCACGAGCAGCGTGGTTCAGCCATTATTGATGGATTAGACATACATGACTCCGCCGCTGAACAGAGTACGTTTAATGAACCAGTAGACCAGATCCCTGGCGGCATACACGTTGAGGACCTCGGAGAGGATCCTGGAACAGGTGCACAGCTCTTTGATTCTTCCCCTCTACTTGAGGAGGAGGTTTCTCATCACTCATGGAGCGAGCCGCTTGTACAGGAGCAGATTGAGGATGCTGGTCCTGCCCGAAACTTTAAGCCCAACGCTCCGCGGAGCAGTCGACGTGAAAATAGAGAAAATAGTGCATTATCCCAGCGGCAGCAG
>CAXTCR010000140.1:0-10278 GCA_964242555.1 uncultured Ktedonobacteraceae bacterium
TGGTTAGTTGCGCATTTTTGCTATCAGGGCATACAATAGTCTCAGAATATTTTTGTTCGCTTTGAAAGGAACTGCGTAATGCGAAGTAAGATAACTGTTGTCGGTGCTGGCTTTGTGGGTAGCACCCTCGTCCAAAGACTGGCGGAACGCGACTACGCCGATGTAGTCATGTACGATATCGTGCCAAATATGCCGCAGGGCAAAGCGTTAGATATGTTACAGGCGGGTCCTGTACTCGGCTATGATTCGCTGGTGACAGGCACGAATGATTATGCCGACACCGCGAACTCGGATATCGTCGTTATCACCTCTGGCTTCCCACGCAAACCCGGCATGACACGCGATGATCTGGTCAAGAAAAATCAGGAAATTGTGACTCAGGTTACGGAGCAGGTCGCTAAACATTCGCCAAATGCTATTCTGGTCGTCGTCACCAATCCACTTGATGCAATGGCACAACTTGCCTTGCATGTGAGTGGCTTTCCACGTGAGCGAGTGATTGGTATGGCTGGAGTGCTTGATACGGCCCGCTTCCGCACGTTTATCGCGCAGGAAGTAGGTGCCTCTGTGCGCGATGTGCAAGCCTACGTGCTCGGTGGACATGGTGATACAATGGTGCCACTCTCGCGTATGTGCACCGTCGCTGGCGTCCCCATCTCGCAATTGATACCAGCAGAGCGCATCGAGCAGATTGTACAGCGTACCCGTGATGGCGGTGCCGAAATCGTAAAACTACTTGGTACCGGCAGTGCCTATTTCGCACCCTCCGCCTCCGTCCTACAAATGGTTGACTCGATCTTGCTCGATAAAAAGATGATTGTGCCCTGTGCCGTGTATCTCAATGGCGAATACGGCATCCATAATCTGTTCGTCGGTGTTCCCGCCAAACTCGGCTCCAATGGTATCGAACAGATCGTCGAAATCGAACTCACCGAGGAAGAGCGCAACCTGCTCCAGAAATCAGCGAACGCTGTTAAAGAACTCGTCGATGTAATGGGTATATAGTAATGGGTATATAAAAGAGGGAGAACAAGAAACGGCACTCCAGCATCGCTAGAGTGCCGTTTCTTGTTCTCCCTCTTCTACTTTATTTCTTCCCACACCACCAATAACCACAATAAACTCACCTTTGAGCTTTGTCCCTTGTACGCTAGCAAGCAAGGTTGATAACGTCCCACGCTCGACCTTCTCAAACATCTTGGTCAAATCGTTGGCGAGTGCGGCTGGTCGGTCTCCATAGACGACCAGTGCGTCCTCAAGAAAATCCTCGATGCGATAGGGACTTTCGTAGAAGATCAGCGTGTGTGGCGCATCTTTATCAATCTCCATAAATTTGCGCCTGCCTACAGATTTGCGCGGTGGGAAGCCCCGAAAGGTAAAACTATGTACGGGCAGACCCGAGAGTACAAGCGCCATAATCAAGCCCGTTGGACCCGGGATCATCGTAACCTCGATATTGGCTGCGATCGCCCTACGTACAAGCGTAAATCCCGGGTCGGCAATCCCCGGCGTTCCCGCGTCAGTCACAACCGCTACCGATTGTCCCTGACGCAACAAATGCTCGATATGATCCCCCGCCCGCTGTTCATTGTGTTCATGAAATGCGATTTGCGGCTTAGAGATATCGAAATGCTTCAGCAATAAGCCCGTCTTTCTCGTATCCTCGCTCGCGACTATATCAACCTGCCGTAAGGTATCAAGCGCCCTCAACGTAATGTCTTGCAGATTCCCTATAGGCGTAGCTACTAAATAAAGCATAAAACTCGTGTCCCTTGTAGCAAAGGCACCCGCTGCCGTGCATCATTCCCCAAATACAGTTCAGGGAACGATGCACGGCAGCGGGTGCCAAAATTGATTTTTTTATACAGCATTCGTTTTTTTACGTATCTCGGGCAGCCTCGTTAGCACATCCTGTCGCTTCACTTTAAGTGTATGCGTGCGTGGAAAATCCTCATCGGGCCAGACGGTAAAACCACGCACTTGCTGGTGAGACGCCAGTTGCTTGTTCACCTGCTGCACAATAGCTTTGGCCTTACTCGCGTCGTTGAGTAGCAGAATACCATGCACTTGTGGGTCCTTGTCCTCTTCGGTCAGCCCAATTACCACCGCATCTTTGACGCCCGGGACCGTGACGAAGATGTTTTCGATGTCCTCGGGATACACATTCATACCGTTAGCAAGCACAATGAGATTCTTCTTGCGTCCCTTTAAATACAAGTTGCCCTTTTCGTCATGCGTCCCTAAATCGCCCGTATGGTACCAACCGTCTTGAAAGGCGAATGCCGTCGCCTCTGGATTTTTCCAATAACCCAGCGCGACATTAGGTCCATGCACCAGTATCTCATTGTCATCGGCAATTCGTACTTCGATACCCGGCAGCGGTTTGCCAACAGACTGCAGATTGTGCTCTTTAAGAGGTGTGGCAGCTATAACAGGCGCGCACTCGGTTGCCCCGTAACCCTGTATTACCCGAAATCCCATATTTTCCCATTGCTGCGCCAGCTTTGGAGGAAGATATGCTCCACCGCTGACGAAGAAGCGGAAATGCCCGCCAAAGCGCTTATGCACATTGGTAAAGAGCAAGCGCCGCAAATTAAAGGGCACATATGAGGCTACACGATGCAGCACCTCCCACGCTCTCTCACGTTTCTGCCGGCGTACCTCTCGCTCGATACCACTGTAAAAAAGCTGTAATGCTTGTGGAACCAGTACCATAATGCTGACATGCTGGCCACCTAACAGTTTTAATAATGTATCAGGCGAGAGGGTACGGGCATAGAGAATGCTTGCACCTTTCGCAAGCAGAGCTATATCGATTGTCAATTCAAACATATGGGACAATGGAAGAATTGACAGTGCTCGATCATTTGCAGTCACATTGATAACTTGCAATGCAGCAAGCGCGTTGCTCACAATATTTTGATGCGAAAGCATCACACCCTTTGGTTGTCCCGTTGTACCAGACGTGAAAACAAGCTCAGCAAGCTCGCTCTCATCGGTCGGAGGTATCAGTGTGCTGTCGAACGCTTCCTGTGGTAACGCATCAATATCAATGAGCGGTACAACTGGCTCTTTTAACTCGTTATATTGCTTTTGTGTAGTAACGAGAAAACGCGCCTCTGTCGTCTCGGCTATACGGCGGAGAAAATCCTCTTTGCTACTAACATCTAGTGGCACAACGACCATTCCAACAAGCAGCGTGCCTAAATATGCAACAAGCCAATCAGTACGACTTTGCGACCAGATAAGCAAACGATCTCCCTTCGCAACGGCTTGTTTCTGTAGAAAACCTGCGAAGCCCTCAACACGCTTTTGCATCTCCTCATAAGTGATGCATGCAATCTCTCCTGCCTCAACCGGTTCTAGTAATGCTGAACGCGTACCGAACTGCTGGGCGGATTGAAGAAATAATTCTGAAATAGTCATTATCTAGCTCCTCATTGTATGCTAGAGACGGCACGCGCAATGGAACAACAATGTTTTGCGCGGAATATACACGTCAGCGATAGGAAGAATAGTAGTAGGATGCGTCACCTAATTATAATGCAACTACTATAGATTTGGCTAGTCAGCAGTCTCAATCAGAAGAAAAGAATAAAGGTTATATGTTTGTACATACCTTAACATCTGAATATACAAAATTTTGCTTTGTTGGTACGTCATATAGTTTTTATCGAAAAAATGTATATGCAGTGATAAAATCAGGTAGGAGTTCACTACTTAAAATTTTTTTGAAGTAGCTTAAAAGGAATAATTTTTCGATTACAATCATCCTTCATATATCTTCACTTCCACATTGTAAGTAGCGTTTCTAATTGTATCATAAGTGTAAAGGGTATTGACAAAGCATACAACAAGCTGCTACAATCTGTTTATGATGTTCGACATTTCTCTTTGCCTTTTTTGTGTGCATACAGTACACAGGTATGTCTTTTTATGAGAGGACATTCTTAATCGATAAGTGTATGTCCTTGTAGGAAAACAGGAGAAGAGATTGCATCAATTTAGCACACATACAATACGTATGAATAGCTAAATGATTGACACAAAACACATTCTAAAGATTGAAAGGAAACCCATCCCATGCCATCCCTCGAAACCGCAAATGTCGGGAAGGCAGTGGCTGCAAGAGTTGGAACTAACATTCGTGAGGTACGTACTAAGTTAGGGATGACTCAAGCTCAGCTGGCCGCCCCCGAATTTTCAATCTCATACATCTCAGCAATAGAAAGAGGCAAAATTCGGCCCTCACTGAAAGCTCTTTCTATTCTCGCTCGCCGGCTGGATGTTCCTCTGACTTTCCTTCTCGAAGGTTCGCCTGCAGGCGCTGCCGAAGCCAGGGCGGTCGGTTACTCCCCTGCCGATGCTGGTCCAGATCAGCGCGTTGATGTCGACTTGCTTCAGGCCGATGTGCTTATTCAGCAAAGTGCATACCAACAGGCTGAAGAACTCTTGCAACCCATTCAAGCCGAAAGAATAACAACCGATCAAGTGTATCAGCTGTATCTTCTGCGTGGTCAGGTGCATCTTGGCTCGGGTGAGTACCAGGAAGCCGTCGTTGATCTGCGCTCAGCACTTTCACAAGGCGAAAGTCTGAATGATAGTGAGTACACTGAACGTGCCCGAAATCTGTTAGGTGAGGCATACTTTGCCTTGTATAACTATACACTGGCAATGGAAAATCACCAACGCTGCAACACAGCGATTGAGCAAGGACTCGTCACCGATCCCGTTTTCTCGCTCTCCGTCTATAGTAATCTTGCAAACGACTACTTCAGACTGGGTGATCTCTCCCAGGCCGTAACATACTTCCAGCGCGCCATTGATATGCTCAATGAAGCCAATCGCGATAGCCGCAGTTTTGCGCAAAAGTACATGCAGATTAGCCAGCACTATAAGTCTGTTGGCAAATTGGTAATGGCACGTGACTATGCTATGCGCAGTCTCGCCGTCTACGAAATGCGTGATGAGCAGCGTATGGTCGGATTGACACACCAGCTGCTTGGCAAGACGCTCGAAAAGCTAGAGCAACTCGATGAGGCTGAGCGCGAATACCACCAGGCGATTGCTATTGAGCGCGACCTGAACGATGAGGTTGCCGCGTCAATCTGTCATACAGCACTCGCGGAATTGTTGCTCAAACGCGACAGGGTAGATGAGGCCGAACACGAAGCCCAGGAAGCCTTAAACTACGCACAGACTGCTAATGACGCCGAGACACAGGGTCAGGCGCTCATTGCGTTGGCACAAATCAGTCACAAAAAAGGTGATTATACCTCTGAAGATACCTTCTTCACTCAGGCACTGGATCTACTGGATGCCGCAGGTGCCCACGAAATCGCGGCAGGAGCTTACTTCCAATATGCCAATATGCTCGAGGAGCGCGGCGAGGTGCAGCGTAGTCTGACCGCCATTAAGAAAGCATTCGAGCACCAACAGCGCAAGGGCAAGCACGCCGACTAGCATACATTTCGGACCTTTAGAGCGAATACAGTTTCTCCATACATGTTACGATATTTATGCGTCTTATGTATTGGAGAAATTGTATTCGCTTGTTTTTTCTTGTACAATGGGAGGAATTGAAACGCAGGATTTTGGAGGACTTTCCACATGCCGTTTACCGCGAACGACTTGCGCTATCATGCTGAACAGAACTATCCTCAACTATATGCATACCTACAACGGCATGCTCAGCGCTTTTTAGGGGCACTCAAGTACGATGCGTTCGAGGTGGATGTCGTTGTCGGCCATGTGGTGGAGCAACTTGTACGTCTCGGTCTCCTTGGTGCTGGTAACACAACCCCTCCCGGTGCACTAGACTCCCTTACCGACGCTCAGTTCTACGCCTTTTTAAACCGCAGTGTGAAAAATAAAGCTATTGATCGTCTCCGCAAACGCCGTCCACAGGTCAGTACCACAACAGAGCTAGTGGGAGACATTGATGGGGATGATAACCCCCTCGATGAGGCAATCACATCCGTGTGGGGAACAACACCATTTAGCACTCCGGAGGAAACTGCGCTCTACCTCGTCACGCAGGACGAATTACGCAATGTCCTGAAACATTGTATTATGGCCCTTGGTCGCGCTCCTCACCAACTGCAAGCTGTGATGCAGGAGCTAGACCAGCTGGGGGCGGATGACCTGCTGCGTATCATTAAAGAAGCTCTTCCTGAGATATCACCCGAAGTGAAGCTTGCTAAAGGCGCCCACTCCAGCCAACATAAGGACCATGCTCATAAGAAACTGCGTCACTGTTTGCAGGAGCATAGCACAAATTTGGTAGTAACTCTCGCTTTGCGTTTAACTCAATATGCAACCGCGACTACCAATGGTTATACTGTAAGCGTTCTCACGCTTGCGCAACAGGACATTCCTGAACAGGAAGTGCGTTTGGGCCTGCGACAGTTGGTAGAGGAGAAGGTACTCGATTGGCAGGGAGAAGATGTTGTTCATCTTACGTCGGCCCAGATGAAGCGTCTCACGCGCTTCTACAAGGAAGAGTAGGCGGTACAGGACAAAACTAGACCTTTTCTGGCAACTTGCCTATGAAGATATGCTTTGTGAGCAGCAAGGAGACGCACTATGAACACGATAAACTCTGACGAGAACACTCGAAAATTAGCTCAATGGTTACAGGACATTATGTATATCGCTCCTACTGCTCAAGGGAATTCGAGTACGTCTTCCCCCAGGAGTCTCACAACGGGTGAGCGCGATATTGGACTGGAATTACTCCTACAAGACAGTAGTTATCATAAAGAATACTATCAGCAAATACCCGACTTTGTGCTGGCCCTGCTGCAAAATGACCCGCAGGCCGCCATCCACCACGCTCCCCTGTTGTATCACCTTGCCGGCTGCTCCATCTGTCATCAGAGCTACCTGGAAATATACGATGCCATGCGTGCCGCCCTTTATCCACATGAGCCGCGTCCCATTCTCGGGCAGGGAACACGTACGCTTGAGGCGACGCCACAACGTATGTTGTCTCACCTCTGTCAGGCATGGATTACACAGGCAGAAGCAATTCTGCAAGAGGCACGAAGGAACGAAACTGACGGCACAGCGGCTGCGCGTATCCTTCTGCAATCTGCCATCTCGATGAGCGCACGGATCAAACAGGAGAATGTACGTCAACAAGCTCGTCACGACCTTGTCCGTGTAGCGACCCTGTTCGATACGATCGAGGATGCTGAAACAAGCCCTGCGCAACATAGCTTTACCCCCGTACTCGGCGCAAGGGGAGTCGTGAGGCGTGCTGATAAAACCGCAACAGGGACGCAGGTTCACGAGGAAGGGCAGAATGTTCAGGTTATTCACCTGCATGCTCAAGGCATAGAAGGCTTCGTCTTGCTGCGTGACCAAACGCTAGAGCTACACCTACAAGACCTCGACGCCTCGTTACGCGGGCGTTTCGTTACAACTTCAATCATATTAGGCTCACTCATCGAACCCATTCGTTGGCGTGGTGGCAACCCTCTTACCATCCGCAGCACCACTCCAGTTGATGCTGCCGGCGCACTGGTTATACCTCTTGGCGAGACAGACCTGCGCCTGAGCGTGCCCGAAGAGCGCAACATACTAGAGACAACATTCCTGCTGCTAGAAGTGCGCGGCGCGGAGTGACATTCAAGTTCACACATAACCGTTTGCTGCAGCAAGCGGTTATGTGTGAACTTGAATGTCACTCTGGTTTGAAGTTAACAGTTCCACTTTTGCCGCCGCTCTTTTGAGCGACATAGGCTTGCTCCAGCGTAATCGTCGTATCCACGCCCTTGCACATATCGTAGATCGTGAGTGCGGCAACTGTAACCGCTGTAAGCGCCTCCACATCGACGCCAGTTTTATAGGTAGTACGCGTCTTTCCCTCAATAGAAATAATACCATCGGCACTATTTAGCGTAAATTGTAGGTCGATGTGCGTCATTGGTATGGGATGGCAGAGCGGAATAAGCTGTGGCGTTTGCTTGGCCGCCATAATGCCTGCTATCTTCGCGACCTCAAGTACATTGCCTTTCGCAACCTGATTCGTCTCGATTAGCCGTAATGTGGTGGGGAGCATACGCACGCGTCCATGAGCAATTGCTTCTCGGATCGTCGAAGGCCGGTCTGTTACATCCACCATGTGAATATTGCCGCTCTCATCCAGATGTGTAAGCTGTGTAGGTGTATCTGCCATAAAAATTTGCCTTTATGTTTTACTACTTGGTCTCTTACAAATTATAATATGTGCTCGACGCTGTTGTCGTGTGTGGTCGTCCTAGTGTAGCATAGGGTGGAACGTGCCGCAAATCACCTATTTCTGTTTCGCCCGTGACCTCTTGCCACGTCTGGTATAGTGTTATAAAGACACCATTACTGGAGCGTTCTATATAATAGAATAAAGAAGGCGAAACTAACAGAGCCTTGAACGAGGACATACCGCAGATAGCATCTGAAGATGTTGAGCGCGTACAACAGGGATATACTGGTATAACACCAGCACATGGGCAACTGCCACCACGAAGCGAACGTATATGGGTTGACAGACCGGAGCAGTTGTCAGCAGCCGTCATCGTCCTCAAAAAGGCTAAGGTTATCGCCATCGATGCTGAATTCGCACAACCTCGCTCCCATACGCAGCAAACAGCACAATCCTCCGCTCCACGCCTCGCCCTCCTCCAAATCGCTATCGACGGCACCTGTTTTATAATTGATGCCTTACGCCTACATGACCTCTCACCACTCGCTGAGATTGTCGAAAATCCTTCCTACATCATCTTGCTCCACGGCGCCGGCGGGGATTTGCGTGTAATGGCCGACCGAGGCTTAGAGGTCGCGCACTACTTCGATTTAGAGGCCACGAGCCGTTCGATCTTCGGGCAACACGAGTCGTCGCTGGCAGGCATGTTACGGCGCGCCTTCGGGTATCGCTTAGACAAGAGCCTCCAGCGGACTGATTGGCTGCGTCGTCCATTGCCACCCGCGATGATTGCCTACGCCGCACGCGACGCCGAGGTGACGCTCGCACTCTATTACTGGCTTAATGAACACTATCCTACCATGCTCAAAATGCACGAATATCAAGCAGAGGCACTGCCAGTTGCTGAATGGATCGAACCATTTTTGTACGGTGTCGCTCCCCTCTCGGCGGAGATGGCCGTGAGCGAGGCGAAAAAGCGGGGACTCATTCTACATAAAGCCCAGGTAGCCGTCGATTGCCGTGAGGCGCTGAGCATTGCCATGCGTCCTCTGTATCGCAATCGCTTACTGCGGCTCATCGGCGATCTCTCGCTAAAGGGTCTTGCTCCCGATATCGTGCCGCTCCTTCATTCCCCCGCCGCTGACGTGCGGGCGAGTGCCGTACGTACGCTTGGACGTTTAGGCGTAAGGTCAGTGCAAGACGCTATCCGTTCGTTACTCTCGGATCCAGTCGATGACGTACGCAAAGCGGCAATGGCTACATTGCGCACTCTTGGCGACAAAGAGGCGAAGCGCAAGCAGGCCCCATCAGCAACCGCCAGCGATGGTACTCGCACCTGGACCGTCGGACAGGGAGAACAAAACCAAACATCCCCCGTCGATACAGACTCATGGCAAGCACGTCTGCGCTCTATGATGCAGGAATAGGATCAATAAAAAACTCAAGAACCAGGACGTTCCCCCTGCGGACACCCTGGTTCTTGTTTAGAAAGCTCTAACGTCTCGGCACAATGCGTGTGCCAACCCAGACCAGGAAAAGCAACATCGACGCATAGCCGGTACGACGAATACGTTGTGTCCAGCGCATCTCTTCCGTAGTATCACCGCGCCCAAGTCGCAGTAGGTGCACAATACGTTGGAGCAATGTTACCGGTTGTGCTTGCTGCTGTCTATTGCGTGTGCGACTCTGCACAGGAATATGCTCAATAGCCGTACGAATGACGATTTCCTCTTCCACTTGTGGACCATCGGCTTGTCGTTGCCACAAATGCTCTTCCAACGAAGTAAAGAACTGCTGAATCAGTAGCTTGATCGCCCCCTTGATCACCGTTCGCTGCAGTTGCGTTCCGGCTTTATGCAACATCACGTCTCCCTGATACGTCACAACGGTTGTGTCCTCCTGCGCTACCAAACGAAGAGTCGCCTCACCACTCATTGTATCCTGTGTATCGCGCGCACTCTCAAGAATAAGGTGGACATGCTGCGGATGCTGCTTGTCAGCGAGACGTACAGTACTATAATAAGTACCGGTCAATGGGGCATAATTCAAGTGCAAAGCCAGCGCATGTGTAAACTCGTCGACCCGCTCCAACT
>CAXTCR010000141.1:0-10231 GCA_964242555.1 uncultured Ktedonobacteraceae bacterium
ACATCCGTAGGCTACAGCACCAGATGGCCACCCGCTACAACCTCATCTCGCGCAGTCGTGGCAAAGAGCCACACCGCCGGGTGAAGTTGTTTCGAGCACGGAATTAATAGGAAAACGGCTAAGTAGCACAAAAAAGCAAAACCCAACACGTTTTGCTTTTTTGTGCTACTTAGCCGTTTTCAAAACTAAACATTCCCAATCGCTCCATCGCCATATATGCTGCCGCAACTTGCCCCTGCACGCTGAATTGTCCAGTATGGATTAGTTTGAGCAGCTCTGCGGGCGTCACTAGAGAATTCTCGATCTCTTCGGCGGGGTCGAGTTTTTGTTCGCCTGTCTTGCGCACGTGGTGGGCGAGGTACCACCAGATGCGGGTTACTGCGCTGGTGGGATTGGCGATCATCTCGGTGAGCAGCTCTATTTTGTCCGGCTCGGTACTGTAGCCGCTTTCTTCCATGAGTTCGCGCTTGGCCGCAACTAATGGGTCATCTTCGCCATCATCGATACCACCTGCTGGAAACTCTAGTACGTACTCGCCAATACCGTGCTTGTATTGCCGATTAATTAAAAAACGACCATCCTCCGTGACTGGTACCACTCCCACCCAGCCACGATTGTCGATGATGTAGTAATCGGGCAGCACAATGCCATTGGGCAATTGGACGCGTTCGCTATGTATTCTCAAAAATGGTGTATTTAATACAGGTCTTGTCGATAGGACCTGCCAACCGTGTTCCGTTTGTGTCATGTACATTCCTTCATTCAAAATTACTCTGCACACGTTGATCAGTAAATGCATGTGCTATATAAACCAATTGGAGGTGAGGTCAACATATATCGAGACGTGCAACCACTATGATGATTATATGCCAACGCACATTAAGGCATACAAGCGGACGCTCCTGTGTTATAATAAGTGCCGATTAATTATATGTATGTACTAATGTAGGGGGACCGCATTGGTCACGTCTTTATTGGCAATTGAGACGCTTACAAGGACGTGACCAATGCGGTCCCTACAGTGAATGTTTAGGAAAGGGTGGAGGGGCGCATTTATGAAGCCGCTTGTTGCCATCGTGGGCCGACCAAATGTCGGCAAATCCACATTTTTTAACCGTATGCTTGGCGAGAGAGTCGCCGTTGTTGAAGACTTGCCGGGGACGACACGCGACCGTCTCTACGGCGATACCGATTGGAATGGGCGCACCTTCACGCTCATCGATACAGGCGGCCTTGAGTTTGGCTCCGATATCCCTATTGGTCAGGTTGGGCTTACTGGACAGCCGGGCGACCTGATGGATCATGTACAGGATCAGGCAGAACTTGCTATCGAAGAGGCCGACGTGATCGTGTTCATGGTCGATGCTATAGCTGGCATTACGGCAGCCGATGAAGAGGTTGCCACGGTCCTGCGTCGCACGAAAAAGCCGATTATCGTGGCGGCTAACAAAGCCGATAACGAACGTCGTCGCCAGGATGCTGTCGAATTCTACAGTCTTGGTTTAGGCGAACCTATTGTGATTTCTTCAGTTCAAGGCACTGGTACAGGGGACCTGTTGGATCGCATCGTCGAAGAACTGCCACCGGCAGACGAGAACGAAGAGGACGACGAGGAGGACGAAACTCCACGTATCGCTATCGTGGGGCGTCCAAATGTCGGCAAGTCTTCACTGCTCAACGCGATTGTAGGCTCGAACCGCGCCATTGTTAGCAATATCCCCGGCACGACCCGCGATGCCATCGATACCGAAATCGAGTTTCAAGGGCGTAAGCTCATCATGATCGACACCGCCGGTATTCGCCGTCGTGGGAAGGTTGGTCCCGGCGTTGAGAAATATAGCGTGCTGCGTTCGAGTCGCGCTATAGAACGCTGCGATGTTGCGCTGCTGCTTATCGACGCCAGCGAAGGCATCGCGGCACAGGATATGCATATCGCTGGCGAGGTCGCGGATTCGGCGAAGGGTATCGTCATTGTCATCAACAAATGGGACCTTGCACAGGAGCAGCGCCGGGCAGAACGCGAGGAAGATGTTATTCCCCATCCCGACGATGAGATTGAGACGGCGGAGCATTATCGCAAGATCGTGCAGGAAGAATTCAAATTTATGCCCTACGCGCCCGTCATCTTTGCCGCCGCGAAGACGGGGTATCACGTACAGTCCATTCTGGAAGCGGTTGTGCACATCTCAGAGATGCGCTTTCTCCGCATTCCCACATCTCGTCTCAACGAAGTGGTGCATGAAGCGATCCGGCGGCACCATCCCGCAATTATTCGCAATAAGCCACTCAAGGTGTATTACGCGACACAGACACGCGTCAACCCGCCCACCTTCACCTTCTTTGTGAACGATGTGGAGGCCATGCACTTCTCCTACGAGCGCTACCTTGAAAACCGCCTGCGCGAAGCCTTCGACTTCCGTGGTACGGGCATTAGATTGCAATTTAGACCGCGCTCCTCGAAGGATGAGAGGTAGATCAGTCGCGATGGTTTGATTTCTCCCACAAACGTGAAGCGTTTGTGGGAGAAATCAAACCATCGCGACTAATATCGGGCGATTTATCGCATACACATCATATGCTAATCTCCACTACTCGCAACGTTTACCTGATGTTAACATTAACGAGTCAGCGTTAAATTTGAGAGTTCAAGATGTTACATCTTGAGGAGAAAGAATATGTGTCTGCGTAAAAAAGGACTTTTACTACTTACAGCATCATGCTTTTTGCTTAGTATCCTCTACATGACATTGTTTACCGCAACCCCCGCGTCGGCAGCATCGGTATCAACGGCTTGTCCTGCCCCTGGAAAGGGACGTGCAGCCATTCTGCCTTCACTGGCGCTGGGAAAACATCAAAATCTGATCTATCATTTGTCACAGTATGCGACCAGTGGTGCGGTTGTTGCGAGCACTCTGTGGCGTTATGACGTGACGACCAAAGGGACGACAAGGATTTTCTTACAGAGTGACCGTGATATCGCCTCTTCACAGGTTTCAGCCGACGGTCGGTGGATCCTCTTCTCGTCGGTGCAGTATAGTCAGAACAATAAGACAACCACAAACAGTAAGATTCAACTGGTGCGTGTGGATGGACGTTACCTGCAAACGCTGTATTGTGTGACAGGTGAGGGGTTAAATAATGTACAGTGGTCTACAGATCAGAAGTCTCTTGCTTTTCTGAGAACAAGCAATACGAGCAGAGCGACCTCAGTTGACCTACTGAACACCTCGACTGGTGTCGTACAAACCGAGTTCACATCGTCCAACACAAACCCGGTTAACATTGGTACATGGCTGGACACGAAACGCATCTACCTTACAAACATAGCAACAGATGCATCCCCCAACACCATCTACTTACTGGATACCCGTAAAGGTGCGAATCAGCACTTTGCCGATCTGGTGACAGTCTATCAAGGCTCTTCTTTCAGCAGCTTTGACAGCAGTTACAATGATAAAAGCTTGTATGTCAGCCAGTGTCAGTGTGGATATGGCAATACTGGTCCAAGCACGATTTCTGTGAGACCCGCTACCGGTGGAACAGCAAAAACTTTGTACGCTAGCACAAAGTATGCGATTACACAGGTGCGAGCAGTAACACCTACACTATTGTTGTTCACGATCTTCAATGCACCTTTCAATGGCTCGACGGTTGATAAGAGTCACAATGGATTGTGGGCGATTCATACGAATGGAACTGGACTGACCCGCCTGACAAGTGGAGATGCATCATTGAATGCTGACTCGCAGTATCCGTGGTCAAACGTCTCGCGGAATGGCAAACTCTATGCCGTGCAAATGTTTGATGCGCCGCTAAGACTGCTAGTAGGTTCGCTAAGTGGTGGTGCAACCACGACAGTAATATCAATACCTGCTGCTAAGGTGTATACAAGTGTAGTCGGTTGGACGACGATGTAGGTACAAGAATGTCTTGTAGGGGTTTAATTCATTATACTCTCGTTCGGCTTCTAGTGCGATACGAGGGTGTAATGAATTAGACCCCTACAATTCCATTGATATACCGTTGAATTACAGGTGCAACTTGCGCGACGATGGTTTCTACAGAACTTTCCCTAAGAGGGGTGATATATAGCACATCCTGCATGATCGCTACTCCGAGGAGTGTTGAGGCTATGAGGCTGGCTCGCAACGGGCGATTCTCGCCTTCTAGCCATTGGGCAAGGGGTTGGATGAAGTGTGTTTCTAATCCTTGACGCAGGAGTGTCGCGCCATGAGGACTACTGGCGGAGCGCAGCAAGGCAAGTACAGGATAAAATGTGTCGTCTGACTCTTCTTGCATGAGATAGCGCACCAGCACTTCACCGACGCCATGCTTGTCCTCTTCTAAAAGGTCCTCTAAGCGGAATGCATCTGTGACAGCTTCTGCAAATAGTTCATCCTTTGAGCCAAAATAGCGAATAACTAACGCTGCGTTAATGCCAACCTCGGCTGCTATATCCCGTACACCCACATGCTCATAACCACGCTGGCTAAAGAGCCGTTGTGCCGCCTTGAGAATATCTGCACGCGTCTGCGTTGCATTGCGTGAACGAGGAGAAGGCGTTTCCATGATTTGTCCTCACTATCGTATATCTTTGCTATTTTTATAAGTAAACCACTGTTGACAAAAGGCTGTCAAGCAAGGTATACTATTTTTTGTAAACGATGGTTTACTTGGAGATGAAAATTCATTTGTAGCACTGCGTGGGCGTTATGAATAAAGGCTCCTACAAGTACTACGCATACCGTGCAAATGTTTTGATTAGGAGGATATGTTATGTCTCAGCTTGTTGCTTTGGTTACGGGAGCTTCGTCGGGTATTGGTAAAGCGATTGCGCAGGCATTTGTCGCGCAGGGGTATATTGTCTATGCTACTGCGCGCCAACGGGAGGCTCTTGCAGGGCTACAGGGAATTCGTCCGCTGCAATTGGATGTGACGCAAGAACAGTCGATGGTACAGGTGATACAGGCTATAACAGCCGAGCAGCCTACGATTGATATACTGATTAACAACGCTGGTTTCGCGCTGAATGGACCTGTTGAAGAGTTATCACTGGACGAGGTTCGACATGAGTTTGAAACAAACGTCTTCGGTCTGGTGCGTATGACGCAGCTTGTTTTGCCTATCATGCGTGCAAACCATAGTGGGCATATCATCAACATCGGTTCTATCGGCGGTACTTTCACGGCACCAGGAGCGGGTGCCTATCATGCCAGCAAATACGCTGTTGAGGCTTTTACTGATGCTCTACGCTTTGAAGTGCGGACATTTGGCATTAACGTGACACTCATTCAACCAACGGGTGTTCACACTCCGTTTTTTGCAAAGCAAGCCGAAACTTTACCGCAAACAGGTGAGGATAGCCCCTATGCTTATTTCAAACAGCGCTTTGTACAAACGACCAATCGTATGGTCAAGAATGGACGATTGTATGGTCTGATTGAGGCAGAGGATGTAGCGAAGGTTGTTGTACATGCTGTTCAAAGTTCTCACCCTCGCACACGCTACAAAGTGGGCGTAAGCGCCCACCTTTACTATCAGATGCGCCGGCTGTTGACGGATCGTGCGTGGGATTGGGTGATGTCTTTGCAGTTTCCAATGCACCAATGAGGGGACTCGGCTGGGCAATGATAGCTACTAATGCAGATTTGCACTACTCATAAGTAGTGCTTTAATGATAACCGGGATGAGATATTATGTCAAGTAGCTGATTAGTAACGTAGCTGAACTTTAACATGTTAATAATCGTCTTTTAACACTCGTGCGTTACACTTGGAGTAAGCACATTCCCAACATAGGAAAGACGTAGGTTGTATTGAGCGGCCTCTGCATTGCCATACCTTATCAGAGTCTCCGCTCGCTTCCTCCGTTTACCACTCACATCATGACGGTCTATTTCTTCGACGGTCATGCCTCAAGTCGCGACTCTGCTTGCAGGTGCTCGTGCATATTGGGGCGAGAGGTACACTCCGAGCCTCTCGCTCTGTGGGGCCAATAAGATAAATTTAAGGGATAAAAGCTATGCTCGCGCTGCAAACGCGAGCATAGCTTTTGTCTCTTAGCTTTCAAGGAAGTCGAGCGCGGCACGGGTCATAACCTCGACGGCGATGGGTAGTGCATCCTCGTCGATGTTGAAGCGCGGGTGATGGTGCGCGAAGTCGGTTTCCTTCTCCCTGTTCCCAGAACCCACCACAAAGTAGCAACCGGGGACGGTGTTGAGGAAGAAAGCCATATCGTCGCTACCTGTAGCACGAACGTCATCGCTCGTGTCGACGTTTTCCTTGCCGACGGTATCTACCGCCGCCTTGTATACGACCTCAGTCATCGCAGGGTCATTCACGCAGGGTGGGCAACCATCCTCAAAATGCACCTCACAGCTTGCACCAAGTGTGGTGGCGACACCCGTCACGACCTCGTTGATGCGGCGCAGCAGTTTTGCACGGTGCTCAGCACTAAAAGAGCGCATTGTGCCCTGCATTACAGCGGTTTCAGGAATGATGTTGAAGGCTGTACCTGCGTGAAGTGTGCCAATCGTGATGACGGCAGGACTAAATGGCGACGTTTCGCGACTGATAAGCGTTTGCAGGGCAGTGATGATATACGCCGATGCTACGATAGGGTCAATCGCGGTTTCAGGTGAAGCTGCGTGTCCGCCCTTGCCCCTGACGGTCAGGGTGAAGCTATCAGCGCTGGCAAAGACCGTACCAGCACGAACGCCGACACGTCCCAGTGGAATATCGCTGATCAAGTGTAAACCGGTTACGGCGTCTGCACCATCGAGCGCTCCTTCTTTGACCATCGGCTCGGCACCGCCGATGCGCTCCTCAGCAGGCTGGAAAATAAACTTGACGTTGCCTGTCAGTTCTGTCCGGCGTCGTGCCAGGATATCGGCAACGGTCAGCAGAATCGACGTGTGCCCATCGTGTCCACAGGCGTGCATCTTGCCGTCCACCTGCGAACGATACTCGACGCTGTTCATTTCGTGAATGGGCAGGGCATCCATATCAGCACGGAGTGCAATCGTCTTCGCGTTCTCGCCTGCCGCGCCGCCGCGTAAAAGACCAACAACTCCCGTCTTGGCGACTCCCGTCTGCACCTCCAGTCCCAATGCTTGCAGGCGTTGCGCCACAATGCCGGAGGTACGGACCTCTTCAAATGCCAGCTCGGGGTGCTCGTGCAGATCGCGCCGCATTGCGACCAGATCAGGCACGCGCTCGTCTATTTCAGATTTCAAGGCCTCAAGATTCGATACGGACATAGTTACTCCTCTGGTGTTATGAATAAGACCCCTACAGATACGCAATGTCTTATCATAATATCATTTTGGATACCAGTAGATGTATGCCTCATGCCTCGTACACAGCGTCGGCCTCGCCGCGTTTGCGCCATACACTTTTAGGAGTTAGCTTGAGAATGGTTTCTCCAATGCGGGTCTGTAGAGGATTGGTGACGAGAATCCTGCTGCTAAGCTCCCAGGACTCATTGATGATAGCGGCTGTACGCGGAATGCGGTTGCGCTCATAAGCTCGCAGCGCGTTCTCAACGGCCTCGTAGTCCGCAAGGTCGCTCGCCAGCGCAAGTTCTTTAGCCAGTACCACGCCATCCTCAATTGCCATGCCCGCGCCTTGTCCCAGCGTAGGTGTTGTTGGGTGTGCCGCATCACCTGCCAATGTGACACGTCCGGTACCCCAGTGGGTGTCGTTAGGCTTACGATCATAGACATCATTGCGCAAAATAGCTGCCTCGTCCGTCGCCTCGATCAGTGCCTCAATCGGGGCAGGCCAACCTTTGAACAGGTCTAGTATCTCCTGCTTGCGTCCAATGGGAGCGTCCTTGCCATTTGGCGCGGTCTTCTTACCGGCGAACCAGTAACAACGTCCCTTTGCAGGATAAATACCAAAAATTTTTCCCTCACCAGAAAACTGCTGCAGAATAGCCCGGTCAAGAGAGACATCATTTAACGCTGGCATAGCACGCCAAGCGGTATAGCCAGCGTAGCGCAATGGTCCATCGCCCAGCACTCCCTTGCGTACACCTGAGTGAATGCCATCCGCGCCCAGCAAGACCGCGCCGCGTTCCTGGCGTCCATCCGCAAAATGCACGGTCACGCCCTCTTTATCCTGCTCAAATCCTGTATACTGCGCGTTAAGCTGTATAGCGTTGGCTCCTTCAAGGTGACGTGCTAACACGTCTATATACTCGCTACGATGCACGACATAGCCGGGAGTGCCGAGCTCAAGTCCAACGTGACTTTGCGGAATGGTGGCGAGTAGTTCTCCGCGTGGAGACTTTATGTCGATGGCTTTAATGGGTGAACCACCTATGGCTTGAACTTCTTCCAAAAGTCCCAGCTTCTTGAGAGCCTTCATTGCCGTAATCTGGACGACAACACCAGCATTTATGCCTCGTAAAGCTCCCGCTCGCTCAAACACAGTCGCCTCGATACCTACACGGCGCAGCGCAATTGCTGCACCAAGACCGGCGAAGTTGCCGCCAATGATCAAGACGCGTTTATTTGTACTCATACAATATCTTCCTACCTACGATATACCCTTTGTAGGGATTACGTTCACGGCATTCACCGCGATTATGAGATTTAACGGAATAATTCTGATGTAAGGGTTATAATTCAGCTACCTGTGCGTGCAATTTCAGCAGGTCCACGATTGTCTCCGGTTGACGACGCCCGAAGCCGCACTCGGTTGCAATGCCAAATTGATCTGTGTGATGTTGCGCTGTAGCGACACGCTGGCGTGTGCCCTCAACGCCATCTTTATCATGTACGAG
Organism: uncultured Ktedonobacteraceae bacterium; assembly: GCA_964242555.1. GTDB lineage: Bacteria > Chloroflexota > Ktedonobacteria > Ktedonobacterales > Ktedonobacteraceae > JBBQVS01. Next base: position 8,788 of record CAXTCR010000141.1, read on the forward strand.
TCCGAGGTAGAGACTTGTTGCAGGGGCCAGTACAAGGTTGCGTAGTGGGGCGAAATAGGCGTCGTCACTGCGGTCCTGCGGCACAGGCATGTGGAACCACCCGATAGGACGGTCAAGCGTGGTCGTCAGTGCGTTAGCAAAATCCACCATAAGCCCTGTATCCTGTGGCTGCTTGAAATGACGGCCTGCGTTGTCGCCATAGCAAAGGTGATAGCCTACCTCGACTCCGGCAGGGATGTGTGTACTTAAGCGTTGCAGGCGTTCAAGGATTTGCGCTCGTGGGTTGTCCAAATGGGAGGGTATCACGCCTTCAAGTATGCCCATCTCCATCGGCATGTCCCACTGGATTGCTAGTTTAGTATGCGGAATGGCGGCGACAATTTCGTCGAGTTCGGCAAGCATACGCTGCTCGTAGGCTTGCTCAACTCGCACGCGATCGGGACGTTCGACAAACGCCGTAATCACGTCGAGCGGTGGTGGTAGGCTCACCTGGAAGCGCATGTCTGCCGGTAGCACGTTCTGATCCTGCAAACGAGTGAAGAGAGCGTATGAGGCGCGAGCAGCTTCCGCGTACCCTAATGGTCCGATGGTAAGGGGTGTGTCACCAAGCGCGGGATCAAGCTTGACGTGTGGGCGTGCCGCATATCTGCCAGGAGCGGGTGGCACATAGACCAGATAAGGCGTTTCCTGTAAGACTGGAAATTGCCAGCCTATCCAGTCCGAGCGTACTCCTGTCTCGCCATCCGGCAAGCGTTGTACCCGTTCGCCCAGGATCATAGCCGCGGTTCGAAAGACCTCTTCGGCGTTCGCGAGAGGGACGCTGCCGACCAGATGTACGGGAAACGTAGAATGTTGAGGCTTCATCGCTATATCTCCTTTGCCAGTTTCCAGTTTTTACAAGTATACGTCTGATAGCACTATATTTTAAGGCAGACATTGAACGCAAGAATCGGATAGTATCCTGGTTTGTTTTGTTCTATTATGATAGAGACGATTGGAGAGGAGAAGACTATGATAGACGAGACATATTGGCAAGCGGTGCTGGCAAAGGACAGTCATGCGGACGGTACATTTGTGTACGCGGTATCCTCGACAGGTATTTATTGCAAGCCCTCCTGCGCATCGCGTCGACCCAAACGCGAGCATGTCGTGTTCTTTGCGCGCACAGATAAGGCAAGAGAGGCAGGTTTTCGAGCGTGCAGGCGCTGTAGGCCAGACGAGGCTCCTGAAGAGGGGACTACATTGATACAGGGCGTGTGTCGCTATATCGAGGCGCACAGCGACGAAGCCTTGACGCTTGCTGATCTTGGCAAGCAGGCCAATCTCAGTCCCTTCCACCTGCAGCGCCTCTTCAAACATGTTGTGGGGGTGACGCCGCGTCAATATATACAGGCACAGCGTATAGCGCGTTTGAAGGAAGAGATAAAGGAGGGTGAAGGCGTGA
>CAXTCR010000142.1:0-10180 GCA_964242555.1 uncultured Ktedonobacteraceae bacterium
TCCGCAGCCATTCCCCTATACATGGCTATGGGCACTTGTATTGCTTGGCTTAACCGGCGCAAGTTATTACGTGCTGTGGATGAATGCACAACGACCAACTCCGCAGATAACGTCTCGTAACGACCGATTGCGCATAATACAAACTTATTTTGAGCAACGGATATCTATAGGGAGACTACTCCACAATACACAGGCTCCCGCGTATCGTGAGCTGGTTTCCTTATGGACTTTGGCTGTCTATTATTTGCGGCGGCATTGGCCCGTTGTGCTACTGTTCCTGCTGGCGATACCGTTGATTTCATACAATCTAGCATATGAACCACTGTGGCAGGATGAGCTGTCGAGCTACTATACGGCAAAGGGAATTCTCGCGCATGGCCTACCACTTTTTCCTTCTGGCTTTGTCTATGCAAAGGCCGAGTTGCATTCATATCTGCTCGCCCTCTGTATGCTTATTTTCGGAGACTCAGTAAATGCTGCACGGATGCTAAGTGTGGTGGAATATCTTGTGAGTATTCCCCTGCTCTACATCGTTGGCTGTTTTTTCTTCGGACGCCGTACAGGTTTACTGGCAACAGCGATGCTGGCACTTTCGCCCGTCTCACTAGTGTGGGGACGACAGGTACGTATGTATGAGCAAGCACAGGTGTTGACGCTGCTCTCACTTTTTCTGCTCTTTAAAGCTGTGCAAGAGCGCACCCGTATCCGTCTAGTCTATCTCACGGTGGGTTCGGTCGTCTTGACATACCTGAGCCATGAAGAAACATTTATTATTCTGCCTGCGCTTGTCGTTTGTGTTCTACTAATAAGCTGTAACACCGTTGATGGTCAGGGACGTATGCGTAGATTGCCGGCGGTCCTGTTTCAAAAACACTGGTGGTTCGCGGCTTGTATAGGAGCAGCGGTCATTGGAGTGCAGTTACTTATTGCCCATTTCACACATCCACCTGTCCTTGGCACGGACTCCAGCGAACGGCCTTTTGTACAGTTTACCACCGATAATATTCCGTTCTACATGACGCTGCTCTATGCACCCACAAAGCGCGAACCATGGCTTGTGCTCAACACGCTGTTGGCCACTGGGGGATGCTGGTGGGCCTGGAGGAGTGCCGATAAGCGTGCATGGTATTGTGCAACCTTCCTGGTGCTGTCTTTTCTCACGCTTGTTCTGCTCTTTACGATGCAGGCGGATCGCTACTTCTATCCCTTGCTCCCGGCGTACTACTTGATGAGTGCTTATGCAATGGTAGTAGGTCTGCAGGGAGTGTGGAACTTCGCGCGGGCACAACTCGTCCAGTATCCCACTGAACATCGCGGCTCGCTCTTGTTAGGTAGCTATATTACAAGACCTGTGCGGAGTATGCTGGTGCTAACTGTAGTGTTAGTGTATGCTACCATACTGCTCGTGCCTATTTTGCCGTTGAGTGGCTACAACCTATTCATCAGTCGTGCTGTCGGATTCTCCTATCATCGCCACTATCCCGACTATGATGCCGTAGGCCAGTATATGCACCAGCACTGGCGTACAGGGGATGCTGTGTTGTGTGTAAGTCCAGATTTCTCGGTGAACTACTATGTAGGGCACGCAGACGCCTTCTTCTCGATTGATCGCGCCCTCTTTCTTGTCGAGCGGCAAGGGCAAATTGTAGGGACATCCGTCGGAGGACAGGCATTGCTCAATCAGAATGATCTCAACGCATTCCTGGATGCGCACAAACGCGTCTGGGTAATCTCAGATAATAGCCTCTATCAATCACTAGTCGTGAAACGCTTTACTTTTCCGCCCGGGCTGCATATCGTCTTTGAGGGATATGGCTCTGCGATATATTTACGTGATGGTTGATGGATTGAAGGAGAAAATAGTTTTTATGTACACCTCGCGATTACACGGCTTTATTAAATTTGCATTGCCCCTTCTGTTGCTTTTTACTCTTGGGTGCTCCTCTGCTACTGTAGTCCAAAGCACGGCAGAGGCGCAGTCGGCAAAAAATAAACCAACTCATGCAGTGTCAACAACTGGTGTAACACCTGTTAGTTCGCTCGCTCCCACTATTGATGGTGTTGTGCAAAAGGTGCTTACAAATATGCACCAGCATGCTTGGAATGCGAATGCTATGACCCACAATACTGTGACCGGCGGTTTGTATATCAATTGGAAAATGTCTGATCCCAGCATCACAAATGTAACAAATCCAGGCGCTGATGGTGATACTGACCATAATCATGACCCACAGGTAGATTTGTTGTATCTTGAATCGCTCGCGGAATATGCTCAGCTACATCCACACGATACCACCTACAGCGATGATTTGCAGCGCGCTACATCATTAGTGCTAGCAGACTTCAAAAACTATAGTATGCCAAAGGGATGGGTGTACTTTGCACTGCTGAAAGCTAGCGCGCTTTTGCACAATACAGCGTTGGCTGATACTGCCCATACCGTCGCAAATAATTTCTATACGCATAGCTATGATGTAACGCTGGGCTTTGTCTACAATCGTACCCATTCTCCGGGCGTCTACAATTCGGATCATACGCTGACCTGTGGTGCTGCTCTTATTGATGCAGGTATACGCTGGAATACTCCTGAGTGGGTAACTGCTGGTGAGAAAACAATCGAGCACACTATTGCCGTGGCCCAGGACCCGCAATATCACCTGTTTTACTATAGTATGACCGTTGGAAACAACGGACAGGATATTGTGAGCAACTACAAGGCAAAGCCCGCCACGCAAGGTCAGATTGTCGATGCTCTATTGACAGCTTACTCACTGGTTCATCGCAAGCAGTATCTTGATGTAGCAACACAGGTGTTGCAGGCTGTCGAACAAACATCGGGTTTGTGGGACTCGGCGTTAGAGGGCTACTACTTCGCCTTCGATTTGAGCAAAGGGGTCCCCATTACCGCTTACAAAGAAACTCGCAGTCAGAGTCTAATGCTACTTGCCCTGCATCACTACGACACACTTATACACCCCTTATATGTTGCTAAGGAGGGGCAAATCGTCGATGTGCTGACAGGACATTTTTATGAGCCGACGTATCACGGCTACTTCTATCGCACTACCTCCGACTTTGGTATTTTCGTCACGCGTCAAAAACAGGGCGTTGGAACCGAGGACTACTTCACGACTGAAGCAATGGGGGGTGCAATGGATGCGCTACAAACAACCGAACTAGGATAATGGACAATTCGTTCTTAAGACACGTTATACGCAATGAATTGACCGATGCGGACGCCTTGAAGGTGGTCCCTACAAACCGAAAGATTTCGTAGGGACCACCTTCAGGGCGTCCGCTTGTAACAACGATTTATTGTCTCTGTCTTCGCTTGTTGTTCTTGTTTGTTACTCTTATACGTTAAGATATAAGAAAGCTATTTCAGAATGTAGGAGGCCTTGTGAACATACCTGCTCGGCTAGCAAAAATATTGTCCATCTGTGTTTACTGTGCATTGCTGTGTTGTCTTGCCGCGTGTGGTGGAAGTAGCACTGCTAGCGATACAGGTACTGGCTCACATACAACAAATAGCAGTGGAAAAAATGTCGCTGATGCAACTCCTACAAATCCTCCACACCTTGGCACACAACCATGCCCCGCTGTTGTAAGCGAGCCTTCCCATTGGGACCCAATTATTAATACCGGAAGTGGTGTTAATGCAGTTCAAAGCGTAACCTGTGCCAACCTCACAAGCAACGACTCTTTACAGGCGCTTGTTGTGGCGGTATATGCAGGAACAGGGCAAAATGCCGATGTTTATGTCTTCAGCAATATCACTAGTCCCAGCCCCAATCAGATTTTTAAATTGCACAATCTCTATAAAGGGTCCGCAAAAATCAGCGCGTACAATACCTTATTGACTGCTGAGGTCGATCAGGGATCGAGCCTTAATGCGAATGCCTCAAACGGCAACTACCAGCAGGATCTGTTTCGCGAGTTCGCGTGGTCTGACGGTGCTGGTACGTTAGTGCCAGTCTCCTTTCCTGGTATCTTTCCCAATCTTACGCGCTATGAGGCCGAGCGCGATCAGCAGTTAGTCGATCAAGGCAAACTGCCCTTGCTTAGCGCGACACAGGTAGGGAGCAAATTGGCGACAACACTCCTGAAATGGTCCCCAGACTCACAGACAACGGTCGTGAGTGGTGGTAATACTCACGATAAAGATGCTGTCGTAAATGTAAAAAGTACAGGTGCGGGTGCCAGCACACTTAAAGTCACAATGAGCCGTCTCGAAGGTAACACAAATAATGGCATCTGGGAAGTTATCGCTGTTGCCACCGATGGCATGTCAATCACCTCACCACAGAATCGCGACCTGCTCAATAGCGCAACAACTGTCACCGGCACAGGAAACGCATTTGAAGGCGTTATAGGCAAAGTCAAAGTGGTGGATCACCTCTATACAACGATTGGCACGGCAGATGCAAAAGGGGCAAGCGGAAACGGTAATACGACCTTCTCGACGAGCGTGACGTACAATGCCAGCTTTAAGGGCGGCACGCAAGAAGGACTGCTTGCCTTGTATAGCTATAGCAATGCTGATGGCGCAGTTGCTGGAGCAGTAATGTTGAAGGAACTGCTGAACGCATAACAAATAGAAAATCCTCTAAGCGATATTTGATAAACCGTGGGTAACTCCGTCTGTATTTTGTGTAACCCTTGACAAACTAAATAACAATATGTTATATTATTAGTAGGTGATAAGACTAAAACAACTCATAGAAGTAGACAATCGTAGTAATGGCATTAAGGTGTTTTGACCTGATTTTGCTAGGAGATATCCACAATGTGGTATAGATATAGACGTGGCCCACGAGGAATGCGCTACTTCTGGTTTCTGTTCATTCCTCTCTTCTTCATCGGTGGTTCGCATGGTTTTCTAGGCATCTTTCTCTGGATTGTTATGATTATCCTGTTCAGCCTGCTTGGACGAGCGATATTCGCTGCAATCTCGTCAAGCTCGACGACACAAAATACGTGGTATCAGCAGTCCAATCAGCAACCGTACTACCGGCCAGACCAGTACCAGCAGTCTAACCAGCAACCCTACTATCAGCCGAGCCAGTACCAGCAGCAGCCTTATACTCCGTATCAGCAGGGATACCAGCAACCGTACTACCAGCCGCGTACGAATGAAGAGACTCAGGCTACCCAACAACAGTATGATTCCTATGAGCAACCTCGTGCGGAGTACCCGCAAGAGATGCCTCCAATGCAGCAATAGTTGGAAATACAAAGAGAGCAGGGTGTGCATACAGCACGCCCTGCTCTCCTTTATTTGTAATTATGGGATGATGTTGACATCTTTGTTAAGCGCGAGCACGAAACGTGTAAGCACTTCTGCCACCTGATCTATATCACGAAGCGAAACAATTTCAGAACCTGTGTGCAGATAGCGACTGGGAATGCTAACAAGTCCTGTTGCCACACCCCCGCGCACAACCTGAATCATATCCGTATCGGTAAAGGTAACGCCGGGTTGTGGGTCAAGTTGCCATGCAATACCAGCATCCTTAGCAGCTTGTACAAGCAACTGGTGCACGCGAGGATTGACGTGTCCACCCAGTGTAATAACGGGTCCGCCATTGAGCTTTACGTCCCCAATCTCTGTTTTAGACGTGCCGGGATGATCAGACGTAAATGTCAGGTCTACCGCAATGGCTATGGTCGGCTCTATGCTATAGGTGATTGATTGTACGCCACGAGAGCCAACTTCCTCCTGTACCGTCGAAACAAAGTAGACACTTGCCTGAAGCTTTTCGCGTTGCTCATGTAGGCGGCGCATCGCCTCGAGAATCGCAAACACCCCTGCTTTATCGTCCAAAGCGCGTGAGACGAGCAAATTGTCGCGTAAGGTCTCCAGTTGTGCAGCCCTTGTCGCGATACTGCCAAGGGGAACAAGCCGCTGTGCCTCTTCCTTGCTTGATACCCCGATATCAATCCACAAATCAGTAAGCTTGGGCGCACTATTGCGCTCATCATTGCTCAATTGATGAATAGGTTTGCGTCCAATAACGCCTAAAACGGGACCATTTGGCGTCGAAATCTCAACGCGATTTCCCGCTAAGGTAGAGGGGTCGAAAAATCCTATGGGTGCAAAATATAGAAATCCATCGTTGTCAATGTAGCGTACAAGAAAACCAATTTCATCACAATGGGCCGTCAACATCACACGGAGTGGATTATTGCCATTGAGTGTTGCAATGACGTTGCCATGCACATCAGTTTGTACTTCGTCGGCGTACTGCTGTACCTCCTCACGGATAACTTGCTGTACGGGTTGTTCAAATCCTGATGGGCTTGGACTGGCGATCATGCGACGTAGCACTGAGACTCGTCCTTCATCCATACTTTTGCTCCTTAAGTATCGTGTGTACAGACAAAGCATTGAGCGGACAAGGTTATCGCCCTGTCCGCTCAATGCTTTGTCTGTGCAACATAATTTTAGCGCACAAACTGTTTAAGTACATCATCGACACCGGGATGGAGACGATTGAGGCGTAAGTCCTCAGCACCAGTCGGATCGGTTTGTACTAGAAGAATCCCCTGTTGGATACAGGTATTTAAGAGTTCTCGTGCCGACTCGCGTGTCAACCTACCCCGGAAGCGATTCTTAGGATTCAGCGGATCACCAATAAAATTCGACACACCAATAATCGTACGCCAAGACCAGTTCCGATCAATATAATCGAGAAACTGCAAGAACTGTGGGTCCAGAACATCCATTTGCTGTGAGCCATAGGGCGCTTGCTGAAACTGGGATGGACCGGGAGGGTTGGGGAAAGTGATCGCGGGCATAGGTGCCGTATTTCCCGTAGGCGCACTTTGTGTGAACGAGACACTGCTAATGCTGGGAAGCGTACCAGTGTTGCCCGATCCTACTATTGGGCCAGTTGGGCCATTAGGTACAAGCGGTACGAATTGGTTTGCGCTACTAATTAAATCTCGGCTGACGGTTCCTGGAATTCCAACGACAATAACGGTCTTATTAAGACGTAATTTTAGACGAGCACTAATGCGTGTAAAATCTTTATCGCCTGTCATTAAAACAAAGGTAGAAATGGTAGGACGATCAAAAACAGTTTCGATAATATCCATCAACATATTTAAATCCACAGTACTTTGTACAACTGTGCTTTGCACAACCGTTCCATTGGTACTTGTATTGCTATTGATGGCGGGTATACTACCGGTATTACCGGTTGAGGGATATCCTAGAGGACCAGTACTGTTCTGACTAAGCGGGCCAGTAGGAGACTGCCCATAGGAATTTTGGTAAGATAATGATTGTCTATACGACTCACGCTGCTGGTAGTCAGGTGAATCAAATTGCTCCTCGTCCGGTACCGGCTCATCGAGTGGTAACAAGGAATCATCAAAACCGCTTTGCAGTGGAAGCGACGACTCCTGCTCATTAGGCCACCCATTGTTCAAGGTCTGAGCATTGATGGCGGGTAACTGTCCAGAATTTCCTGTTATACCAGACGGCCACTGACGGGGATAAGGGCCACCAGCTCCCTGTTCGGCGATATAAGTAGGATTGCCGAGGGTACCAGTGGGAGTGTTGCTGGAGGCATAGTGGAATGTTCCCATACGGATACGGTCTCTCTGCTTCGCTGGGCAGTCTACCCGGTCAATCATAGCAGCTGTGAGGCTGCCTTTAAATGGCTCCGGTTGGCGAGACCAATCAGCATATGCGCGAGCAACCATAACAGTACCATAGCGACGAGCGACAGCGATGAGTTCCTGTGGATCAGGCTCCCGTCGCTGAATATTTAGCATACTGTATCGTATGTTCTCAAAATCAATGAATAAAGCAATATCTTCAGGCACAACCTTCTCCTCTCATGGGAGAAACCGCGCAGGCCGAGTTTTATGATTGTTCAGGTGCTGAACCACTCTCACCCGGAATGACAGTATAATGAGTATTGGTAGCAATGTCCCTGTATACCACAGTCCGTTTTATGATAGAGATGAAAAGCGGCTCCTTGTAGCTATGAGCATATCATACTTTACAAATAAAGTCGAGGGTCTGCGCCTTACTTGAGTGTAGTTACTATAGTAGAGTATGTAGTTGAGAAAAATGGTGAGAGTAAAATAATGGAGCTTACGAGAGCAAGAAAGCTTCTCCAATGATATTGGTCAAGTCACGCGCTATCTCTTGGAACCATTATTTTCCCCCTTTTATGAGAGAAGAACCGGAGGTATAATCCCCGGTTCTTCTCTTCTGTCCACAAGCAATAACATAATGTATTAGCGTGCGGCACCGACTAACTCGCGCTCGTGAGATGCGAGGAAGCGGCGGAGAACGCCAGTATCTTTTACTGTACTAATCTTATCTACATTATTTTCAATGCTATTTACGAGATCATATAAGCTAGCGATGTCATAGTGCCCTTGAACCTGTATCTGGCCTTCGCCATCAAACCCTTCGACAAAGAGGCCATCCTCTTCTTCGCGGATTGCAAAGCTCTTTACGCCGAGTTGATCGAGCACCTGACCTACGGCATGCAAAATAGTTGCATAAGTAAACGTGGCCGGCATGAATTCCCTCCCTAAGTGGCTGGCATTTTTGTTACTAGCAGACTGCACTGTCAAACTGCAACACTTCAATTCGTGATTAGGTAGTTTGTCAGCCTCATGCTACACTTTGACAATTTTATCATACGGTTCCGTAAACGTCAAGGTCAATGCTTACCACCTGTACCATTCGTAGATGCGCTTGTCCCTGCAAGCACTCCTGATGCCCAGGAGTCTCTTACTGTTGCCGTTGGCGCAGTATCTTTTCCAGTCGAACTTAAGATTTCAATGGCCTTTAGACGCCAGAAGCGAGCACTTGCTGGGCGTTTAAGCGAGAGGTACTCTGCTAGTGCCTCATCTGTCATGTCAGGCTTTGCGCGCAATGCTTCGATTGTCATCTGTAACTTATCTGGATTGCCTTCTGCCCCTACCGTTGGTAGCGATGGATTTGAGATGTGCTGTCCGTCTGTAGAATCCTTTTCGATTGTAACAAACTGACCAGTGATCGCCCTTGACTTCGATGAGTCCTTTTTATCAGGACTTGTGGTCGTCTCGGAACTCCCTTGCCCAGTTGAACCTGAATTGACGGCAGATGTGAGTAGCGTTACAGGATTGATCCGTGAGCCGTTGGCAAGAGCGCGGCGGAGTGTCGCCAGGGGCAAACTTGTTTGTTTCGATAGTTCGTTCAGGGCTGTAAGCTGCTGGCTCATTACCTGTTTATCCTCAGAGGCAGTTTCCGTAATAGTCTCTGCCATCATGGTATACACAATGCCGAGCAGCGGAAACGCGCTGGCCATAAATGGGAAAATATTGATGAGCCATGGTGCAGCACCTTCTGCTGAACTAAGCATTGTACTACTATGGAACTGCTTGGCATATGCCCAGTTTACAGCCCACGAAAATACTGTACACATGAGGATAAGAAGCCAGTGCTGCCAAACTGCCTTTGCTGAACGGTAGCGGCGATAGCGTTGGAAGGCGGTCCATGACAAGAGATACACTGTCACATCAATACTAATTGCTATAGCATAGCTGACTGCCCACCACCAGACCCCCTCTGGTCCTTGTGATGGCTCAAATGATGCGAAGAAATATGCTACGTGCGGAATTGAGGCCGCTAGAAATACGGCAAAGGCGATCCAGAAAAAATACTTCATGTAGACAAAAATCCTCCAAGAGTGGGCACATGTGTAAATTTATACATGAAGGGTAGCTTCTGCATCGACAGGCGTCAATACTTCATAGTACCTTTGGCGTTTTTTCATGCACTACAGCCAACTGCTGGGCGGTTATGTCCGATCCCAAAAACCACAAGATTGAATTTTCTCAATTCTATAAAATTGGTGTGCAAAGGTGTTGACAGGATGAAAGAAGTGTGGCATATTATGCAAGCACCTGAAAATGGTGTAAAAGAATTGCACACTTACAACTGAAGATAATAACTACTTCAATTTTGTCGAACGTATCTGTTGGACAGTAAGAGTTGAAGCAGAGGAAAGCGAAAACATAATGTGTTTTTGTTTCATATGAAATGAAAACACAGTGTTGCACATCATTAGATGACCTGTCTCTTCGTAATGTAAGAAGAGACGATTGTATCAAATTGAGAACAAGCTACACAGAGTACGAGGCGGATGCCTAGGCGCACGAGGCCGATGAA
>CAXTCR010000143.1:0-10134 GCA_964242555.1 uncultured Ktedonobacteraceae bacterium
GGAACGTTTTGTGTGTGCAGTAGGCGCAGTATATGAGCAATACCATTATGTCCACCCGCGCTACCATTGCTCTTCAAGCGAACCTTACCTATTGGCAGATCTAGCTCATCATAGACAACGAGCACATCTTCGGGCTGTATTTTGTACCAATGAACAAGCGCGCTTACCGCTTCTCCACTATTATTCATGAATGTTATGGGCTTCGCCAGCACCACTTTTTCAGGTCCAAGTGTGCCGCTGGCGAGCATTGCCCTGTTGCGCTGTTCCGACCATTTCCACCCGAGTGCATCCGCAACCCTATCTATAACGCGAAAGCCGACATTATGGCGCGTCTGTTCGTATTGCTGTCCTGGATTGCCCAGGCCGACGATTAATTTCATGTACGTTTACCGACCATAGCCTAGACGCGCCGCAAGATAGGGTGGCAAGCCTGCCTTAATGATCTTCTCCTGAGTTTTCTCATAGTTATAATGCACACGATAAAAGGTAAACCCTTTGTTTGTATCGTAGATCATAAAAGCCGCTCGTGGATCGCCATCCCGTGGTTGTCCTACGCCACCAGGATTAACGATAGCGCGGTAGCCTTCGGGCGCGGTCCAATCACCTTTGGGTGGAACGAGCATCTCATTTGTGACCTTTACCATGCTCTGGCTCAAGCCTAGCAGCTGGAGCAACTCCTCAATTTCGCTATTGAGACGATCCTCTGCATCGCTAATATGATCTTCCTGTTGATGTCCATTGGACGCGGTGGCGGGTTGATCTTGCTCTACATTTTCGGCAGCAGTCACAGCATCGGAATGTGCTCCATTGTTTTCTAAGCCAGAATGCTCTGTAGCGTGTGCATCTGATAAGCTGACAACTCCTTCACCATCTGTCTTGGCATTTTCGGTAGGGGACTGTAGAGCATCTTCTACTTCGGTACGTGGAGGAACTTTATGTGCCTCTCCTGGCAACTCCCCTTGCTTTTTCGTGCCTGTTGAGGAATGTGGAGTATCGCTGGCTGCGCTTTCAGGGGTAGACACTTCTTTTGATGTAAGTTGTGCTGGGCGTATCGCTGCTACTTTCTGCGTTTCCTCGTCATTCTCATCTACTAGCTCAGGGTCATCTATGTCTACTGGTGCAAATTCGTCATTGGAAGCAAGCTCTTGTTGTTGTGTTTCGCTCAGGGGAACTGTGGGTGTTTGCTCTATGATATCAGGTTGTTGAAAGATGACGGGTACATGAGTATGGCCGACAAAACAATAGCGACTGGTGAAATGTCCAAAACTCCGCTCCGCAAGAACCTCGGACGTAAGATATTCCCACAGGGGTCCATATGGACTGCCATGCACGAGGGTACAATCCTTGAGATGGAGTTGTTCGGGCAGATTAGAGAGGAATTCGCGATGTTCTTCGGTAAGCCTCTCCGCCGTCCATTCTGCTGATATGCGTGCTGCTGCACTAAAATCATCAAGGTCAATCTTGCCTACGGCGGCCCAGTCATGATTACCCGCGATGATGACATCAGTACGTTGCCGGAGCAGGTCGATGCATTCATTTGGATTAGGTCCATACCCGACAAGATCGCCCAGAAACCAAATTTGCTCAATAGGCTCACGCTGGGCTTGCTCGTCTATCTTTGCCAGGACCGCTTCTAACGCTTCGAGATTGGCATGAACATCTGTAAATACAGCGTAGCGCATATAATTATGTACTCTATTCAAACTAGGAAATATAAGGTAAGTGGGAGTATTTTAACATGTTTGGCCCGTCCTTGCTAGTACCACTTCAGAGAACGAGAAACGAAGATATTACACATATGTATGTTCATGAATAGCCAGAATTGTAGTGTGATACACTGAAGCAGAGGAACAGTATGGACATTAATTGTATGTATTAGAGGAGGAAGTAGCTCATGTCACGACCGGTTACGTTGTTTACTGGCCAGTGGGCAGATTTACCTTTAGAAGAACTTGCGCGAAAAGTGAGTACATGGGGCTTTGATGGACTCGAACTGGCCTGTTGGGGCGATCACTTCGATGTGCAGCGCGCGCTAAAAGAGCAGGATTATGTACAGTCGCGTCACGACATTCTTAATCGCTATGGTTTGAAATGCTTTGCGATAGCGAATCATCTTGTTGGGCAGGCGGTATGTGATCCTATAGATGCACGGCACAAGGGTATTGTACCCGCGCATGTGTGGGGAGATGGAGAGCCGGAGGGAGTGCGAAAGCGTGCGGCGCAAGAGATGGCAGATACGGCGCGTGCCGCTGCCAAACTTGGTGTAACGCAGGTGAATGGTTTTACTGGTTCAAGCATCTGGCATATGCTCTACTCCTTTCCGCCCAACGATTTCACCGAGGTAGAGCGTGGCTATGAAGATTTCGCGCAACGCTGGAACCCGATCATTGATGTGTATGAACGTGAGGGGGTCAAATTTGGCCTTGAGGTGCACCCTACCGAGATTGCCTATGATTTTGTCACGACGCGCAAAACGCTCGATGCGATAGGCAATCGTTCAGGATTCGGCATTAATTTTGATCCAAGCCATTTAGTGCACCAATTTCTTGACTCCGCAGCGTTTATCGAAGAGTTTGCTCATCGCATTTATCATGTGCATGTGAAGGATTCTAAACTGCTCCTCAATGGGCGGAGAAGTATTCTTGCCTCGCATCTGAATTTTGGCGAGGCGCAGCGTGGCTGGGACTTTGTATCTCCTGGTCATGGAGACGTTGATTTTGAGTCAATCTTCCGGGTGCTCAACCGTATTGGCTATCAGGGGCCACTCTCCATCGAGTGGGAAGACTCTGGTATGGACCGCGAATGGGGAGCACAGGATGCTGTAAAATTTGTGCGTCGCACCGACTTTGCGCCCTCTTCGGTTGCTTTTGATGCTGCGTTTAGTCGATAACTGTGTCAAGACCTCTATACAATAGACCTGTTCCCGGGAACAGGTCTATTGTGTGTGGGAGGGCTAACGTGTTCTTATGTTGGCGGCAGCATGGGCAAGCTAAAGCCCCAATTGAGCAGTGCTTGTGCATCATTAAAGCGGCCCTGTGAGGTATCACTGTGTAAGACGACGCCCACAAGATGATGCCCGGCCCTCGTAGCTGCGAACAATAAGCACCATCCAGCTTCGACGGTATGTCCAGTTTTGATACCGGTTGTGCCTAGATAGATGCCCAACAGGTCATTTGTCGTGTTCCACGTGTACTTGTGATGTTGTCCATTTGCGGTAAGTATGTAGGTTGGTGTTTGCACGATTTGCGCGAACTGTGGTAGTGACATTGCGTAGCGCGCCAAACGTACGAGGTCGGCAGCAGTTGTGTAGTGATTGGGATTTGTCTCGTTGTCAGGCGTTAGTCCGTCAGGGTTGGTGTAGTGTGTTTGATACAATTGTAGCCGGTGCGCGAAGAGGTTCATGCGTTGCACGAAGTTATCCCTTGTGCCTGCTAAACCGTCGGCAATAGCTATAGCCGCATCATCGCCTGAAGGGAGCAGTAAGCCATATAACAGGTCTCTAAGCTGGATTACGTCGCCAACCTGGAGCGAGGCACTACTGCCGTTGTGTAGTACCACCTCATCTACAGCGTCCTGCTTAATCGTAATTCCCTGATTGAGGTCGCCTGTTTGTATGGCGATAACCGCAGTCATAATCTTTGTGATGCTCGCCATAGGTACTGGTTTCTCACCACCGATATCGACGAGCACATTGCCTGTATCCATATCTTCGAGATATGCTGTGCTCGAAGTGAGCGTAGGCGGCACCCCTTTAACGGTGAGAACGGGCGACGGTGACGGTACAGGGGTTGGCACAAATGGTACAGGAGTGGCGGTTGGTGTCGGGGGTGTCAATCCGAGTACATTACTAACACTACTGCCTACAGGTGTAAAAGCAATGATGGGCGTCACAATGAGAATAACGAGTGCTAGTACCAGTAGCGATAAAGCTATGATGCGCCGTACCATGTCCTATAACCTGTTCTTTGCCTATGTATTGTCCTGCATATCAACTTCGGGCGTAGAGTTAATATGCAGGGCAATATTTACAAATCTTTTGGCCATTGTGTGTGATAATCAGTTTCGCGCTCGAATGCGTCGGCTATGCGTAGAATAACGTCTTCACCAAATGCGGGACCCAACAACTGTAGTCCAACGGGTAGTCCTTGACTGAAGCCGCCGGGAATAGAGATACCGCAGATGCCAGCAAGGTTAGCAGGAATGGTAAATACGTCCTGCAGGTACATTTGATAGGGATCTGAAATTTCACCAAGCTTAAAGGCCACGGTTGGCGATGCAGGACTTACAAGCGCATCCACTTTCTCAAATGCCTTCTCGAAGTCCTGAGTGATGAGTGAACGCACCTTCTCGGCCTGCTTGTAGTAGGCATCGTAGTAGCCCGACGAGAGCGCGTATGTACCCAACATGATACGTCGCTTTACCTCGGCTCCAAACCCGTACTGTCGCGTCTTTTCCATTGCTTCCCACATGTCGTCGGTATCTCGATAAGAATAGCCGTATTTCACACCATCGTACCGTGCAAGATTTGCGCTCGCCTCGGCAGGAGCGATGATGTAGTATGCTGATACGCCGTACTTCGTATGGGGCAGGGATACGTCGATAATCTCAGCGCCCATTGCGCGGAGTTTCTCAATGTTCTCGCGCACAACCTTGATCACTTCTGGTTGTGTGCCCTCAACCCAGTATTCTTCTGGTACGCCAAGCTTCATGCCTTTGATGCTACCATTTAAGGCCGCACTATAGTCGGGCACGGGTTTAGGTGAGCTAGTCGAGTCTTGCGCATCGTGTCCTGCTATTGCTTGCATCAGTAATGCGGCATCGCGTGCGTCGCGTGCGAATGGACCGATTTGATCGAGCGAAGACCCAAAGGCGATGAGGCCGAAGCGCGAGACGCGTCCATAGGTTGGTTTCACACCCAGCACGTTACATAGTGAAGCTGGTTGACGAATCGAGCCACCCGTATCGCTCCCATATGAACCCATCGCCATGCCTGCGGCTACGGCTGCTGCGGAACCACCACTACTGCCACCGGGAGCGCGTTGGAGGTCCCATGGGTTATGGGTGTTAAAGAAAGCAGAGTTCTCGGTTGACGAACCCATCGCGAACTCGTCCATGTTGGTTTTGCCGACCATAACGATACCCGCCGCGTTCAGCTTCTTCATAACGGTAGCGTCATACACCGGCTTAAAGTTTTCCAACATACGCGAACCTGCGGTAGTAGTGACATTCTTTGTAGAAATCACGTCTTTGATCGCTATCGGAATGCCTGTAAGTGGCGAAAGTTCCTCGCCGTGTGCAATGCGCTGGTCTGCCTCTTCTGCCTGTTTTAATGCCAGTTCATCTGTAACCAGCGTGAACGCCTTCACCTTATCTTCTACGGCGCGGATGCGATCAAGGTGTGCTTTTGTTAACTCGACCGACGAAATCTTCTTTTGGCGCAACAAATCGCCGGCCTCATGAATTGTGAGTGTATAGAGTTCTGACATTGTTTATTCGCCCTCCAACACTGCATTGACCTTCAAGCTGTTATCTTCCTGGTCGGGGGCGTTCGCAAGCAACACCTCCGGTGGAAATGAAGGTCGTGGCACATCGGGACGCATCACGCTAGTCAAACGCGAGGCATGCGCGGTTGGTGAGACGCCGCTGACATCTGCCTCTTGCAGTATCTTGATGTTTTCCAGAATAACCGAGAGTTGTTGCTGGAATGTCGTAATATCTTCTTCACTCATCCCTAGGCGTGCGAGTTTTGCTACATTTTCTACCGTCTTGCGATCAATCATCGTCATCCGTCCTCGTAAGTTTTTTAGTATCGAATGGAAAAGCTTGAGAGGTGTTCTGTAGGTTCGCGCCACATCGTCTCAACCTCGTCCACCTCTGCGGCTGAAGGTCCTTGTCGTAGAGCAACCAGAAGATTTTCTAAAGCACCTCGTGGTCCCTGCGCTACCACTTCCACGCTACCGTCCCCTTTATTACGGGCATAGCCACGTAACCTGAGAGACGATGCCCGGTGGGAGACAAAGTAGCGGAAGCCCACGCCTTGTACATAGCCATGCACGACCGCATGCAGTTCCTCTATCGTATTGTGTTCGTTGATCCCGCTCATGACGCCTATAATAGCATAATCATGCTTGTGGGTATAGACCTGTTATGCTAGTCGCTCGTCTCTGGTGTATCAATTTCAAGAAGATATTGCCGTGCATCTTCCTCGTTTTGAGCAATGCTCACGTAGACAATAAGGTCCTGCAGCTTTTTTTCGTCTACCATCTCGTTTGTCTTGTCAATAGAAATGCGTGCAATTTTAGGAAATTTTGTTTGTACGATACGCTGTACTATATTGCGCTGCTCTTGTATCTTCTGTTGATGAGCTAACTGGATGCCTTGTTGTATACCTTGTTGTATGCCTTCTTCACGGCCCTCTTCCAAAATCAGTTGATAAATTGGTGTGTCGTGTAATAAATCGTGTTGCATCCTAAACCTCCTGATTAGCCAATCCTGCTCTTGCTTGTCACCTAAAAATGCGAGCGATGCCAATGTTAATGTAAGGGAGACGAGTTCATTCTTTGTAGTTTCATTCTCTACCAGCCGCTCTATATCGGTCACTGTTTCTTCGATGATCCTATGTGTTGCGCCATTTTGTGTTAGTGGAACCAATGGTAATAAGGCTACAAGCTCTGTTCCTTTGAAAAGCTCTACGGGTATCTCCCACAGTTTTACATTGATGAAGTAAAAACGATGAAGTTCAGAGTCATCTATTGGATGGCTTCTAATGTAAGGTGATGATGCTACTGTACCATCCTCTTTCAAGTATATGACGTAAGAGACAACATCGTAGTCAAGAAAGCGAGTTGCTAGTACATTGTATTCCCAAACTCGTTTTGCCATATCTGTATCGGTGCGTCGTTGAAACTCAATGTGGACAGCGAAGCGCTTACCATTCGCCGATACTTCGTGCAGTGCATCCATATCAAGGCTTCGATTAAGGTGCGGAGAAAGTTCTCCTATATACTCTGCTCCCTCTATAAGCCACGAGATAAAGTGTTGAGGATTAATTTTTATAAGCTGCTTTAAAGCGCTATCCCATTTACCCCCCATTGCTACTTGGACCTCCTATTCATACTAACTGCTAGTGTAGCATAGCCTCGATAGGCTGTCGAGGTAGATGAGATAGCTTTTTTTCAACTTTATCTGCTATCATTCTTTAGTAGTAAAGAAGAAAAGCGTGTACCGTCGTAACAAAAAGGGCATAGTGGCGTATTACATAATATGAGTATTTGGTCTAAAGAATTCCTACTCGTGTCTTGGGGCATTTTGTGGTACCATAATAGCCTATCATATAGACATGGGTATACTACGTCAAATTTGGAATCTTAAATCCCTCGTTGGAGAGAAATAGTATGCAGTCAGTACAGGACTTGGCAACGGCGGTGCAGCGTGTGGTTGCCAATGTGGAACGGGTAATCGTAGGCAAAGCAGATTCTGTAGCGTTTAGCTTGATCGCGGTTATTTGTCGAGGACATATTTTAATTGAAGATGTACCGGGAGTGGGCAAGACGGTTCTCACCAAAGCTATTGCGCGTTCTATTGGATGTACCTTTAAGCGTATCCAGTTTACCCCCGACTTGCTTCCAAGCGATGTTTCGGGCGTTTCTATCTACAATCAGAAAACCAGTAACTTTGAATTTCGTCCGGGTCCGGTGATGGCCCAAATTGTGCTTGCCGACGAAATCAATCGTGCAACTCCCAAAACACAGTCCGCGCTTTTAGAGGCAATGGAGGAGGGGCAAGTCACAGTCGATGGTGTATCACATCGTCTCCCAGAGCCGTTTATGGTGATGGCAACGCAAAATCCGATTGAGTATGAAGGCACCTTTCCATTGCCCGAAGCTCAGTTAGACCGGTTCATGATGAATATCAGTCTTGGTTATCCAAAAGCGGTAGATGAAATCAACATACTTAACAGTCACCAGCACCACCATCCGCTTGAAGACCTTGCACAGATTATGACAGCGGACGAACTGGTATACATTCAGCAGCAGATACGCAATATTCATGTTGATCCGTCTATTCGTGAGTATATTGTCGCCATTTCTAATGCTACCCGTAACCATCAAAATATCTATCTTGGTGTAAGCCCGAGAGGTTCATTAGCCCTCTTTCGTGCTGCGCAGGCTCTTGCAGCGATGCATGGACGTGGGTATGTGATTCCGGATGACATCAAATTTTTGGCGAAACCAACGCTGGCACACCGCATCATAGTAACGCCAGCGGCTCGTGTACGCGCAATCACATCGGCAACTATTCTGGATGAAATATTACAAAGTGTGCCTGTGCCAAATGCATGGGTTGGTGGCGGGAGAGGGCGTTAGCTATGCGACCGTGGCAAGCAGTTGTACTGATTCTCATCCTAGGCTTTCTTTCCATAAGTAGTGGTTGGAAGGTGCTCTATGTGCTCACCTACGTCTTAACAATTTTATTTGTGTTATCGTGGTTGTGGGCGCGCTACAGCTTGCGCAAGATGATTTTCAGGCGGGCGGTCACTAGCGAACGTATCCAGGTAGGCGAAGTCTTTGAAGAGCGACTTATGCTGGATAATCTGAGTATCTTCCCCAAGCTCTGGGTACAGATTGCCGATGGCTCAAACTTGCCTGGCCATCGAGCGGGATATGTTGCCAGTATGGGCGGACGGAAACGAGCAATGTGGCGTGCCCGTAGTGTGTGCAGGCAACGAGGACGTTTTCAGCTCGGGCCGGTTACAGCGACTAGTGGTGATCCCTTTGGTCTCTTCAGGCGTCGCATTGGGCTTTCGTCATCACGCGAATTAATGGTGCTTCCACGAGTGTTTCCAATCGTCTCGTTTGCGCTCTTTACCGGTGGCTTGCCAGGAAGAGGCAGAAATTCACGACGGGCGCTACAGGCTACGATAAATGCTACAACCATTCGCGAATATGTGAATGGTGATGCGCTCAATCGCATACACTGGCGGTCAAGTGCGCACTATAACAAACTGATGGTCAAGGAATTCGATCTCGACCCAGCGGTCGATGCCTGGATTATTCTTGATTTACATGGAGCTGTTCAGGCGGGCAAGGGAGAGCAGTCGACCGAGGAATATGGTGTTTCTATCGCTGCGACTGTCGCCAACTATCTACTGCGTAACGATCTTTCTGTCGGTATGATCGTCAACGGGAAGCAACGAGAGTTTCTCAATCTCGACCGTGGCGAACGGCAGATCGAGCGGACGCTAGAACTACTGGCCGTTGTGAAAGCGGGTTCTGGCCCGGATCTAAAAGAGGCGCTTGCGCTGGACGCAATTCATTTTGGTCGCAACACGGTAGCTATTATTATCACGCCATCGAATTCGCGTGATTGGCATGAAGGACTGCGGCTCCTGCAAAGACGTGGTGTGCAGGTGGCAGTGATTGGGTTACATGCAGCAACATTTGATGACACACCCTCCGATGAGGACTCGCTTGCTCTCTTAGAGGGTGCGGGAATACCAGTAGTGCGTGTACAATGTAGAGATGATATCGCTTCAATGCTTGAGAGCGGTCCCACAATAGGCAGTATGCAACGAAGGTAACAGCTATGCAAGACACGTCAACTTCAATTGACCGACTAGCAAAGATAATTTCTGATAAACCGAAATACAATCCCAATTACAAAAATGCACCACCCCGGCGTGAAATCCATATAGGAGTTGCAGAAGGCTGGTTTTCGCTGGTCTTACTCGCCACAGTTGTGTATAGCACAGTATGGTGTGTGCAGGCAGCTGATTGGGTCGATCACCTGAATATTCTCACCCTCACTACATTCTTTGGATTAGTTATCGGTGTGGTTACTGCGAAGCAAAGGCGTTTTCCCGCGCTACTCGTTCATGCTGTTGTTCTTAGTTTTGGGCTGCTTCTTTGTTACTGGCAAACGGCTGGTGCCTTTTATCATGGAAGTGTGGGGGCATTTACGGCGAGTGTGCAGCATTGGTTAGCAACGGCGTTTAGCAATAATTCAGGGAATGACGATGCAATCTTTCTTTTCTTCATTATTGCACTAGGTTTTGTACTTGCGTATGCAAGTGCATGGCTCGTCTATCGCACACGTAACCCGTGGCTCATGATTTTAGCGAATGCTATTGTACTT
>CAXTCR010000144.1:0-10126 GCA_964242555.1 uncultured Ktedonobacteraceae bacterium
CGCAGTGGGAGCGTGTTCGTGGTCTGGGAGGGGCGTCCCCTTGCGGGCGCCCTGGCTCACCCACAGACCTCCCTGAAGCTTACGTTAACGCTTATGGGGGCTACCCTACTATAGACGAGAGGGCTGGTTTCCGAATAAGCACTTGGGCATTTTTGTGTACAGGGGCATTATATGATACTATCTTATATGCTATCATTAAGTACTCTTGTTAAAAGAAAAAAGGAGTATGCACGGTTATGGCACAACTGCTTGCAGGGGGCATTATTGCATTTGGCTTACTCATTATTTTATTCGCTATTTATTTTGCATTTCGAGAACAGAAAAAATCGGTATCCTCTATTTCTTCTCCTATGTCAGAACAACAGGCACAAGTAGGTTCATCGCCATTATTAGAACAACGGGTACAATCAGGCGCATCTCCCACACTGGAAGAGGCAGAACTCCCTGTATCTCAACCACTCAACGTACAGGAGAATGTAGTTGTTGAGAATTCGGTACCGGTTACTGGGCAAGCAGAGCTTCGATCAAACGAAGAGATACACTCTTCAGTATGGTGGAAAGGGCAATTGAGTTCTTTGCATGCCCAACTACGCTACCTTCGAGAACATGCGAAGGATGTGGAGCGACAGATAGCGATTCTGAGCGAAATTGCTATGCTCACTGCAGAACTAGAAATGTTGCAAAGAAAACACGAAGTATCGTTAGAAAGCAAGATTTCGCTCTTTCCACTCCGTGTGCATCGCCAGCCTACGGACGAGTCCTATGTCACAGACAAACGTCCGGCAGTGCGTAAATATACAATGGAGGCGATACCATAGAGTAGGTACCTTTGTAGCTACAGAAGCAGTAGAACCGTGTAACACGTAGTCAAAGTGTTACTATGTGAAAGGATTCAGTGCATATGGACCCGCGTATAGGGCAAAATCCTTCTCTTGTCGAGGGGGTCTTTAGAAATCAAGAAGATGTAGACCGTGCGATAGGAGAATTAAAGTCGATTGGCTTTGGAGATGATCGGATCAATTCCAGACAATACAACGTAAAGAATGAAGGCATGCCCGATGTAAGTCGTATTATCGTGGCAGTTGAGGCGGGTGATAGGAACCGAGAAGTCGCCGACATCTTTGTTAAGAACAATGCAAATAACTCTGACCTACCAGTAGGCGCCACAACCGACTCAGGCACGATTGTCAAAGACACAACAACCCCATCTGATGACATTGCTTCCACCTCACAGGGATATGATGTCTAACTTCTCCTCCTAATTTCTAAGCAGGATTTGGCCCTTCTATTCCTTTAGGTGCAGGATAAAACTAGTAGAATAGAAGGGCCAATTTCATAGAGGTGCCTCCAGAAAAATAAATTCCTTTTGCATCTCTTGTATAACGTATTCCACTTATTAGAATACTGCTCTTCTAAAGGTTAGAAGAAAATTAGAGCATGCATTTTCTAGCAAAAATTGAAACTTTCTGCCTTTTTAGATAGTTTTAATTATAGGTTACGCATTTATGTAACCTCTGTGATTTATTATATGAATAATACAAAGGGGTCCTGAATGAACATTGTTACTGCTGTCATTGCCTCGTTTCAAGCAGCACTAGCACTACTCTTCGAGTTTGTGCCTCGTCTACTCGGCTTCCTCGTAATTCTGCTTATTGGCTGGCTTGTAGCCTCAGCACTTGCGAGAGCGGTCACTTTCTTGTTGCGCAAAGTTGGTTTTGATCGTATTGGCGATCGTATTGGCTTGTCACGCTTACTCGAACAAGCGAGCATCAAGACCGATGCTGCCGATGTGCTTGGCAAACTTGTCTACTGGTTTGTCTTTCTCATCTTCCTTGTTCCCGCTGTAAACGCGCTTGGCTTGACCACTGTCAGCGATCTACTTGGCCGTGTCATTGGTTATCTTCCGAATGTGTTTGTCGCTATTCTAATCCTTTTCTTGGGAACACTAGCTGCAAGCGTTGTTGCGGACATTGTTCGTGGAGCCTCTGCTAGCTCAAGAGTTGGCAGTCCCAATCTCTTCTCGAACATTGCTCGTTACGCCATTCTAGGCTTTGTCGCAATCGTGGCACTGGAACAACTAGGTATTGCTACCTCGCTCTTGAACATCTTATTCACAGCTGTTGTTGGTGCCGCTGCCCTTGCCGCTGGTCTAGCTTTTGGTCTAGGTGGACAAGATGCGGCTCACAGGTATCTTGATCGTGCTGAGAGCAGCACAAGTCAAGCTGCCAGTCAAATTCAGATGCAGCAGACAATGAATAATGCCGCACAAACACTTCCACCGACACGTTCTGACCTCCCACGCACACGCTAGTATACTCCATTCATCACAATTCTGACCAATGAGAAGGAGAGCAGACTTGCTCTCCTTCTCTCATCTAGTGCTCATCATAAAGGATTTGGTCTCATGATAAATAATAGAAACGATGATGACAGAAAACGGCGTGAGGCTTGGTTTGCTCTTTTCGGGGCACTCTTGCTTGGAGGCTTCTTTCTGTTCAGTGGTTGTCAAGCTCAAATTTTCCCTAGCTTAAATGCTGTAGCGCAAGGTTCTCTTTTTCCCGTTGCTTCAACGACGCCAACACCAACACCAGTGCCAGCAACGCCAACCACCCCCCCTGTTGTCGTCGTACCGCCCGTAGTAGTAGCGGCAACGGCAACACCAACGACGCCACCAACGGTAGCAGTCACACCACGAGCTAAAGAAGGCCCACTAACGGTGCCTTTCGTTAACCGCGATGGCGTAACGACTACCCAATCGTATTCTGGCCCAACACCAATTACTGTCAGTGGCACGGGACAGGCGCAAGGAACGCAGCACTCCGATGCATTCTACCTGTATACCGATGCCAATGGAAAAGACATTACACCTGTGCATTCAAAGAACAATGGTATCTTATGCATCAACAGCAAGCCGGTAGACCAGTATGTGCTTACGATTCCTGCTTATAATCCATCGCACATCTACAATGTATCGCTCAATGCACCCGGCGGACCTCTCAAGTTCGGTGTCTGTGATGCTCCAGATCATTTTTTTGATAATACTGGGTCATTTACGGTCGCGTTTGAATAGATTGGTCAAAGGCAAGGAATACACAACGAACGTCTATAAGAACGTATTCGGAAAACGAACGGACGCCACAAGGGGCTACCCCATAAGCGTTAACGTAAGGTTCGAATGGGGACCAGGGCGCCCGCAAAGGGACGCCCCTCCCATACCACGAGAGCGCAGTGGCAACGGGTGTCTGTCTGGCAGGGGCGTCCCCGAGCCGCATTCGGGCAATGATCAAGGCAGCGGGCGCCCTGGCTCACCCACAGACCTCCCTGAAGCTTCAGTTAACGCTTATGGGGGCTACCCTACTATAGACGGGAGGGCCGGTTTCCGAATAAGCTTTAAAGGGAGTACCCTACCATAAACGAGATAATCGTTTATGGTAGGGTACTCCCTTTATTATCGTTCGTTTCTTATTAGAATTTCTCTACAGGCCACAATACGCTGTACAATGGTATTAAGGAATATATTCCCGCACTGAATTGTATGTATCTCTATAAGAATATTCATGTTGCTGTAAAGCGACCATTTGATTGAATACCCATACATGGAGATAGACATACATGACGACATCACATTCAATGGGGGGCAAGATTTGTCTTGTCACCGGTGCAACATCTGGCATGGGAAAAGAGACCGCGTTAGGGTTAGCCCGCTTAGGGGCGACAGTGGTGCTGGTTGGGCGTGACGCGACCAAAGCGAAACAAACGCAGCAGGAGATTACACGTCAGAGCGGGAATGAGAATATTGACGTAATGCTCGCCGACCTTTCATCACAACAAGAGGTGCGCAAACTGGCCGAGGAATTCAAGGCCAAGTATTCGCACTTACATGTGCTGGTCAACAACGCAGGTGCGGTCTTCGGCAAACGGGAAACAACGGTTGATGGTCTGGAGATGACTTTCGCGCTCGACCATCTGGCCTACTTCCTACTCACAGACTTGTTGCTCGATACAATTAAAGCCAGCGCGCCCGCCCGTATCATCAACATCAGTTCACAGGCTCAAGGAGTTGGTAAGATCGACTTTGACGATCTACAGGGCGAGAAAAACTATGGTTTTTTCGGCTTCAAAGCATACGGTCAGGCCAAGCTTGCCAACGTCATGTTTACCTACGAACTGGCGCGTCGCTTAGAGGGAACCGGTGTGACGGTCAACGCTGTCGGTCCTGGACCAGTCGCAACCAACTTTGGTGCCAGCTTTAACAAGGGCATTTTTGGCGCGATAACCAGAGTTGCGATGCGTGGTGCGAAGACTTCGGCTGATGCTGCTAAAACTGCCATTTGGCTCGCGTCAGACCCGGCACTACAAAACACAACTGGCAGATTCTACTACGAACTGCGTGAGTTACGTTCTTCCAAGCTCTCGCACAACGTAGCAATACAGAAGCGTCTCTGGCAGGTTAGCGAGGAACTAACAAAAACTCCTGTAAGGGCATAAAAACATAAAAAATATCAACCCAAGGTGCCGAGCATCTTGGGTTGATATTTTTTGGTCTATAACCTCTCTTTACCACGTCTCATAACATCCTGGGCCGTTACCTGTTCATCTGTACTGGTTGATCCCTTCGATTCGTCGGGGAAATAACGAACGGGGTCCTGGGTAGATGGCTCGCCCGTCACCTGATTGTAGCCAACCTCGACGACCTGTTCGGGACGGAGGCCATTTATTGGGCGCATTCCGGGAGGTGGCGGAGTCGCTTGTGGACCCGGCTTTGATCTCGGCCACTGGGGAAAGATTGGCTTCATTGCCTGCTGCACCTCGCGGGTCACGTTAGGTGTACCCTCCTGCACGGCTCTCTGCTCATCCTGTGTCTGGCTCTGACGCGCGACTGTACTCTGATCGCGCGTCAGATGCGATTGCGAAACTGTTTGCTCACTCTGTGCCTGACCCCCTTGAGGCACGGTTCGCTCACTACCTGCCTGATTTGGGCGAGGCACGGTTCGCTCGTTGTTCGATGAATTCGTTGGTGTGCTCATACAAAATAATTCCTCCTACAAATAATTACGTCTTGGTGGGACAAAATGTGTACGGATTTCAGAAATATCCGATAGTTAGATATGACGTAACGGTTCAATTCTATTGTACACCTAATATCTCGTAGGGACCAGATGATGTGTGTGCCGAATTATGGTGGAAATACAAAGCCACCATACGGGGTGTGATGAAATCAGACCCGTACCTGAGCGTGTGTGGAAGACGGGGTGCGATGAAATCAGACCCGTACCTGTCCATTATGCTTTGGTATATGCGATACATTGCGGATGGACGCCGTGAACGTGGTCTCCACGAAGGTCTGTGTGATCCTTATGAAAGTGTATTGAGAAGGAGTATTATGAAAGTATTAATTACTGGTGCTACTGGTTTATTGGGTAGCCACCTTATACAACGATTGCAAGAACGTGGTGAGGATATCCGGGCGCTGGTATTGCCTGTCGAGAATGCGAGCAAGTTGACGGCGCAGGGCGTTGAGGTTGTGCGCGGCGATATTACGGATGCCAGCACACTGGGACCAGCCGTGCGCGATGTCGAGCTAGTGTTTCATCTAGCGGGCATGATGGGTGTGCATCGTCCAATGTCCGATTATCGACTCGTCAACGTTACTGGCTCCGAAAATCTCTACCGTGCGGCAGAGAGGGCGGGAGTGCGTCGCTTCGTGCATACGAGTTCACATACGGTCTATGGTCTAGGTTATGGACGCTTTATGACGGAGGATGATCTCCTGCGCCCAAACGCTGATCCCTATCCACAGACAAAGGCTGAGGGCGACCGCTTGATTCGCCGCTTGATGCTGGACAGCGGGATGGAAACGGTCATCCTGCGACCCGGCACCTTCTTCGGTCCTTACGATCACCTGCACTTTGGACGAATGGCGCAGAAGACCAAAGATGGCAAAGCATTGCTCGTCGGGCGTGGAGATAACGCGCTCCCCTTCTGCTATGTCACCGATGTCGTCGACGGCTTTATGCTGGGTGCATATCACAAGAACGCTCCAGGCAACGTCTACAACATCACCAACGATCAGCCTCTGACACAGAAAGAGATGTATGACGCTATCGCCGACGCCGTTGGGGGCAAGCGTCCCACACTGCACCTGCCCTACCTGCCAATCTACTATGGCAGCATTGTGGCAGAGAGGATTGTGGCGCCTCTGACAAAGACAAAGCCCGTTGTCACTGAGCTTGGTGCGTTGATGTTCGGCTCCGACAACCGTCACAGCGTTGAGAAGGCGCGCCGCGAACTCGGCTTCGAGCCAAAGGTGCCGCTGCGCGAAGGCATCAAGCTGGCAGCGGAGTGGTTTAACGCTGGTGGGATGAGTCAACCTGCGGTGACGCAGGCGAGCCAAAATGCACCGTTGGCGGGTGCGGTTCGGTAAAAAATTGCCTAAAAGCAGGGCGCCCGCTGCCTGTAGCATTCCCCGAATGCGGCTCGGGGACGCCTCCATAAGCGTTCCCGTAAGGCTCGAATGGGGACCAGGGCGTCCCCTTGCGGGCGCCCTAGCTCCGCTATCTGTGGTTCTAGTCTGCTATCGTCGAGACCTTTTTACCGGCATCCTTGAAGCCGAACTTCTTGATGGTGTTGCGCAACCAGTTTGCGGTTGGGCCGTCGTCGATCTTCTTGCTGGTCTCAACCAGGAACGAGGCCGTGGTTGGACGTGGCGCGAGTTTGTTTTCCTTGCGCAAACGGGCAAGCTCGTCATAGTGCTGGTATGCCCAATACATGTTTACGCGACAGCTTATGCAATTCTTAGTGTCGCTTTCATTCATTGTGCCGCACTGTGGACACTCTGTCATGGTTAAAACCTCCTTGCAATGACGAATGTTACAACGTGTTCTTTAAAAACACCTGTAACATTCGACATATATGTGTTTTACGCTCTCGCCTCTACCTTGTCCTGACCGTACATACGTGCCTCATCTGAGGCGTTAATGACGGGCAAGCTGCGCAATTTGCTCGACTTGCCACCATTGCCAGCGACGACTTCTGCAGCCGTCTTGCGTGCGACCTCGACGCCTACGCTGGTGAGCGTTGGTGTGTGGCACAGCATGTTGGTGTAGGATACATTCGCCAGTGGGCAGTAGCACTCGCCGGCCTTGATGCTGCGGCGCAGTTCGTCGGCCTTTGGCGTGCTCCATGTGTCACGGAAATTGTAGTTGTGGTCGCGCAGGTTGCCTACCGACTCGGCACGGATGCAGCAAGTCCACACATCACCATTCGGGGCGATTTGAGCAGAGGCAAGGCCAGCGAGACAGGGGATGATCTGCCGCTTCTCAACCAGCGTCTGCTTCACGATATCGTAGTAGCGGTCGCGGAACGACTGTGTGATGCGCGAGACGCCCTTGAACTGTGCCTGCCGGTTTTCCTCCTGCAAGCGATTAATGACTGGCTCGTACTTGTGGATTGGTGGTGTGATGCCCATGCCAACCGTGTCAAGCTCGACACGCTCCTCGGCGATCTCGCTGATGAAGGAATCGGGCTTAAGTTCGTTTGTGACGAACGAGTGGATGTTGTCGAACTCATCGATGTTGAAATTTGAGATGACTGTGTGCACGCCCAGTGTGAAGTTCTTGTAACGCCCCTTGAGCGCCTTGAGGCCTGCGTAGGTACGCATGGCGCGCTCGAAGTTGCCTTTGACGCCGCGCACGATGTCATGCTTCTCGCCCACACCATCCAGTGAGAGGTTGATAATCACCTCAGAGGTTGGGGCCGCCTGTAGCACACGCTCGATACGACCGGGAATAATCTTGTCTTGAATGCCATTTGTTGGAATATTGATGATACCGGGGCGACAGTGGTTATATGCGGCCTCAACCATCTCAGGTAGATCTTTACGCAGCGTTGGCTCGCCACCGCTGAAGGTGAACCAGAACGCGTCACGCCCTATAGATTCAAAGGTTTTATTATACTCTTCAATTGTAAAATCATCATTTGGGCGTTGCCATACATTACAAGTTTTACAACGGGAGTTACAGCGATAGCTTACGCTAATCGTGAGATTGAGCGGGTTTGCAAGTGGCTTCCCCAGCACATAGCCCGCCTGCATTTTCGCAACATTTGGTAAAATTTCAAGCACGTCTGTTTTCCTCCCCTACAACCGGACAAAACGGATACGTAGGCTTATATAGACTTTTTCTTTATTTTTTATCGGCCAACAATAATAAACCTGAGAAGAGGTTGACCGTCTGTATCTCAGCATCCCCATACGCACAACGTCATACTTCAGTGTAGCAGTAGGTTCCAAATGGGGTGGTTTCCGCTTTTTACTATTGTGTAAAGAATAGCGTTTATAGAAGCCACCATCTACTACATTCACTGCGGAAGTCGTGTTATCTATTGTAACGATAGAGCAGCCAAAACGTCAGAGAGATAGCCCAAATTAGTAATTATGTAGATGTGGGGACCGATGGATCACGTCCTTGTTGGTATTTCTAATGGTGAGTAGGACGTGATACGCTGGTCCTTACAAGGTGGCTTGCCCTTCCTCAGCAAAAGGAGTAAGCTGAGGGGAAGAAAAAACGAATAGTAAAGGGAAGAGGTAATTCATTCATGATCGATCTGAGTGACCCTACCAATCCTGCACTGCACGAACAACTCCGGCGCAAGACAGCCGATGGGCGCTATGAGATACATGAAATCGAGCTTGTGAAGGCCATTCGCGTGCTTTATGGACGTGGCAATAGCGCGGGGACACGTGCGCTCTCTGAAATCCTGCTCTACCGCTGTATTCCTTCGTTTCAGAAGCATTCGCAGGGATTACGACACCGGCCAGAGTTGCGCGAAGAGGCTATCGCGAATATGAGCGAGCACCTGCTGCGCGAGGCTATAGATACAAAAGAAGTATTTATGACGCAGAATTTTGTGCACTACCTGCGCTGCCTGTGTGCTGATGAGTTCAACCGTGTGTTGCGGCAAGAGGGACTATTTTATCGACGCGACGAGGAGGGCCGTCCATCGGGGCGTCCACAGCATGTACCGCAGTCGTTAATCGATCCTCTGAGGCCCGCATCACCCGATGATGAAGGGTTCACGAATGCGGACGTTGCAGATCCAAACGACGAATATGAGCAACTGCATGCGGACGACGAGAGCCAGCGTATTCTCACTTATTTGCAGGACCCGCTCGACCGTACCATCATGGTTCTGCGTGCCATCGAGGGCATGAAATGGGACGATATTGCGGTTGTGTGTAAACGGACCGAGCGCACCGTTCGTTCTCGCTACGAACGCGCACGCGGCTACCTACGCGAATGTATAACTAAAGAAGAAACAGGGCACCCGCAAGGGGAATGCCCCTCCCATACACGGAACAATAGAAAGGCGTTTTTGTAGTATGAGTAACACAGCGAAATTGCAGGCCCTCAAGATGGCCTGGGTCACGGCAAAAGAGGCAGGGGACGCACAGGAACAGCTTCGCCTGCTCCGTGACAATCCAAGCGAAAAGGATGAACTCATTACCTTCATCGCCGCCTATGCAGCAACCAAGGGGCATGATGAAGAGGAGCCACTTATGCTCACTCAACGGGCGATAGCAACGGCATTGGATCGTGTATTCGTCAGTCCACAGGTGGTACCTGCCACTCTTGTCGAGTTGCGCCAGCAGCGCAAACTTACGAAGTCCGCCGTCGCCAAAGCCTTACGCTTAAGCATGGATGTATGGCAACTCTTCGAGGACGGTACGATCGAACTCGTCAGCTTGAGCCAGAGACAACTCGACCGCTTTACGCAGTTCTTCCAAGTTACTGGCGAGCAATTTGGCTCTATGCTTACCAATAGCCAGCCTTCGCTCGGCATGAATCGGCGTCAAACCAAGGTGGGAGCACAACAAGAGGCAAAGAAGGTGAGTTTCAAGCAGGCGGTTGTCCGAAGCACGATGTCGCAAGAGGATAAAAAGTTCTGGAATGAATAAGTATACAAGGTGTCGGGATCGATGTATTACGTCCTTCCGGCCTCTGGATTGCTAGCAAGGACGTGATACATCGGTTCCTACAGACATGTATCTTTATTTAGTAGCGTATCCTACGTATGAAATATCCATGAGCGGACCAGGCCCCATTATTAGACGCCCTTGTTTGAAGCC
>CAXTCR010000145.1:0-10121 GCA_964242555.1 uncultured Ktedonobacteraceae bacterium
GCAAGCCAGTCATAGGGATCAGGAAAATCCGCGCCCCACTGTGTAAAGCCAAACTGAATCGTATGATTGATGCGGTTCGCAGAAGTCTCAGTATTATAAGCGGTCAGCTCGACGCTGCGCAGTTTGACTTGCACACCCAACGCGGTTTGCCACATTTGCTGCAATACAGCTGCCTCATTGGGTGTCACCTGCGCGCTGGGATAGGTAAAGGTGAACGTTGGCACTTTGCTCGCATCGGGATACACCGATTGGAACAAGGATTTCGCCTTTGCCGCATCAAACGGCAGACCCGCGAAATTTGGTTGGTAGCCCGGCATGCCCGGAGGAATAATGGTTGTCGCGGGTGTCGCGGCATCCTTGAGTACGTCATGCACCAACGTCTGCTTATCTATCGCATAGGCAAAGGCCTGTCGTACCGTAGGATTGTTGAACGGCGGACGCGAGCTTTCAAAGAACATTAAGTCGGTCTGCAACAGGGACGTACGCATAAAGCCGGATAAGCCCTTGGCCTGAAGCTGATCCTCTGGCGTTAAATTCCATACAAAGGAATATTGGCCGGCGCGGTAAGCTTTGAATGCCGTAGAATTCTCCTTGACGAAAATCATGTTCACTTCCGTCAATTTTGTCTTGTTTCCATAATAGTGCGGGTTGGGTACAAGGACCATTTGCGCGTTGTGGTTCCACGCCTTAATCATAAATGGACCCGTTCCAATGCCAGCGCCCTCAGCATGCTGCGTCCAATTCTTCTGACCATACTGCGAAATCACCTTCTGATTAAGCGCAAAGAAGATTGAGGTGGTTAGCTCCGAAAGAAAGTACGCTGTGGGCTGCGTCAATGTGACTTGCAGGGTATGGTCGTCAATCGCTTTGACCCCACTCAGTGTCTTTGATTTGCCGTTTGCTACTGCATCAGCACCCGCGATAGGTGCTTCAAAAAATGAGGCAATTGGTGAGGCAACCTCGGGCAAGAGCGCACGCGTCCACGTGTAGACGTATGCTTGCGCCGTTACAGGCGTACCATCCGAGAAAGCAACGTTTGGCTTGATGCTAAATGTGTACGTCTTCTTGTCATCAGAAATACGCCACGTCGCTTGATCTGGAATCACATTTAAGTTCTTATCAGTACGTACTAAACCAGAGTACACCATAC
The DNA here is from genome assembly GCA_964242555.1 of uncultured Ktedonobacteraceae bacterium. Taxonomy (GTDB): domain Bacteria; phylum Chloroflexota; class Ktedonobacteria; order Ktedonobacterales; family Ktedonobacteraceae; genus JBBQVS01. The sequence goes on from CAXTCR010000145.1 coordinate 1,151, forward strand.
CAACAGCAAGTGCTGAATTTGCATCTGGCCCCTGAGAAGGATCAAGCACCCCAAGATCGCTGATGCCGACATTTGGAAAGGTAAGTACCTGTTTGGTAGCAAGGGTAGGTCCACTACTACTCGACGATTGCGATGTGCTGCCACCGCATGCTGTGAGCAGCACCGTAAGAATGCCAACACATAGCAAGGAGAGCGTAGAGCGCATGTGCGGAATAGACGCTTCCGGAGGACGAGAAGGCATGATTTGCGACTCTCTTTCTACATCTTGCTCGCAAGCGACCGTTGCAAGCAGGGATAAATTCTTGCCATTACTATACCATCTCTTTAACCTACAAATGTATAATCTAAAATAATGATTTCAATAAATTTAATACATAACAGATATCTGTTATCGTTACTACTAACGGTTGGTGCTTATACTATGTCACTTGATTACATTGCGTAAGGGAATTATCTTTTACGTGCTCTGTGTTATGACTATCAAAATACTAAGACAAATATTTTTACACCATTAGTACGCAAGCATTCAGGAGAGATACATATGTCGGAGAACAAAGGCTACGCGCATCCAGAGGTTTTAGTGGACGCAGATTGGGTCGAGGCACATCTGCACGATCCCAAAGTCCGTTTGATCGAGGTTGATGTCGACACCAGTGCTTATGAGCAGGGACACATCCCGGGCGCGGTTGGCTTTAACTGGCAGAAAGAACTACAAGATCAGATTGTGCGCTCACCTTTAGATAAAGCGCACTTAGAGTCGTTGCTGAGTCAGGCAGGGGTGGACAAAGACACGACGATTGTGCTGTATGGCGATAACAATAACTGGTTCGCAACGTGGGCCTTGTGGATCTTCAAATACTACGGTCATCCCGATGTTCGCTTGCTCGACGGTGGACGCGTCAAATGGCTGGCGGACAAGCGTGAGATCACGACACAGGTTCCCTCCTACGAGCACACAAATTATCAAGCGGAGACTCCGCACAAGGAAATCCGTGTGTTGCGCGATGAGGTGCTCGGAGCAGTTGGTCAATCCAATGTCGCCCTTGTCGATGTACGCTCCCCCGATGAATACAGCGGCAAGCTGCTAGCCCCCGCGAACATGCCACAGGAGGGTGCACAGCGCGGCGGCCACATTCCGGGTGCAGCGAATGTGCCTTGGGCGACAGCGGTACGCCCCGACGGAACCTACAAATCGGCGGACGAGTTGCGCGCCATTTACGAGGGCAAAGGCGTCACTCCCGATAAAGAGGTTATCACCTATTGCCGTATCGGTGAGCGCAGCAGCCACACGTGGTTCGCGCTGAACTACCTGCTGGGCTATCCCGACGTTCGCAACTACGATGGCTCCTGGACCGAGTGGGGCAGCTTAATTGGTGCACCAATCGAACGCTAAAAATGCACAAAAAGAAGATAACGCGGAGATTACTCTGCGTCATCTTCTTTTTTGTTAGCTGCCCCTTTGGAGTATCAGCAATCCCGTCTCCTCCTCCTGTCCTACAATCATAGGAACGGTTGTGCTGCCATCAATCCTCATGCAGTAGTCGATGTCGTGACCGAGGCCCTTCTCGATAATTGCTTGCGCGGAGTGTGCATACCTCGCCAGTTTCGGTGGTGCGAAGGCTTCATAGAGTGCCCGAGCCGCTCGTGTGTCATCCCCACCTTCGATTGTAGGATGCTGTCGTTGTATCTCTAGCGCGAGATAGCCCGCGCAGGTCGCATCGTCGAGCGCAAAATAGTTAGCCTCAGCAGCACAAACGATGACGACATTGCTCTTTTCCTGCTGCGCAAGCGCTAGTGAACGAGCAGTTACCGCTTGCGCATTATAAAAACAGCCCGCCAGCCGGAAGCTTTTCGGGGGACAGGCATAAAAGGCGCGGGTACCATTGGTCGTGGTTAAAATCAGCTCACGCCCACTCAGGTCTAATTGCGCAAATTGGGCAGGCGAGTTGCCATAGTCAAAGCCTGCGATAGGCAAGCCATCGCGTTCCCCGCAGAGCAAGCGGTGTGGAAAGCGTTTCGCCGCCTCCCGAGCTTGCTCAAGCGAATTCGCCGCATACACACGTGCCGCACCACTATCAAATAGCGTGGTCAGCGTCGTAGTTGCGCGAATAAGATCAATGACAATGTAAATATCATTCTGCCCTATCTCCACAACGGACATATCAACCGGATTAAAGAAAATACGCAGCTGCACAATACCATCCTCTGTATGCTCGCTAAAATATGACGCACATCCCCTCCATCCCTATCCTGATTGTATCACCACCAAACACTTTGACGTGTTACAGATCAACCAGCTATCAAAACCAATGATTCAGAGGCATGAGTCGACGCTACACACACTCGGTTTTTGCCTGTATGCTTTGCCTGATACACTACCTCGTATAGTGGCACGCTCTGCCAAGACACAAAACGGGGCATTGCTAAGAGCTACTACCTTCTCTTAACTTCTATGTTCTTCATATCATGCGTACACAATTTGATGAAGCACTTTTCCTTTTTCACTCTTGTCTCGTGCAAAATATGTCAAATGACCCATACCGTCGGAGAGATGAGCACGTACACTAGCTCACATGCGATATGCTAGTGAGAACTCAGTTTGTGTCTACAGGAGCAAAACGATGAAGTGCTTTTTCTCTCTCCCTCTCAAACAGGGACTGTTCTGGAGTCTCCTCCTTCCCTGTTTGCTCATAGGATGTGCCTCTCAGGACAACGTGACCAGTTCAGTACAAGGAATGCAAGATACTCCTACACAAGGGGTACAAAGCAGTTGTCCTGCACAGGGCATCGCAAAGGGTATGAGAACAAGTAGGGTAGCCTATGCAGTGAGTTGGGACGCGGTGGCAACGGACGCAGATAACAACTAGGGAGTTTCAACTCTGCATGTGAGCGCGTTCGAGATTGCGACTGGCAAGCTCTTGTGGACGAAAGCGCCGGTGAAGATAACTGCAATGTACCAATCGAGCCAACAACAGCTTGTCGATGGAGTAGTGTATATCGCCAGCCAAAGTTCACAGCGATCCTTGGTACTCGCGGTCGATACACGTGATGGTCATGCTCTTTGGCAGCATGAGGAGCAATCACAAGGCATCTCGGCGATCCCTGTGTGTGCAGGCAAGCTCTACCTGCTTGGGGATGGGACGAAACTCCAGGCACTACGCATCACTGATGGGCGAGTCTTGTGGAGCTACAAGGACCCCAAATCATTCTTGATGGACTCTGTGGTGACACCGCAAGCCATCTCCTTGCTCAAAGGGCAGCTCACGTCTTCAGGCAATGAAGGCGTGTCGGTGATCATGCTAGGAGCCAACACTGGGCAGGTCTTGTGGGAGAAGTCGTATTCTGGGCATCCGGCTTGGTCGCTCTCGTTGCTCGTCCACGAGCAGAAGCTTTCTGTCCTCAAACAAGTCCCAGCGAAAGCGTCTGGGGACTCTCTAACGCCAATAGCAAGCGTACAAGCCCTTGATGGTAAAAGCGGTCACATCATCTGGACGGCATCCATGCCTCCTAACATGGAGCAAATCCGGGCTGTGCAACTCGGCACGATCCTCTACTTAAATGGGCAGAACTTGCGCTCTCCCACCCAATCACTGTTGCTCGCCCTCAACGTGAGCACTGGCAAGCAATTGTGGCAACGGCAACAGAGTTACAACCAGATCACGCTGCTTGGTGAGCAGGACCTCTATGGGTATAAAGGGTACGGTCCTGACGATGATCCACTGGGACCCAAACAGCTCTGCTCGCTTAATGGCATGACTGGAAGGGATCAGTGGTGCGTACAGAGCTTGCAGCCAAGCCAGTTCAGTGGAAGCAGTACACAAGACATCCTCCTTGTTGAGGAGGTGTTGCACCCGAATCCAATGACGTTGGTCCACTCCATCTATGGCATACGCAAACACGATGGCAAAGTGCTCTGGAAGCTTCCTTGGAAGAGTAGCTCGCCCTCAGTGGTCACATTGACCCTGGTGACGGTCATCGAGGGGCAACGTTTTGAACGGGTGGTTGCATAGCTGCTGCTCTTCTGACGCATCCTCTTTTCAAAAGACCACGTAATGCGGGATGGTTTATCCCGCATTACGTAGTCTTTGTCCGCTCTCCAAGCTCGCTTCTCGTGGCTGCACGCTATGGATGAGGTGCCACAAGATCCATTGTTCCATGCCGAGGGCGATGTATTGATCCATACACGTATGGTCACTGAGACACTGCTGGCTCTCGACGAGTGGCAAGCACTGGCACCGGTGGATCAGCAAGCACTCCATGCCGCGGCCATGCTCCACGATACTGGCAAGCCTGCTTGCACGGTTGCCGAGAGTGATGGTCATATCTCTTCGCGTGGGCACGCGAAGAAGGGCGAGAAGAGAGTGCGCTGCCTACTCTGGCTGGGCGAGGAGTTGCCTACGCCCACGCCATTCGCGATACGTGAGCAGGTCGCCGCGCTGGTGCGCTGGCATGGGTTACCGCTGCAATTTCTGGACAGGCCTGATCCAGCGCGCTTGGTCATCGAAGCCAGCCAGAATGTGCGGCTGGACCAGCTCGCGCTGCTGGCCGAGGTCGATGTACGCGGGCGCATATGCTCAGATCAGCAGGAACTGCTGGATCGCGTGGAGCTGTTCCGCGAATTTTGCAAGGAGCAGGCCTACTACACAGCTCCACGAGCGTTCGCCAATGAGTACAGCCGCTTCGTCTATCTACGTAGTGAACGTGGCGACCCCGACTATGTGGCCTACGACGATACACGTGGTGAGGTTCTCGTGATGGCTGGCCTGCCCGGTGTGGGCAAGGATACCTGGCAACGCAAGCACCTGCCGAACTGGCCAGTTATCTCGCTAGACGCCATCCGCCGCGAATCAGATGTGAGTCCCACCGAGGATCAGGGACGGATTGTACAGATAGCTCGTGAGCGCGCCAGGGAACTCCTGCGTAAGCAATGCCCATTTGTCTGGAACGCCACCAATATCACGCATATGATGCGCAACCGCGTTCTTGATCTCGCCCTCGACTATCACGCGCGCACCCGCCTTGTCTACATCGAAGCCCCCTTCGCGGACATCCTAAGCCGGAACCGTGCCCGCACCGCCAGTGTCCCCGAACCCATCATCTATCGCCTGCTCGATAAACTGGAGATGCCAAGTGTGAGTGAAGCGCATCATGTGGAATGGGTGATAGAAGAGGCTTAGTGTTCTATTCTTCATGGGTGATACGCTAAAAAGAGAGAAGGCAAGTTCTCAGTATCAAGTGTCCATTCTTTATCCCCAATAATCGCGCACAATTGATTGAGGCCAGTCAAACAGTCAAACGCTTTATAGAAATCGTTAATTAACAGATAAGGAGTATTCCATGCCAACGGTGACTGAAGAAACGATACGGCAACTACTCGACCAGTGCATCGTGGTAGCCTTAAAAGAAGCGCAACAGGAAGTTTCTGAGTCCCTTCCAACGTTGCTCTATGTGGGTCTCGCAGCTTTCGGACAACACGGGAAAGAATTGTCTCTGGATGAGGTCATCCCCTTTCTCTATCGAGACGGCACTTTCCCTAAGGTGGTGGATGTCGCTGTCCGAGGAATCAAGGATGAGCGTACATTTATCTGGATACGCCCGTCAGGCCACAAGTATGTCAGTGAGTTATCTCAAACCTGGAATACACCAGCAGGAAGAGGACCATTCAAGAGTGTCGGTTTGATGATGCCCGCTTTGATATGGGACCGCTCAAGGCCATTTTCTCTTCAGGACCTCAAGGAAGCAGGGGAAAAGTGGTAGAGGACCGATATGTATGAGAGATATGGTCTATTCCGACTACCATATCGAACCTATGTTAGTCGAAATCGTGTGATTGATCGGATTGCAGGACAAATCATTTAGGTCATTTTCATTCTGCTATAATCAATTGCAACTTCTCAATAGAAGGTGCGGGCGAGCTGTGGATAGACGTGGTGCGCTTTGAGTGCACAGATACAAGCGTTCTACTGACGCCGTTCACCTGCTGGACGGGCAACGAACAGGAATGAGAGTGACCCTAGATGCTGACAAAAAATTATTTAGCTTATGCTAAATAAAGGAGGAATAGACATGGGACCAGAAGCAAATGTAACGCCTGAAGACGGCAACTCCTTCAACCCTATTGGTCGCGCCATGATCGCGTTGGTGCTTGGCATCAGTATCGTAATCTTGCTCAATTTGTTTAATCGTGGTGGTCATTTTACTCTGCTCAGCGCACTCTTCGGCATCCTGCTTTACGGTCTGCTTAGCACTTTAGATTGGTTGCTTAAGCACCAAGGAGGTCGAAAGAAGCCCCCTCATAATCCAACTAAAGAAGAGCAGCTACCGTTGAGGACGATCGTAGCATATCTCTGGCGCGGGTTTCTCTCCTCTGCTCTGAAGGTACTCGCGGGTTTCCTGGGCCTCCTGCTCCTCCCTCATCATACGATTGGCTTTCTCTCACAGAATGGCAATGGCGAGCAGAATACAGACGTGAATTTATAAGCAAGATAGAAAAGGTTTTTCGTCTTTACAGTCCTGTGTTTTTCAGTCCTCTGTTTTTATAGAACGCTTCATAAGAATTCCATGAAACGGAGTGGGCACCTATAGGTTCAAAGGACAGTGTTGGATCATCAGACTGGATCAGAGCGATTAGCTGGTAGGAGTCAAGTAAAAGGCAGTAAGAGTTTTTTGCGATGATCTCAAGTACAATCTGTGCAAGTTGAGGATGACGAGTTGTAAAGGTATCAAAGCGAAGAAAGACTAGAACTACTCCGCGTTTCTGAGGAGAATGTATTGCATTAAGACAAGCGTCATAAAGATCATCATCTAATGCATCCAGACTCCGTCTGGCAGCAGTGCCGAGTTTTAGATGCATATCTGTAAAGAAGTCTTCTTCTGACTTCCAGAGGAGGCAGTCAAATGTCACAACATGATAGTTTTGCTGGCGAAACCATGCAAGGTCCTTCTCCAGAACGGCCATTCTAAAGAAAAGAGTGATAGGACCGTTTTGAAGACGTTGTCTATCGAGTTGAGTGTGAGTGTTGGTCTCCTCAGACATAGAACTCTCCTTGGCATATTGTTTACAGCGTCCACTACCAATGTATCGCCTGTAATGTAGCGTATAGTGGACCCCTTTGTCCAGTCAAAGAATGAACTTTGGGGGTCGAATAGTAATGGACCGGGAAACAACGAGAAGCTGTTTAGAGTTCTCCTTAAGAACGGCTTTCCCTGTATAAAAGTGTAAAAGGGGGAGCAATATGAGAGATTGTTCCTCTTTTTATCTCAAATACCCTTTTAAGAAAACACCCAGGAAGCGGCAAGCATGTGTGTTGCACAAAGGAGTGAAGAGAAATGCAGTCGCCACAGATACTCATGATCGATGATAGTGAAACTGTATGCACGAGAGTTCTCGAAATACTTCGTTCCGTACATTGTCTTGCCGAAGCCTATCGTGACAGCAAGCAAGGTCTGCAACGCATAGCACGTTCAAAGCCTGATTGTCTGCTTCTTGAGCTTGTATTTCCGCAAGAGAAAGACGCAAACGGTTTTGCCCTTTGCAGAAAACTTGCTCTCCAGTATCGGCATGAACTTCCTATTGTGATCTTAAGCAGCAAAAATACGCCTCTTGATATCCGCTATGCACGCGAACAAGGTGCAAGAGGATATATCGACAAAAATCAATTCTCTGCGGCAAAACTCATTACGACTCTCGTCGCTGTCCTTCCCGATACATTTTTCGATTGGTCTACTTCTGCAAAAGCAGCTCTTGCACAACAGCGAAGTGTTCCTCCACCAGCGCTAATACAAGATTCCACACATCTGCATATGCTCGGGGAGAGTGCAGCCAGCACGCGAGTAGCTTCGTTGGAAATTGACGCGAAGGTGGCACTGCTGCTTGAGGTCGCCCTTTCCAGCTTCCCTTGTACAGAACACCTGTTTGTCTGTCCTGCTCTCGCGCTCCTCGAAAGTCATGCGTTTTTGCTTCTGACCTTGACCCGTTTTATTTGTGCTATTTACTGCCCTCTTTTTTCTTGGATTGGTCACTTTTGAGAGGGTGTTGGAGTCTACCCGTAAGGCACATGACTGCAACAAACTACTGCTGTAATACGTCTAAATAGATAGCTCTATAATAAAAACAAGAAGAACACAACATTACAGCTCGTTTTCCTTCGCCACCTATTTATTCTGACTATTAAGAGAGGCGCAGAAAAAATATGGCATACACGTTCCAATGGCCTCGCCCTGTACGCTACCTACAATGTATTCTCTGTGTCACCTTTGCTCTTTCACTGCTTATTCTTCCACAACACGTCTTTGCGCATGGAAGATCAACCTCTGTTATGCACACAGCAGCCGATGATGTAACATTTAGAGTAAGCATGGGCTTTAGTTCGCGCTTCCGCGATGGTAACTGGGTTCCTGTACATGTAACACTACAAAATACGGGATCAGACTTCACAGGCACAATCGCTGTTGATGTTCCTGCACAATTTTCAGGTGCCAACAACACGAGTACTATAGCAACCTACCGAACACCTATTACGTTACCAACTGACTCGAAGAAACAAGTTACGCTCTATGCTCCCCTCTCTTTTGGCACTCCAGGAGTAGCACAGAATGTGACAGTTACATTGCTTGACACACATGGACAAAGAGTTGGCACACCTCAGATTACGAGGCTTAATACCCTGCAAAGTAGTGAATTTTTTGTAGGTGTGCTTTCCGATACAAGCAATAGCTTTGGCTCGTTAAGTGGACTTACACTTCCAGGACAAGCCTCTTCCATGATTGTGGAACCCTTGAATGCGACAACAATGCCAGAGCGCGCAGCCACACTGGATAATTTCAATCTACTTGTTCTGGACAATTTTACGACGAGCACTCTGAGTTCGGGACAACTCGATGCATTACAGCAGTGGGTTCATCATGGAGGAACTCTCGTTATTGCCGGCGGTCCAGAATGGCGACGAACCGTTACTTCTCTGCCATCAAA
>CAXTCR010000146.1:0-1238 GCA_964242555.1 uncultured Ktedonobacteraceae bacterium
TGCTTCCCATGCCACACCAGAACGTGTGGCGGTTAGGACGCTTGACGTATCCTTGAAGCTAAATGATTTCGCGAGACGGTTCGCAGCGGGCACATGTACATCGGTCATTTTGATGTCGGCCTGCCACACGGCACGCTTGGCGACCTTGCCCGTCATCACCGTTGCCTCGAAGCCGGGCGTACCCTTCTCTACTAAGAAGCCGCCGACCTTGCCGTCGTCGTCGCGCGCCCAGATGATTACCACATCGGCAAACGATGCATTGCCAATCCAGCGTTTGGAGCCATTAAGGATGTATTCGTCTCCAACACGACGGGCTGTGCTTTCCAAAGCCACTGCATCGGAGCCATGATCTGGCTCGGTCAGGCCAAACGCACCAATCTTTTCCATGCGGGCCATTGCGGGCAACCAACGCTGCTTCTGCTCCTCTGAGCCAAGCATATCAATCGAGGACATTGCCAAACCGGAATGCACGCCGAAGAAGGTACAGACACTGGCATCAGCACGCGCTAGTTCGAGTGCAATGAGGCCAGATGCGATGAAGCTCATTCCTGGGCAGCCATAACCTTTAATCGCACCACCTGCGATGTTCAGGGAGGCAAGTTTGGGAATTAGCTCGAAGGGGAATTCGGCCCGCTCCCAGTAATCATTGATAATGGGAATAACCTCTCGATCACAGAAGTCGCGTACCTTGTCTCGAATACCACGCTCCTCTGCGGTGAGTAGCTCGTCCATCAGATAAAAATCTACGCCTTGCGACGACTGAATCTCGGTTGCCATGTGTATTTATCCTTCCTCATGGGGTATGCAAATACTTTTATTTATAATATTTTAGCGTTGTCTGTAGATGTAGTGCAAGGTATAGCGGCAAGAAACGCATCAACAAGTTTACGTTGATACCTTGTTGATGCGTCTCTTTACTGCTGGAAATGTTCGACGATAGATTCGTCGCGGACCTGTGCATCGTCGGGGTTCAGGCCAGCATTGCGGCGAGCACGGCGCTGGCGTAGAAGGTCCCAGCACTGATCGAGACTCACTTCAAGTGCCTTCATACGCTGGTGCTCTTCGGCAGACAAGCCGCCTTCGTCCTCACCACGCTGCTCCAGCGCATGTTCTTCCTTGACTAGACTGTCTATACGATGCATCAATTCTGTATCGTCCATAGTTTTGTACTCCTCATTCTCTTAATAATCCATCCGTCCCGGATGGATATAACACCTCCATTTTATCACGCTTCTGGA
>CAXTCR010000146.1:1338-10106 GCA_964242555.1 uncultured Ktedonobacteraceae bacterium
CTTGCACTTGCCCTTTACATAGGCTTTAGGGCATATTGCGTGGTTGTTATATGATGCATGTGAGAAACATTTTGTGAGCGTATGAGGGAGATACTGAGAAGGGAATAGACATATATATGACGGCAGAGGGTGAGAGGCTGCAGCAGGATAAGGAGCGCAGTGTTTATTGGAAGCGCTGGGGGCCTTATGTGAGCGAGCGGGCATGGGGTACGGTGCGCGAGGACTATAGCGCGGATGGGAATGCATGGAATTATTTACCACATGATTGGGCACGCTCGAAGGCGTACCGTTGGGGCGAAGATGGTCTGGCGGGTATTTGTGATCGACACCAGCAGATTTGTATTGCAATGTCTCTGTGGAATGGACGTGACCCTATTTTGAAGGAGCGACTCTTTGGCTTGACGGGGCCGCAGGGCAATCACGGGGAGGATGTGAAAGAGTACTATTATTATCTGGACAACACGCCCACGCATACCTATATGAAATACCTGTATAAGTATCCGCAGGCCGCCTATCCTTATGAAGAGCTAATAGAGGTAAACGCGAGCCGGGGTCGCCAGCAACCTGAGTACGAGTTGATTGATACGGGTATTTTTGACGAGAACCGGTATTTCGATGTGTTTGTGGAATATGCGAAGACTGGACCAGAGGATATTCTGATGCGCATCACGGTTGTCAATCGAGGGCCAGAGACGGCGGGCCTGGATTTGCTGCCGACGCTATGGTTTCGCAATATCTGGTCGTGGGACTCTCACACGACACGTCCAACACTCAGTAACTACGAGCATATGGCGTTTCCGGCGCATAAGACGGTAAAGGTGGTCAATGAGAGCTACGGGACGCGCTGGTTTTACGCCAACGAAGAGCCAACACTGCTGTTTACGGAGAACGATACGAATACGGAGCGACTGTATAACACGCCGAACGCGAGTCCCTACGTGAAGGACGGTATTCACGAGTATGTTGTGCATGGGAAACAGGATGCCATCAATCCAGCACAGAAGGGAACGAAGGTTGCGGCGCACTACCATCTCTCGCTTGCGGGAGGTGAGGCAAAAACGGTCGAACTACGCTTCAGCAATAGTGACCCCAACAACCTGACGCCCTTTGCACAGACATTCTCGGACACCTTCACACAACGGATACAAGAGGCGGACGAATTTTACGCGGATGTGCTGACGCCGGGTCAGTCGGAGGATGCGCGGCGAGTGCAACGGCAGGCCTTAGCGGGCATGCTATGGAGCAAGCAGTACTACTACTATGATATCAAGACGTGGCTGGCGGGCGATCCTGCCGAGCCGCCACCGCCAGCACAACGGTTGCATGGACGTAATCACGATTGGACACACCTTTTTAACGAGGACGTGATCTCGATGCCTGACAAGTGGGAGTACCCATGGTATGCAGCGTGGGACCTCTCATTTCACTGCGTGGCTTTTGCGTTGATCGACGCCGAATTTGCCAAAGAGCAACTTATTTTGCTGCTGCGCGAATGGTATATGCATCCGAATGGGCAGATACCTGCTTACGAATGGGCTTTTGGGGACGTAAATCCGCCTGTGCATGCGTGGGCTTCGTATCAGGTGTACAGGCTTGAGAAGGAACGTACGGGAACGGGGGATCGCGCGTTTTTAGAGCGGATATTTCAAAAGCTGCTCCTAAACTTTACGTGGTGGGTCAACCGCAAGGACTACATGGGGCAGAATGTGTTCCAGGGAGGCTTCCTGGGACTGGACAACATAGGAGTATTTGACCGTAACCTGCAACTGCCCGATGGGAGCTTTCTTGAGCAATCAGATGGTACAAGTTGGATGGGCGCGTACTGCCTGAATATGCTCACAATCGCGCTGGAACTTGCGCAGGATAACCTTGACTATGCCGACATTGCCAGTAAATTCTTTGAGCACTTTGTGTATATTGCGCATGCAATGAACGATATGGGTCCAGATGGCCTACAGCTTTGGGATGAGCAAGATGGATTTTATTATGATGTCCTGCACCGTAGTGATGGAGCACATACGCCCTTACAGGTGCGCTCAATGGTAGGCTTGCTGCCTCTCATTGGGATCTCTATTCTGGACTCTCATTTAATCGACCGCTTGCCAAACTTTAAACGGCGTATGGAATGGTTCATCAACAATTGGGAGGATACAGGCAACCATATCGAGACGACGGAGGAAACGGCGCAGGGCGAGAACCTACTGCTGGCACTTGTCAACCGAGAGAAGCTAGGACGCATCTTGACGTACATGCTCGATGGATCGGAATTCTTGTCGGACTACGGCATTCGTGCGCTTTCACGTTATCACAAGGATCATCCCTACACGTTAGAGTTGGGAGGGATGACGTACACGGTGGACTATGAACCTGCGGAGTCGACAACGGGACTCTTTGGGGGCAATTCGAATTGGCGTGGACCGATATGGTTTCCGATGAATTATCTGCTGATCCATGCGTTACAAGTATTCCATAGCTTTTATGGCGATAGCTTTACAGTCGAGTTTCCCACAGGCTCAGGCACGCATATGACGCTGCAAGAGGTTTCGGTGGAAATTTCGAAGCGACTGGCGCATATCTTCCTACGTGACGAGCAGGGACGCAGGGCGGTGCATGGTAGCGTACAGAAGTTTCAGCAGGACCCTTACTGGTGTGATCTGCTGTTTTTCTATGAGTATTTTCATGGAGATAATGGCGCGGGGATTGGTGCAAATCACCAGACTGGTTGGACGGGATTGATTGCGTGTTTGTTGCAAGAGGCAAACAAATAAAAAGGTGCCCCTTGCGGACGCGGTTGCGTCCGCAAGGGGCACCTTTCTATTTGCTGCTCTTATCTATTGCGTCGTATTCTTCCTGTGTCAATTTGATTGTTGCGCCCAGCGCGTTCTCTTCGAGGTGTTGCACTGAGGAGGTGCCGGGAATTGGAAGCATGGTGCTGGAGCGATGCAGGAGCCATGCAAGCGCGATCTGGCTGGGTTGTGCATTGCGCTGTCTGGCGATCTGGTCAAGTGGACCGCCCTGCTTCGCGAGTTCGCCGGTTGAGAGCGGGTTCCAGGGGATAAAGCCAATGCCTTGACGCGCACAGGTATCGACCATTTCCTCTGATTGCTGCTCCGACATTTGTTCAGACACGCGCTTCGAGAGATTGTAGTGATTTTGTACGGTGACAATCGGCACGATCTTTTGTGCCTGAGCGAGTTGCTCCAAGGTGACGTTGGAGAGACCGACGTGGCGTATCTTGCCTTCGGCCTTCATTTTCGCGATTTCGCCGACTGAGTCCTCGAACGGGACTTTGGGGTCGGGGCGATGGAACTGGTAGATGTCGATGGTGTCGAGGCGCAGACGTTTTAAGCTGCCCTCCAACGCCTCACGCAGGTGTTTGGGCCTGCCATCTTGTGGCCACTCTCCTGGGCCTGTTCGGAGCAGTCCGCCTTTGGTCGCGATCACAAGCCCCTTTGGATAGGGATAGAGTGCCTCGGCAATCAGGGACTCGCTGACCTCCGGTCCGTAGGAGTCGGCTGTATCTATCAAGTTGATGCCCAATTCGAGGGCACGATGTAGCACCGCAATAGCTTCCTGTTTGTCCTTTGGGGGTCCCCAGATGCCGTCGCCGGTGACGCGCATGGCACCAAAGCCGAGGCGATAGACCTGTACGTCTCCGCCAAGGGTTAGTGTTCCACTTGCTTCTGCTGGTCGTTCAGTTGTTTGTTGCACGTTGTCTCTTCTTTCTATGTTATGCTCCACAAGGGATTATACATATATACACGAAGGAGAAGCGGTTTAGGTGTTTAGTACCTATTTGTAAGGGGGAGTTTTCTGAAATCAAAAAGGAGTGTGTTCTTTCTCACTTTTATTGTATCATCTCCTGTCTACTAGCACATCGTCCTTTTGGACGTTTTTTTTTTGCGTCCTTTCCCCTATACTAAGGAGTCCTTTAGCGATGAAAGTGAAAGAGATGTTATGAATGATCATAAAGGAGAAAAACATATGAGTTCCTTTGTTCTTGGTTTTCAGGATATTGACAAAACAAAACTCATGATTGCCGGGGGAAAAGGCGCGAACCTGGGAGAACTGTCCAAAATTGACGGGATACAGGTACCGGAGGGCTTCTGTGTTACTACCGAAGCATATAAACGAACGATCAGTCAAGTATCAGAGTTTCATGATCTGCTAGCGCAGCTCTCCCTTTTAAAGGTGGAGGACAGGGAGAGAATCGGGGAAATCAGTAAAAAGCTACGCGCCGTCATCGAAGGCACAGTCATGGCAAAGGATATTGAGAAAGCTATTACACATTTTATTACAAAATTAGGTGAGAGCAATGCCTATGCTGTGCGTTCTAGTGCTACGACAGAGGACCTGCCAACGGCATCCTTTGCAGGACAGCAGGATACGTATTTGAACATTATTGGAAAAGAGGCGATCCTAAAGCGCATTAGCAAGTGCTGGGCGTCGCTCTTTACGGACCGTGCGGTGCTGTACCGGATGCAGAACGGGTTCGACCACAACACGGTCCTTCTGGCGGTGGTCGTCCAGAAAATGGTCTACCCGCAGGCGGCAGGGATTTTGTTCACTGCCGATCCAATCACTTCTAATAGGAAGGTGGTATCCATTAATGCCAGTTTCGGACTTGGTGAGGCCGTGGTCTCTGGCATGGTGAATGCTGATAGCTATAAAGTGCGGAACGGCAAGGTTATCGAGAAGATGATAGCAACCAAAAAATTGGCTATCTACGGACGAAAAGAAGGCGGAACAGAGATATGGCAGATCGCTCCTGAGCAGCAAAAGACTCAAGCGCTTACCGAACCACAAATTTTACAACTTGCACGCACGGGCAGACAGATCGAAGCTCATTTTGGTTGCCCACAAGATATCGAATGGTGTCTGGTTGATGATACATTTTTTCTTGTCCAGAGTCGGCCAATCACTACTTTATACCCCATTCCCGAAGTTAATGACCAGGAAAATCACGTGTATATATCTGTCGGTCATCAACAAATGATGACTGACGCCATGAAACCATTGGGAATCTCTTTCTGGCAGTTAACAGCAGGCCGACCCATGTTTGCCGCTGGTGGAAGGTTGTTTGTTGATGTCACACATAATCTGGCTTCACCTGCCAGTAGAGAAATTGTATTAGATATCATGGGACAACACGCTCCACTCATAAAAGACGCACTTATGACCATCATAGAGCGAGGAGATTTTATCAAATCGTTCCCAAACGATAAAACAGAACCAAGTGCTATTAAAAGCCATAAGGGTATGTCGTCTGCCGATATTCAAGCACAAGCCGGAAACGATTCAACAATTGTTGTTGACTTGATGATGAGGAGTCAAACCTCGATAGAAGAGTTAAAACAAAACATTCAAACGAAATCAGGAGTGGATGTATGTGATTTCATTCGAGAAGATATTCCGCAATTACAGAAGATTCTCTTTAACCCACAAAGTTCGTCTGTGTATATGGCTGCCATTAATGCGTCAGCGTGGCTCAATGAAAACATGATGGAGTGGTTAGGCGAAAAAAACGTAGCTGATACGCTTTCTCAGTCTGTGCTCAACAATATCACTTCAGAAATGGGTCTGGCACTACTGGATGTTGCAGATGCGATACGCCCTTATCCAGAAGTAATTGAGTATTTACACCATGTACAAGACGAGAACTTTTTGGATCAACTGGTGAAGTTTGCTGGTGGCCAGGAAACCCGGGCCGCTATCTCTACATATCTCAACAAATACGGAATGCGTTGTGCCGGGGAAATCGATATCACCAGAACCCGCTGGAGCGAAAAACCAACAACACTTGTTCCCCTGATTCTCAGTAACATCAAAAACTTTGAACCAGGTGAAAGCAAACGGAGATTTGAGCAAGGGCGACAGGAAGCATTGAAAAAAGAACACGAGGTTTTAGAGCGACTGAAGCAATTACCGCATGGTGAGCAGAAAGCCGAAGAGACACAACGCATGATTAGCCTCATGCGAAATTTCATCGGGTATCGTGAATATCCAAAGTATGGCATGGTTAGTCGCTACTTCGTGTACAAGCAGGCGTTATTGAAGGAAGCCGAACAACTCGTACAAGTTGGCGTTCTTTCTGAAAAAGAAGATGTCTACTATCTCACCTTTGAAGAACTTCGCGAAGTGGTACGCACCCATACATTGGATTACCAGATCATCAACAAAAGGAAAGACGAGTACACATTCTATGAAAGACTTACTCCGCCACGTGTTCTCACGTCTGATGGTGAAATTCTTGCAGGGAAGTACAAACGAGAACATCTCCCCGCTGGAGTTCTTGTAGGTCTTCCTGTTTCTTCTGGGGTGATAGAGGGACGAGCACGTGTCATTTTACACATGGAAGATGCTGAGCTAGAAGATGGAGATATACTAGTCACCTCCTTTACTGACCCTAGCTGGACACCATTGTTTGTCTCCATACAAGGTCTCGTCACCGAAGTTGGTGGACTGATGACCCACGGAGCAGTTATCGCACGTGAATATGGTGTACCTGCAGTAGTAAACGTAGAAAATGCCACGAAGCTAATTCATGACGGACAGAGAGTGCGTGTGAATGGAACAGAAGGCTATGTAGAGATCCTATCCTCAATAGATGTTGAAAATTAGAGCAAAATTTGGTACATTGTAGTGGATTTGGATACATAACAGGCGTTGAAGCCCCTATGGTTTCTTGCCTATAGGAACTTGCTCTTGTGGGAGAAATAGAATGGTTGTCGAGGCACAGAAAGAAAATTTGAGCTTTCAAGCAGAGGTGACGCAACTGCTTGATTTGATGATTCACTCGCTCTACAGCAACAAAGAGATATTTTTGCGCGAACTGATCTCGAATGCGTCGGACGCGATAGACCATCTACGCTTTGATATGCTTTCGGATCAAGCGTTGGCGGAGAACGATACCGATCTGAAAATTCGCATCTCGTTTGATAAGGATGCACGCACGATTACGGTTGCCGACAATGGAATCGGCATGACGCGGGAAGAGGTTGTGGAGCACATTGGCACCATTGCCAAATCGGGTACACGAGAGTTTTTTCAATCGCTGACCGGCGACCAGAAGAAGGATGCCAACCTGATTGGACAGTTTGGTGTCGGTTTCTATTCAGCATTCGTTGTCGCGGACAAGGTGACGCTGACCACACGGCATGCGGGACTAAGCGCGGAACATGGTGTACGCTGGGAGTCGGATGGGCGTGGTAGCTACACGCTTGAGAATATCGAGCATCCGGGACGCGGCACAGAGGTCACGCTGCACCTGCGCCCGGATGAAGACGAGTTGCTGAATGGCTACCGACTGCGCACGATTATTCGCACGTACTCGGACCACATCACAATACCTATTATGATGGAGAGCGAGGACGAGGAGAAGAAGGGCGAAGAGGAACGCGTCAATCAGGCGTCGGCGCTATGGGCAAGGCCCAAGAGCGAGATCAGTGTTGAAGACTACAACGAGTTCTATAAGCATATCTCGCACGACTTCGAGGATCCACTGGCGTATGTACATAGCCGCATGGAGGGCAACTACGAGTATACGCTGCTGTTGTACATACCGGCGCGTGCACCGTTCGACCTGTTCACACGCGAGCGAAGACACGGTGTCAAGCTGTACGTGCGGCGCGTCTTTATTATGGACGATGCTGAGAAGCTCATGCCGAACTACCTGCGCTTTGTGCGCGGCATTGTAGACTCCAATGACCTGCCGCTCAACGTCTCACGCGAACTATTGCAGCAGAACAGGGTGCTCGATATTATTCGCTCCAACGCCACGAAGAAGGTGCTGGGAATGCTGGCCGATCTTGCCAAGAACGAGCCGGAAAAGTATGCCACGTTCTGGAAAGAGTTTGGCCGGGTGCTCAAAGAGGGCATTCCTGAGGATTCCACGAATAAAGAGGCAATCTCCAAACTCCTGCGCTTCTCTTCGACCCATACATCTTCTGAGACGCAGGATGTCTCGCTGCAGGATTATGTGGATCGAATGAAGGAGGGGCAGGACAAGATTTACTATATTACTGCTGAGACGTTCGCGGCGGCGAAGGAAAGTCCCCTGCTGGAGATTTTTAAGAAGAAGGACATCGAGGTACTGCTGCTGTCCGATCCCGTCGACTATGTGTTGGGGACCGAACTCAACGAGTACGATGGCAAGCCACTGCAATCGGTCTCGAAGGGTGAGATTGACCTGAGCAAGATGGAGGACCAGCAGGAGAAAGAGGAGCAGGAAAAGGCCGCTTCGGAATCTGTGGACTTGACCGAGCGTCTGAAGAAGGTGCTCAGTGACAAGGTGAAGGATGTACGCGTCACCACGCGCCTCACAACCTCGCCTGCATGTCTGGTTGTGGGCGAGTATGATATCGACCCAAACCTGCAACGCTTGCTCAAGTCGGTTGGGCAGAATATTCCCAATACGAAGCCGATCTTGGAGATTAATCCTACTCACGCACTTGTACGCAAGTTGAGAGAGGTGCAGGATGAGCAGCGCTTCACGGACTGGGCGCATGTGCTCTTCGATCAATCGGTGTTGAGTGCGGGTGAGCAATTGGAGGACCCGGTACAGTTTGTCAACAGGTTGAATGATTTGCTGACGCAGATTTCGTAGGAGTAGGCATCAGGGCACCCGCAAGGGGGAGTTGCCACAGACGCGTTACCGTAATGCTCCAATGCAGACCAGGGCACCCGCAAGGGGAATTGCCGCAGACGCGTTACCGTAATGCTCCAATGCAGACTAGGGCACCCGCAAGGGGAATGCCCCTCCCATATAC
>CAXTCR010000147.1:0-9945 GCA_964242555.1 uncultured Ktedonobacteraceae bacterium
GCGTCCCCGAGCCGCATTCGGGCAATGATACAGGCAGCGGGCGCCCTGGCTCAACTATGGGAAACGCCCCCACCACACACGAACCCGCTTGAGAAGCCACCATGTATGGGAGGGGCATTCCCCTTGCGGGTGCCCTGGTTCCCTGCCACATGCTAATTGACAGTCTACTACTTAGCAGTAGGCCGTTCTGCTTGTGTTTCAATCAGTCCTGTGATGGTTCCAAGCAAAGTATCCGCATTAAAGGTGGAGGTGGGTGCATCGCTGACAACTCGGCCTAAGCGCAGTACGACGATACGGTCCGTCACCTGCAACACATGTGGCAGCGTGTGTGAGATAAAGATGACTCCCAGCCCTTTGCTCTTTGCCGCTTTGATCACTTCGAGGACTTCCCCCGATTGGCGAGCACCCAGATGATTGGTCGGCTCATCTAAGATAATGACTTTGCGCGCCCATGCGACCGCTCGTCCTATGGCGACCGCCTGACGTTGCCCGCCAGAGAGTTGTGACACGGATCGGTTTGAGCTTGGAACAGCTATCCCCACTCGCTCCAAATCCGCGTGCGCTTGCTCATTCATGCTTTTCTGTGCTAGAAAGCCTAGCCAACCAAGTATGCCAGGACGCACAGTCTCTCGACCCAGAAAGACATTAGCCCCCACAGATAAATGCGGAGCTAAACCAGAGTCCTGGTAGAGCGTCTCGATGCCCGCCTCAATTGCTTCACGCGGAGAGCGCCACGAGCGTTCGACACCATCCAGGAAAATGCTCCCACTATTGGGTTGCAAGGCACCAGAGAGAATCTTCACCAGCGTTGATTTGCCAGCACCATTATCGCCCACAAGCCCCACAACTTCACCGGCATGAAGAGCGAAGCTGGCGTGGTCGAGCGCAACAACTGAACCGTAGGATTTGGACACATCACGAACTTCGTAGAGTGGTGTTGCTGATGAAGACTGGGTTTCAGGAATCATGAGGCACTCCTATTTGTGAGGCGCAAACTTTGCGCTAAGACTGCGAATGCGATCAAAATAGCGACCACGACTTGCTTCCAGTCCGGTGCCACACCGATAATGATCAGACCACTAGTGATGGTCGTGAGGATCAGCGCACCCAGAATCGTCCCACCGAACACACCCACACCACCAGAGAGCGCAACTCCACCAATGACGACCGCCGCAATAGCATCGAGTTCACTATTTAAACCAGAGGTCGGCGCGCCTGATGCTAAGCGGATATAGAAGAACATACCGGCCAGACCTGCAAGGATGCCAGAAAGCATGTAAATGATGACAAGATGGCGATTGACGTTGATGCCCGCGACTCTAGCCGCGAACGCGTTGGAGCCAATAGCATAGGTATACCTGCCGAACCGCGAGAAGTGCAGCATCAGACCCAGATAAGCAACGATCAATATAACAATGAGGACAGGAATGGAAAATGGACCCAGGACTGGCACCGTCAAAAGAATAGCGTTGACGGGACCACCTCCAATTGGCGCACCACCTGTAAGGACAATGGACAGCCCCCCGGCTGCACCAAGCATGACGAGCGTGGCAACGAACGGTACCAATCGTGTTGCGGTGATTAAGAGTCCATTGATGAGGCCGAGCCCGGCACCTATAGCGATAGTCACCAGGAGACCGACGAGCAAGGTCGCAGCTTCCCCCCAATGTATGGAGGTCAGGTCACGCATCACAAACGCGGCAATGATACCCGAGAACCCAGTGATTGCGCCAACTGAGAGGTCGATGCCCCCTGAAATAATGACAAACGTCTCCCCCACCGCGATTAGCGCGAGCGGTGCCCAATCGAGCAGGATATTGGCAAAGACATTGTTCGAGAAGAAGAGCGGATTATTGATGGTGAAAAAGAGGCTCAGAGCTACGAGCACGATGAGCAGAACGATCTGCTGATTCGCGAAGAGTCTAAGTAGTCGCCGAGAAGGACGATTAGGGGAAATGGCACTCACGGTGTCTCCAATCCCGATATGCTTCGGTGCAATACTAATGATCAGGTTGACCTGTTAAGGAAACTCCAAATGCTCGGTAACTATGCAGGCCAACGCCAAGGGATATTGGGGTTTCATAGGGAGCACGGACCTCACAGTTCGTGGCTCCCTCATCTCCTAGTTTACTACATTCAAATCATGAGGGGTAGGTATACTTCTGCAAATCTGCGTCTGACGTGCTCGCGGTCAATAGGACATTAGGGATCGTAACCTTGGCAGTAATCCCACTGTTGCTGTTGTTCTGCTTAAAGTACGTCATGAAGTCATCAATAGCCATCTTGGCTTCGGTCGCAGGATCTTGGGCGATCAGCGCGGTGAACACTTTTTGCTTTAGCAGAGCGACATTGGCTGGGTACGCATCATAGCCAACCAGCGCGACTTTCCCAACCAGTCCTTTAGCTTGCAATGCTGCAGATGCACCCGTTGCATTCGTCCCATCGATAGCGAATATTCCATTGAGACTTGGATACTTGGTCAACCAGTTGCTGACGTTGGTGTTCGCGACGGATGCCTGTGACTGGGAATAGGCAACATCGACAATTTTAATACCAGGATATTTTGCGGCGATTTGCTGCTTGAACCCATTGAGGCGCGAAACATTTGTGGTAGCGGTGGGAGAGGTAAGGCCAACAACGACCTGATAGGATTTGCCAGACTGGTAATTCATAGCGGTCGCCATCGCGTCGGCGGCTTTCGTGCCACCATCAGTATTGTCACCAGTAATGAACGACAACACATGACCCAAGTCTGTAACATGCGTATCAACATTCACCACCGGGATATTCATGCTGGTTGCTTTCACCACTTCTGGCTGCAACGCATCAGGATCAGTCGGAATGAGGACAAGACCGTCGGGGTGTTGAGCGAGCACTTGATCGACGTAGGGAATCTGGGTAGCAGGCGAATAGACGGAAGGATCACCTTGCCAGATCAAATTCACACCTTGAGCGGTAGCTTCGGCTTGAGCACCAATCTTCATGGCCTTGAAGAAGGGGTCAGCTTCAGCACCCATCACGAAAGCAATGGTCTTTTTGCTCGTTCCACCCGTGCTGCTGCCGGAGCCTGTAGTAGAGCCGGAAGAACCACCACAGGCTGCCAGGAGAAGCATGAGACTTATGCTGAATACGAGTAGAATAGAGCCAGGGCCTGTCATACGGGAACGAAAAGAGGTGAGCAGCGATTGCATGGACTGGAACTCCTTACACACGAAACAGGTTCTTTCGCATTTTGTGTGCTCAGCAATAAATACAAGAAAAGAGAGCGACTCTGAAACAGGTCGGGCAGATTCTCTACTGGAACCATGCTAAGAAGCGGTGAAAAGCTTTCAGTTCCAGCCTGCATATGGCTCTTCTTGTCATCGTCGAATTGCTGAGCACGAAATGCGCGGAAGAACCACTAAATAAGAGACCACTGAACGATGCTTTTAGACAACGTTGTCAATATAATAATAATACATGGGAGTCGAGCAAATGTCAAGGAAAAAACAATAAATTTATAATTCTTTGACAAAGTTGTCTTTTTCCTGTATATATATGCTATGATAAGCACGAGAGAATATATTCTTCTGTGGCGTCGTTGAGGTGCTCTGCCTGTTGCCGCCCACAGAATATTGTTGTCGCGTGAACATTGGGGAAAGAGGTAACAATCTCTATGGTCAATCGAGCGACTATGCACGATGTGGCTGCGCTCGCTGGTGTCAGCTTAAAAACGGTGTCACGCGTCATCAATGGAGAAAAAGGCGTCTCACAGGATTTGGTCGAACGTGTCCAGCAGGCCGCCGAAAAACTGCGGTATCACCACAACTTAGCGGCAAGTACCCTGCGCAGTGGGCAACGCACAAAATCTGTGGCACTGCTCGTGCAAGATTTGAGCAACGACTATTCCGCCAAACTACTACGTGTGGTCGATGATATGATGCGCGACCACAAGGTTGTTATGTTCTCAGCCAGCCTCGACGAAGAAGCTGAACGGGAGCGACAACTTGTCGACAACTTCATTGCGCGGCGTGTGGACGGTATGCTCTTGATGCCCGCTACATCGAGTCAGGCATACTTGCAATCAGAAATGGCTGCTGGCTTTGCGGTCGTCGTCGTCGACCGTGTTCCGCGCGATCTCTCAGCCGACTATGTAGTTGTTGATAACGTTGATGGCGCCCGCAAAGCAACCGCGCACCTCATAGCTCACGGCCACAGGCGCATTGCGATAATCTGCGATGATCTGTCTATCCCGACCGCCAGTGATCGACGAGATGGCTACCTTGATATGTTGCGCACCTCAGGAATCGAGATAGATAATTCTCTGATTCATGTCGTGCGGACTGAGCAAGCAGCGACAGCAACAGTACTGAAACTCTTCTCATCTCCTAATCCCCCGACCGCTCTATTCACAGCCCGCAATACAATCACAATTGGTGCGGTCGCTGCGCTCAAAACTCTAAAATTGCAATCCTCGATTGCTCTGGTTGGCTTCGATGACATTCCTATGGCCGACTTATTGAATCCTGGTATCACGATGGTTGCACAGGATATCAACAAGATCGGTACGCTCGTAGCCAATATGTTGCTCGCACGTCTGGATGGGTCGCAGGAGCACCACCGTGGCATCGTTCTGCAAACAGCATTGCATCCACGCGGTTCAGGGGAGATACGGATATAGCACCTTTCCCACAATGATTATTAGAATAGGGGTCAGGGCGTCCTGATTCTCTGCCATATAATGATTAACGAACTACTTCCAAACAACTACAACAAGTTCGTCTTACCTGTCAAAATGAGGCTATCGCTAGCAGCGCAGGGAATGTGACTGTCAGGTCCGATTGCGGCATTGCTAATGTTGAATTTGCCGCTGAGCGCGCTCCCGAGCTTGGTATTCAGCATCTGCTGGATCTGCGCGTTGTAGGTGTCTTCTGGAAAAGTAAACACTTGCAAGACCGTCAAGGTAGTACTCAGCACGTTGACCCCAAGATTACCACCGATTGCGGTCGGTTGTACGGTTGTAATGGCTGTTCCTAGCTTGAAAGAGTTCCCCAGGATAATGTCAGAGGTTACGATAATGTTCGTGCCATGTACACTCACCCCGATGTTTTGTGCCGACATATTGTTGCTGATCGGAATGTTGCCGAGACTGTTCCCCAAAGATGCAAGGGACGAAGAGGGTATTTCGACATAGGTTGTTCCACCACTACTAGCACTTCCGTGTGCTTGTTGTTGACCACTCTGGCTGATGCTATTGTTTGTGATTTGCCCACCCTGTCCAGGTGTTGCCTGTCCTCCTCCAAGCGTAATGGGAACTTGCAAGTTTATGGCAAGGGCGGAGTCGCCGCAGTTTGCTGTAGCATTAATGCCATTGAGTTGTCCAATGGGTAAACGGAGAGTTGTAATTGGACCATTGAGCAAGCTTGGGCTACCCGGCAACGGCTGTACGCTTACCTGCACCGTGCTTGAGTCGAGCACGTTAAACTTGATGAGCAAGTTCGCGTTGATCGGCTGCGGATCACCTGTGTAGAGACTGATACTGATCGACGCCACAAGCCCACCCTGTGCTGGAACGAGGCTCTTTAGCAGAACCGATGGCTGAATAACGGTTGTTGCCATCGTCGAAGCCCACCCTTGATCAACGGATGGCAGTTTGCTGACGATAGAGGCAATCGCGGCACTCACCACTCCTGGCACCTGCTGGTCTACTCGCGATTGAAAGATAGGCTTGAGAGTTCCGTTTGTGAGATAGATTGTAGCACCAAGCGGCGTTGTATCCGTCGTCGTATAGTTATGTCGTACGGCTGCGTGCACTGGTACGGTACTCGTTATAAAGAAGATAAGGACTGCTAGCATCAGCAGTACCACCTCTACACGCCTGTATATCTTTGATTTCATTGCTTTATTTCCTTTTATCAAAGCTTCCGTAGGGACCGTCTTCATCACGTCCTCGTTGGCCTACTGAGATGTGACAAGGACGTGATACATTGGTTCCCACGATTAATGCGATAACAATTTATTTAAATCAATAGGACCACTGAAACAGAATGAAACAGGCGTTGGCTGGGCCGCGACACCCTGAATGGGTGGAGCTTTGATTAGCAATACAAGCATCTCGGTTCCCTTACCGCAGGAGATCGCGCTTGTGGTATGTGCCGAAATTAATTCCGCGCTCTTGAGTGCGTTTCGTAACGAGGGCATGACCGCGCTCACCAATAACTGGTTGAGAGCTGTTTGCATTTGGGCCGCCGCATTTGGACCACTATCGATACCATCACGTTTAAGGTGTGAGACGCTTAAGCTCAGGTTGTGCTGATTATCGACCCCTAAAGTAGCATCCAGTTCCAGCGGCATCACACGGTGAATACCATTGGCATCGATATGCAGGTTCAAGTTTAGCACGAGGCCATCGTTTGGCGTTGGTGTAACCGCTAAATCGGTGATGACGCCGCCCTTCAGGTTGAGTTGTGACGCGAAGACGGAGGTCAATGCTCCCGCATCCAGGCCAAGCTGCATCATGCGCGGTCCAGAGGCAACGGTTGTTGGTTTGTTTGTGCCGAGCACGGTGGTAGGGCCAGTCCCACTATCCGTCGAGTCAGATGTGTCGTCATCTGGTCCAAACATAAAGGTCGCCAGAATGCCACCACCGATGAGCAGCAGAATGAGCGCGGCACTGCCGATAATGAGCAAACGCTTTCGTTTTGGGCTAAGCTTTGCCTTCTTGGGAACCGTAGAAACTGGAGTTGCCGCGGCCTCTACACCTTCGACTGATGCCGCAACCGCGTCAGCAGCATCAAGCGTTTTTGCCTCGTGCATATCGCCGTTCTCTACAGTCGCCTCACCCCCTGCCTCAGTTGCCACTGCTGCCAGTGCTACGCTAGGTTCGATCTCCTCAACGGGCGCTTTATTGCCCCACAGGAAGAGCGCGGGTACAAGCGCGATCAGACACAGGATCATCGAGAAGAAAAAGACATCGCTATAGACGGTGTGGGCCGATGCTATAAGATGTACCGCGTAGCCTTTCGACCATGCGCTGAACTGGCTCGCACTCGCTGAAGTTGGCAGAGATGGATAAGTCGAGGCTAACTGACGGAAGTAGGACAATGCCCATGAGGTAAGTGCCGCTAAACCAAGTATCATACCAACCATGCGGAGCGCGGTCACAACGGCTGAACTCACGCCTGCTTGCGTTGCATTGACCGCGTTAATTGCGGTTGTACCAATCGGTGCGATCACCAGACCAAAGCCCAGACCTGCTGTAATTGTGCTGATTGTAATTTGCGTCCAGTCGACCGTGATGGGCCAGCGACTCATCAGGTAGAAGCCAACCGCGGTGAAGAGCAAGCCAAGAATAGCGGTAAAACGACTTGTGATATGTTCGCACAGCCAGCCGCCAAGCACTGCGCCAATCGGAATCATAACTGTCAGGCGGAGAAGAGCAAGGCCGCTATCCAGTACCGGACGTTGGAGCACAGTATCGACAAAGATTGGAATATCAGCTAATGCTATGATAAGTGCGGCACCAACGAACAGGCTGACAAGCGAGGTGGCGCTGAACGCGAGTTTCTTGAACAGGCGCACCTCGACAACTGGCCAGCGCATTTTCAGCTCGACAAATACAAAGGCCACGAAGAAGGCAAGCGCGAGGCCCAGCGCGATGGGATTGTTTTGTGGCGCGGGCGCACCTGCCGAAGCTGGTGTTAACGATGTGCCCTGTTGCGCCAGACCAAGACTTAAACAGGTGAGCGCGATGCCAAGCAGGAGCGTACCAATCCAATCAATGCCCTCGTGGAGTCGCTTCCCCTTTGGAATAAGCACCCAGGAGGCGACCATGAGACAGATGACCAGCGGAATATTGAGATAGAAGATGTATTGCCAGCCGAGATGCTGCACGATAATTGCACCATAGAGCGGGCCAAGCGCGCCGCCAGCCTCCGTGACCGCCCCGATGATGCCAAGTGCCAGACCACGCCGCTCCTTGCCGTAGAAATCGCTGGCAACCGCCATTGCTACCGGTACGACGGCTCCACCGCCAATGGCTTGGAACAGGCGTGCACCAACCAGGACGACGAGGCCCGGAGATGAAGTGTCGACGCCGATAACATTCAAGAAGCTCCAGTCCAGCGCGTCGCCCAACATAGGCGAAACGGCACACAAGAGCGATCCCAAGCCGAAGATCGTCAAACAAAGTAGGAAGATACGCCGCCGCCCATAGATATCAGAGACGCGTCCCATCAAGGGCATCACCACCACAAAACCGAGCAGGTAGGCGCTCACGATCCAAGCAGCATGGTCGAGTTGTACAATCGGGACATGCAGGTCTGTGATAATTTGCGGGAGGGCAGTTACCACCACGGTTTGATCGAGTGTGGTGAAGAACACTGCTATACATGCCACAATCAGTGCAATCAAGGCAGTCCTGGAGTTGCCAGCATGTGCTTTTGCGGGTGTCACAAGAGTCTTCAGAGCATTTGTGCTCTGCTTTGGCTTCTCTGGCACGTCGGACAACTCTGGCTGCGCTGGCGCTTCAGCTGTTACAGGTGCAGGTGATTGTGGCACGACGAGTGGTATTATAGGTTCTTGTGTCGTAGGCGCAATGGTCGCGAGATGCGTTGTTGTCTTCTCATCCCCCTTTGCTGCCTTATGCATGAACGAAAAACGTTTGAGTAAGGATGTCCGCTCACCCTCAATCCCCGGTAAATCGCTAATTCCAGGTTCGAAGTTCGCGAACGTGCCCACCTGCTCCTCGCTCTCGACAGGGGGACCAAAAATAGATTGTGTAGTTTGCGCATTGAGTATATCTTTTTTATGCAGGCGCGAGGATGTTTCGTTATCATCTTCTAGTGTATACATCTTCCCCCCTTGTGAAGCGGGTATTCTGACGAATAGAGAGCATATTATATTTGTGGCGCGGCGATATTTATACGTTCGTTATAGTTTGATAGAGCAAATATGCGTGTCGTCTGCGGAGTATCGCCGACAGAAGCCTGACCTGTGACTTGAACAAGATAGGGCAAGGAGTCACCTTTACCAACACAGGCAATGGTCTGTAACATAGTGCCATTGGGCACGCCACCCCCAGTGAAAAAGGCAAGATATTTCGCGTCGAGTTGTCCCGTAACTTCCCAACAGGGATTGCCATTCACAATAGCGGACGCAGGCTGGCTAACGTTCTGTAACTTATTGACGACAGAGATCACACCAGTATCGGGATTTGTCAGTGTGCGCGGATCAAGCACGCCTTTGATGACGCGCCATTGCCCTGTCACGGGATCGGTGATGAATTGGTTGTCGCCCACACTAATAAGATTGACGCTCAATGATTGACCGGACATAAGAACGGTGGCCTGTGCCTTGATTTTATCGGGCATGGACACATCGCCGTTGGCAGAATGGATTTGTATCTGATTTTGCTCTGCCGGACCGGGGTTCTGCACATCCATCGTGACATGGAATGTGCTTGCATGCCGGAAGCTTTTTTGTAGCGATGCAAGCAATTGGGCCGCTGTAGGCCTTGGTGCGTGCGCGGCACGTGTGTTCGCGTTCATGTGTGTCTTGTGATGACGCCACGGTAATGTACAGCCTGTGACCAGTAACATACAGGTCAAAAATAAGGCAAGACAGGGCAAGAAACGCTTAGATGAGCCATATCCTCCACGCTCTATGTGCGCTGAAAACATACGACAATACCTCCTCCTCAATAGACGCGAATATGGGTCGCATCCCTACGCGGGCAATCCTTTACTGGAGTCTGCCCCTACTAAAAGGAGAAACGTGCCCCTGTATGTCTTTAGAGGTTTTGGTACTTTGTGATGCATGAAGAGGTAATGCAAAAACACATGAAACGTATAGGCAATCAATTGCTCCACGACGGACGCGATACATCTGGTCCCGACGAAAAAATCTACAGGTTTTTTCGTCGGGACCAGATGTATCGCGTCCGCCCATAACCCCGATTTATCGGAT
>CAXTCR010000148.1:0-9899 GCA_964242555.1 uncultured Ktedonobacteraceae bacterium
GTTGCGCGTGCAGGGCCGCGAGCTTTTTCGATGTCTCAGGCATTACCGTGCTCATTGCGATATGAATGCCCCCTTGCCCCAGTCGCTCTAGGAAACCCTCGCTCGTGACGATGCTTTCTACCGCTGTATCATCCCATACGAGTGTCACGACAATGCCCCCTGATGTTATTACGTCAACGGGACGCTGGGCCAGTTGTGCCCCCTGAGCCACGAGTGACTCTGCCTTACTTGCTGTACGATTATATACGCGTAGGCCATAGCCGCCCTGAAGAAGATTCGTTGCGACCGGTAAACCCAGCGCGCCAAGTCCAATAAATCCAATGTGTTCGCTCATTTTGTCCCTCCTCTTGGATACATATGTCCCAAACATGACGTAAACGTCATGTTTGGGACAAAAAAAGCTTAATGGTGTTCCATGTGCTCGAGCCAACGCTCGAAGCGGTCAATGTTTGCCTGTAACTCAGCGCGAAACTGCTCTAGTGCTCCAATCTTACGATCAGTCTCTGCGAGGTGCTGGCGCAGGATTGCGAGAACCTTCTGTTTCGGTTGTACTCCACTAGGATCTGCGAAGTACAAATCGATGACGCTCCGTATTTCATCCAGGCTAAGCCCAAGCTCCTTTAACTGGTCAATTTTCCGTAGGCGTGCAAGCGTCTCCTCAGTATAGTAGTGCTGACCGCGGCCTTCGCGCTCAGCAGGAGGAAGCAGACCAATGCTCTCGTAATAGCGAACCGTGCGCGGAGTTACTCCTGCGCGTTCCGTCAAATCACCAATACGCATACGGTCAATCATCAAATGCTCCTAAATGTTACGTTAACGTCATGTTTGTAGAATACAACCTTCGAATGGTGTTGTCAAGGGACGTTGGCTGAGAGTAAGTAGTGACGAAATCTAATCCGTCAACATCCGTGCAAGTACCTCTTTGAAAAGTTTTACCGCGACCATCGTCGTCATCTTTTGTACATCGCGCTGTGGATTGAGTTCGACGATATCGGCGCCAACAAGCGGGATGTTCAAACCTTGCAGAATGCGAATCAGTTCGCGTGTTGTGAGGCCTCCCGGTTCGTGATGTGACACTCCTGGCGCGAATGCAGGGTCGAGTACGTCAAGGTCGAGCGAGAGATAGACGGGTCCCTTCAGTTCTAATTGGAGGGAAGGAGACCACTGGCGCATTTCGACCACTTCGACGCCGTAGCGTTGTGCCTGTTCGCGCTGGTGCCCATTCATTGTGCGGATACCGACTTGAACGAGGCGTGCCGCAAGGCGTTCCTCCATAATACGCGCGAATGGACAGGCATGAGAATGGCGATTACCCTCGTAATCTTCATAGAGGTCGGGATGGGCGTCGAGATGTAAAATAGTAAGTGAGGCATAGTGCTTGGCGTAAGCGCGCACAATAGGGTAGGTAACGGAATGGTCGCCGCCTAAGGATAGAACTCGCCCTCCTTGTTCAAGTATCGAGGCGACTCCTGCTTCGATGTGTGCAAAGGCATCTGTTCCATGTGATACATCCACATCTCCATCATCCTGCCACTTTGAAGATGCTTCAAGGTGTATACCACTCTCTGTCCACAAGTTCATCGCCCCTTCACGCATTGCCGCACGGATGCTTGCTGGACCCTCAGCAGGGCCGCGAAGAAAAGATTCGTTCTCGTCAAAGGGGATGCCCAGTATATGCACTGTACTCATCGTGTTTCTCCTTGAACGTTATTCTTTGAAAAGGGCAAGGAGAGACCATAAGGAACCTCCTCTACACTTTTTGTATACAAAAGCACAACGTCAGTTGGAGAAACCGATTGACGTTGTGCTTTTTGTGTTTTAGCTCAGTGCCATTTAACCACGTAAGCGATCAAGCACGGGTGGCTGGCGGAGTTTCGCAAGGGCACCGGCTTCGATCTGGCGTACGCGTTCGCGGGTAATGCCTAGTTCGCGTCCAACCTGTTCAAGCGGGTGGGCTTGGCCATTGCCGAGGCCAAAGCGCAGTTGCAGGACAAGCTGTTCGCGAGGTGTGAGGACTGACTCGAGGACGCGCTGTACTTCGTCCTTGAGTGTCTGGGTGGTTGCGATATCCTCCGGCGAAGCTGATTCGGTGTCGGCAAGGACATCGCCCAACTCCTGCTCTTCGTCTTCACCAACGGGAAGTTCAAGCGAAACCGGTGCACCAGGAGCGGCCTGTAGTTCGACCATGCGAATGGGATCCAGTCCGGTTGCTTCCGCGAGTTCGAGTTCCGTTGGTTCGCGTCCGAGTTCCTGCAGGAGGCGCTGGCGTTCGCGGCGGATGCGGTTAAGTGCGGTATTGACGTAGACAGGGAGGCGAATGGTGCGGCCTTTGTCAGCGACAGCGCGGCTGATGGCCTGACGAATCCACCATGTAGCATGTGTGGAAAAACGATGACCTCGTCGCCAATCGTAGCGCTGGACGGCACGGATAAGTCCAATGTTGCCTTCTTGGATGAGGTCCAGCAGCGAGAGACCACGGCCAACATAGCGTTTCGCGATGCTCACAACGAGACGCAGATTGGCGAGGACAAATTGCTTGCGTGCCTCGCGGTCTCCATTCTCAATGCGTTTTGCGAGATCGATCTCCCGGTCATGGGTAATCATAGGAACGCGTCCGATTTCGCGCAGGTAGGTCATCACTGCATCGGATTCGCCCGCATCGGTTGCGTTCTGTGTATTTTCATCCTGGTCTTCTGAGCGGCGGCGACGCATCATTGTGCGGCGTGCAGGTGGGTCTGTTTCTGGAACGAGTGCAGCGGGAATAGCTGGGAGAGGTTCAGTATCCAGTTCGCGGGTTTCCTGTGGCAGGTCTTCGGGCAAGTCTTCTAGTTCAAGGGATGTAGGTTCCAGAGTTGTGATGTCTTCCTCGAGTTCAGGCTCGTCTTTCTCCTCCTCTTCTCCATCTACTTGCGTATAGTCCAGGTCTTTAGGGAAAAGCCCTTCAACAAGGTCAAACGGCTTCTCAGGACCCGTTGCGGCGTCTGTATCGTTCAAGGTAAGCGTTGTTCCCGTCATGGCACGCTCTAGGTCAATCATTGTGCGCCCTCCATGAAAAGTAGTATCTTAAATCAGCAAGATACGTCGTTCGTCAGTCCGGTTCGTCCTATTCCTAGAAAAAACACGCCGCTATCTATATGCAGGTGTTTTGACTAAGAAGTACCAGAGGAAATCAAGGACATGCATCCTGTTCTAGTAAGTATATTTGTAGGTATACATAAGAGAACAGTATGAGGCCGGAAAATATTCCATGCCTCCATTATAACGCATCTTTGCCTATCATTCTAGTCCCTAAGCAGCCCATTTATCCCATTTTTGGAGAAGAATATATTTCTCCTTCCTTGTTATACGTTTATAAGCCTACGAAAGTATCAGGGTAAGGGGTCAATTACCATGTATAATCTCATCAATTATCTCTAGTAATGGAGTTGAAGGTGCTTGTTTATGCTAATGTCACGTTCCTTGACAGCGTATCGTATAACATAGTAACAACTCTTTTATCGTCTATGGTTGCCTGTAATAATATTGCTGCACAAAATAGAAAGCAGGAAAAGACATGGCAGAGTTTGCAAAGCTATTTGGTAAGCTTGCGCAGAGCCTTTCCCCCGATGCGATTAGCGAAACTATTTCTACCCACGTAGGTGCCGTCCCTAATCCAATGAGCCGGCGTAGCAAGACGCTCCAACCACGCATTCATGACGCGAAAGTATATCACAGTGTCTGTCCTTACTGCGCGGTTGGTTGCTCGCAGCTTGTGTATGTCAAGGACAATAAAGTCATTGATATCGAGGGCAATCCCGATAGCCCTGTCAATCAAGGGTGTCTTTGTCCTAAAGGGAGCGCGAGTCGCCAGCTTGATTACAACAATAATCGTTGGACGACAGTAAAGTATCGTGCCCCGTACGCTACTGATTGGGAAGACAAGCCGCTAGAATGGGCGATGGAGCGTATCGCGCAGAGAGTCTACGAGACGCGCGAGGCAACCTTCCAGGAGACGAACGAGGAAGGTAAGCTCATCAACAACACAACGGCGATTGGTTCGCTTGGTGGCGCTACGCTTGATAACGAAGAAAACTATCTCATCGCTAAGTTCTTTCATTCGCTAGGTATGGTGGCCGTCGAGAACCAAGCACGTATATGACACAGCGCCTCAGTGCCGGGTCTCGGCGCAAGTTTCGGGCGTGGTGCCGCTAATACCTTCCTGCAGGACTTACAGAATAGTGACTGCATCCTAATTCAAGGCAGTAACTTTGCGGAAGCGCATCCCGTAGGGTTTCGTTGGGTGATGGCGGCCAAAGAGCGTGGCGCGACCATCATTCATGTCGATCCGCACTTCTCACGCACTTCCCAAATGGCCGATATCTACGCTCCTATTCGAGTGGGTACAGATATCGCGTTTCTTGGTGGCCTTGTCAACTACATTCTGCAAAATGATCTTTACTTCAAAGAGTATGTACACGCATATACGAATGCTGCGTTTCTTGTCAACGACGATTTCCAGGACACCGAGGATCTGGAAGGCGTCTTCTCTGGCATGAAAGAAGACGGAAGTGCTTACACGATCGATAGCTGGCAATACAAGGTGAATGACGCATCGCAGGAGAATTCTACCTCAAGCAAGCACGATACAACCCAGCATGATGAGCAGCAAATGATGCCTGATAGCAAAGAAGGGCAAGGAACTGGCGCTCATGTGCATCCCAGTCAAATCCAGCGCGACGAAACGATGCAGCATCCACAGTGTGTACTACAAATCCTGAAGCGACACTACTCGCGCTACACACCAGAGATGGTCGAGCAGGTGACTGGTATTCCGCAAGACATTTTCTATAAGATTGCGAATGCTTTGGTGGAAAACTCTGGACGAGAAAAAACCACGAATATCTCCTATTCGGTTGGTTGGACGCACCACACAGTGGGTGTACAGATAATTCGTACATCGGGCATTCTGCAACTCCTCTTGGGTAACATAGGTCGTCCCGGTGGTGGCATCATGGCACTGCGTGGACATGCGAACATACAAGGATCGACCGACATTCCAACGCTATATAATCTGCTGCCGGGCTATCTGAACGCCCCAAGTGCGCTTCGTGAAGAGTACGACTACAAGACGTACATGGAAAAGAATAAACAGGATACGGGCTGGTGGTCCAACTATCCAAAGTACTTTGTCAGTTTGATGAAGGCATGGTATGGGGATGCAGCCACGAAGGAGAACGATTGGGCCTTTAACTACCTGCCAAAAATTGTCGAAGACCATTCGGACTTGCCAATGTTCATTGGTATGAAGGATGGCAAGATGAAAGGCTTCTTCCTGCTAGGGCAAAATCCTGCGGCTGGTGGCGTCAACGCTGGCTTCCATCGTGCCGCTATGGAGAAACTGGAATGGTTGGTGGTGCGTGACCTCTTCGAGATAGAGTCTGCCTCGTATTGGAAACGAGACGGGGTTGACCCAAAGCAAATTCCTACCGAGATCTTCTTTATGCCAGCAGCGGCACATGTGGAGAAAGAGGGCAGTTTCACCAATACACAGCGCCTCATACAATATCGTGATATGGCGATAGAACCACCAGATGATGCCCGTTCGGAAAACTGGTTCTTTACAGAGCTATGCTTGCGGATGAAGGAACTTTACAAGGATAGCACGAAGGATCGCGATAAACCTATTCAGCACTTGACCTGGAACTACCGCCGTGAAGGAAAACTGCAGGAACCCATTGTGGAGGACATTGTAAAAGAGATCAATGGCTACACCGTTGCTGA
This sequence comes from uncultured Ktedonobacteraceae bacterium, assembly GCA_964242555.1. GTDB lineage: Bacteria > Chloroflexota > Ktedonobacteria > Ktedonobacterales > Ktedonobacteraceae > JBBQVS01. The sequence goes on from CAXTCR010000148.1 coordinate 5,761, forward strand.
TGGGAAGGTCGTTAAGGATTATACAAAACTGCAAGATGATGGAAGCACGGCCTGTGGTTGTTGGATTTTCAGTGGCATTATGCCCGAAGAGGGCAACAACCTATCTCGTCACCGTAATCCCGATAGCTATGTCAGTCTCGATTGGGGCTTTACATGGCCCGTTAACCGCCACATTCTGTACAATCGGGCATCAGCAGACCCGGAGGGCAAGCCGTGGTCAGAGCGTAAGAAATACATCTGGTGGGATGCCGAACATCAGAATGATGATGGCACAAAGGGTCGCTGGGTCGGCTACGACCAGCCCGACTTTCCAGCAACCAAGTCGCCAACGACAAAGGCTGATCCACAAGGTCACGGTGTAGATGCACATTCGGGTGCAGACCCATTTCTGATGAATAACGAAGGCCGTGGCAGGCTTTATGCGCCAAACGGGATAGTGGATGGGCCGCTTCCCTCGCACTACGAGCCGGTTGAGTCTCCTGTTCACAACCAGCTGTATCCCAAACAGGATAACAATCCCGTGCTCAAATACTGGGATCGTCCAGATAATCCAAGAAATGGTGTGGGAAATCCAGAGTTCCCCTATGCAATTACGACCTATCGACTGACCGAACATCATGTCGGAGGGGCCATGTCGCGCTGGGTGCCGTGGCTCTCCGAATTGCAACCAGAACTCTTCGCCGAAATCAGCGAGGAACTGGCGGCGGAGAAGGGCGTCAAGATGGGCGATTGGATTACCATCTGGACCAAGCGTGGAGAGGTCGAGGCAAAGGCGATGGTCACGAGACGTATGCAGCCATTGCATGTCAATGGGCGTATCGTCCATCAAATCGGCTTGCCATTCCACTGGGGCTATTCGGGCGTGGTGAAGGGCGATGTTGCTAATGACCTGCTCCTCCTGGTGGCCGACCGCAATGTCAGTATGCACGATGCGAAGTCGTTCAGCTGTAACATGCGTGCGGGTCGTCGCTCGCATCAAGGTGAGGATGGCAGCAATGTAGGGCGCGAAATGCCTGTTCGCTCGTACTCTACAGAGTCGTCTCAAGGCAAAAAGTAGGTTCAGTCAATACAGAGAGGAACGATACTCTTATGGAGCAGCATGGATTTTTTACCGATACCACGCTCTGCATTGGCTGTAAGGCGTGTGAGGTGGCGTGTAAGCAGTGGAATCAATTGCCTACCGATGGCTACAAACTAACAGGTCATAGCTACGACAATACGTCCGCGCTCTCGTCTACGACATGGCGGCATGTCGCGTTCGTTGAGCAACCCCGTCCCGCTGATGGCAATGGTAAAGTGGTCAACTGGCTTATGATGAGCGATGTGTGTAAGCATTGTACACATCCTGGCTGTATGCAAGCGTGCCCAACGGGTGCGCTCATTCGCAATGAATTTGGTGATGTTTATGTGCAGCCAGACATCTGCAATGGTTGTGGTTATTGCGTGACTTCATGTCCCTTTGGTGTGATAGGTCGCAATAAGGAAACTGGCAATGCTGCGAAGTGTACGCTCTGCTATGACCGGCAGAAGGATGGCATCGAGCCGGCCTGCGCGAAAGCCTGTCCTACTGACTCAATCCAATTCGGCAAGATAAGTGAGTTGAAGGAGAGGGCTAGAAAACGCGTTGCTGTGCTTCAGGAGCGTGGCACGCCATCGGCCTATCTCTACGGCGTTGATGAGCAGAACGAGGTTGGCGACCTTAACGCGTTCTTTTTGCTCACCGACCGCCCTTCGGTCTATAATTTGCCAGAAACGCCGAAACTCCCGCAAAACAATGTCCTGCCCGGCTTTGTCGCAAGCGCCATTGCAGCCACATTTTTGACGGTCGCCACCGCCCTCTCATTATGGAAAGGCAAGTCGTAGAGATCATGTTATGTATGTTGAGAAATTACCTGGAAAACGGATGCCCACAAGGGGCTATCCTACTATACGCAGAGTACTCCGTGTATAGTAGGGTAGCCCCTTGTGGGCGTCCGTTGATTACAACATCACGTCGATTACAACATCATTTCTCAACATACATAACAGGTCCCTATGACCACTATTACAATAGTGGAGAACAATACTATGAATAATTTCAATGGAAAAGAAGCTCACAACGCAGCCGATATCGCGACTGTTCTACAGCCAGAGTCGCGTGGCACATTAGGGGGGGCAAGCAGGGAGTGGGAGGGCAAGCAGAGCACGTACTATAATTTGCCACTTGTGAAGAAGGCGCACTGGGGCTGGGAAATTATCGTCTATTTCTTTCTTGGCGGTATAGCGGCAGGCTCCTATTTAGTATCGACATTGGCTGATTTCTTCGGCATCGACAAAAATTTGGTGCGTGCCGGACGCTACCTCTCATTTGTGTGCGTTCTTGCCAGTCCCATACTACTCATCATGGACCTGGGACGGCCAGAGCGTTTCCACCACATGTTGCGTGTGCTGAAGTTTCGTTCCGCTATGTCACTTGGCACATGGGGACTGACTTCCTTTGGTCTGTTTTGTGGCCTTACTACCGCTCACCAGATGGCGAAGGATGGACTCTTGAACTGGTTTCCGCTTATAGCACGTCTGATGAAGGCGTTGCCTGTGAAGGGTATTGAGGGATTTGGCGCGTTCTTTGGACTTTTCGTAGGTTCCTATACAGGTGTGCTGCTCTCCTCGACCGCTATACCCCTCTGGGGACGGGCAAAGCATCTACTTGGTCCACTGTTTCTCACGTCGGGCGTTTCTACAGGACTATCAGCACTTTCGTTCATCCTTTCTTTAGGAAGATACAAGGAACAGCACGAAACACTTGAGCGTTTAGATCGTGCGGAGATCATCGCACAGGCAACAGAATTAGGCATAATCGGTGCATTGATTCCCACGCTAGGCCCACTGGGAAAACCGCTCTTCGCAAAGAAACTCTTTACGGTCGGCACTATCGGGAGTGGCTTACTCCTGCCACTTGCGCTAAAACTAGGATGGAAGATCAGTGGACGAAAGACCTCGTCTCCTTTAGTAATGCTTACATCTCTGCTCGTCCTGATCGGAGGTGCGATTCTACGTACCGAATGGATTGTGGCAGGCCGCGAGTCCGCTGATAATCCCCAGGATACGCATTACTATAACAAGCTTGAGTGGAACGAGAAGAAAAAGTAATCTTACAAAAACATAGCCATACACTGTACTGCAAATGGCAACCGCCATTTGCAGTACAGTGTATGGCTATGTTTTTGTGCAGCTTGCTGTGATACAATAGCGGTCATGAGTACAGATGCGCGCCACGTACGAGTGGCAATTAAACGGATAGATACAAGTTTACCCCTGCCCACGTATGCAACCGCAGGCTCGGTTGCCTTTGATCTGGTATGCCGCGAGGAGACAGAGATTGCGCCGCGTAAACTAGGGTATATTCCAGGGAACGTGATCGTGCAGACGCCGCCGGGATATATGCTGCTGCTGACGATGCGCAGCAGTACGCCTCGTCGTAAAGGGTTGATGGTCCCGCACGGTGTTGGCATTATCGACCAGGATTATTGTGGTGATGGCGACGAACTGATGATACAGGTCTACAACTTTCGTGAGGAGGCAGTGACGGTACAACGGGGAGAGCGTATCGCGCAGGGGATGTTTGTACCTGTAATGCGTGTCGAATGGGACGAGGTAGACACGGTAGGCAAGGGACGTGGCGGCTTTGGCAGCACAGGAAGTTGAGAGGGGAATTGCGATGGTTGTACCGGACTATTATGCACGTTTAGGGGTTCCACCCGATGCGACGACAGAACAGATCAAGGCGGCATATAGACGACTTGTGCGTTTGCATCATCCTGATCTAAACAAGCAGGCCAAAGATACGCTTATCAAGCAACTCAACGAAGCCTATGGTGTGTTGAGCAGCCCTACTAGACGAGCGGCCTATGATAATTTACGCGCTGAAGAGCAGCGTGCCGCCAAGATTGCCGATGCGATACGTCGTCAGCAAGAGACTGCGAAACGCAAACAGGCTGAGGAGCCGAAGATGACATGGATGCAAGGTGCAATCGGCTTCGTGCGCGAGTTCAGGAAAGCCTTACGCGAAGAATAAATAGAACAGTGTCTTATGTTGTCAACGCAGCATAAGACACTGTTCTATTTATTCTTCGCGCTGTTACTGGCTATCAGGAGTGCCT
>CAXTCR010000149.1:0-9870 GCA_964242555.1 uncultured Ktedonobacteraceae bacterium
TCACTCACGCTCAACCATATCCAATTACACGGTTAGAGAGCATCGGTATGCCCATCCACAATACCGAACAGAAGATTATGGATATCGAAACAGGTACCCGCGAAATGCCCGTGGGCGAGGACGGCGAGCTTGTGGTACGTGGCCCTCAGGTGATGCAAGGCTACTGGAAGGCTCCCGAAGCAACCGCAAACGCCCTACGCGACGGCTGGCTCTATACCGGAGACATCGGACACGTAGATGAGCAGGGCTTCACCTACACGGTTGACCGCAAGAAGGAGATGATTAAGTACAAAGGCTTCGGTGTTGCGCCAGCAGAAATTGAGGCCCTCCTGCTCGAACATCCCGCAGTACAGGACTCCGCCGTGATCGGCGTACCTGACGACGAAGCGGGCGAACTTATCAAGGGTCTTGTGGTGATACGCGACGGCCATACCGTTACCCCCGAAGATATTGTAACCTTCGCCAATGGCAAGCTAGCAGGCTATAAACGAGTCAATCGCGTTGAATTCATAAGCGCTATTCCTAAAACGGCCTCCGGCAAAATTCTGCGCCGCGAACTCAAAGAGCGCGAAAAGACACTACAGCAATAAAAAAGAGGATGTCCTTCATGCGCACTGGCACATGAAGGACATCCTCTTTTTTATTGCTAAAAGCTCTACAGACCTACAAGGAAGAGACCACGCGCCATCGCTTCACCAGCGAGCGTACAGACAACCACAAGATACAACATACCCGTAGCAGACTGGAACGAACGGTCGCGGACGAGCTTCCACGCTAATCCCCCAAGTACAAGCGGAATAATAAAACTGACGAGAATACGTATCCAACTAATCGCATCGGTACTAAGCGGCGTATAGGTCGGCGCATTTGCTGGCTTGACATGCGAGTCGGGTGCCGTCGTAGGAGTCGTAACTCCGGATGATGGTTGCTGAACAGTCGTCGGCTGAGCGATAGTGCTGGGACCAGCAGTGAACGCGAAAAGCACCTGAGCAAGCACACCGATCAACACAAGTGTCGTCGCGAAAAGCAGAGGCTTCTCTGAAAGCGCTGGTGTAACAAGATACCAGTGACCGAGCCACATTGCAGTAAGCACCCCGCCAAGCGCAAGCGCGGCAGCAAAGAAGCTGGCAACAGTAAACGCTCCTCCAATATTCGCTGACGCCAGTGGCCGGTAAATCATCGCAAGCACAAAAAGCGTGGCAAAACCCGCGACAACCGTTCCAACTCCGCTGAGTAGGCGCAATATGCGCACAACCGAGAAGCGACGGACAGGTGCTCTCTTTTCTTCGCTTAATCCCTCGCCTTCTGCAGGCTCCAACTGAGCCTTTTCAGCCTCTCTCTTCGCATCGACTCCCGCAGTTTTATCAAACCAGAGCAAAACATTATAAGGAATCATCAGCAGAAAAAAGAGCAATAGAGGTAGCGTTTGGTATCTTGTCCAGAACTGGTCAAGTTGGTGATAGCTACTGAGTAGTCCGGGCGTCGAAAAGTTCTGTTGGAAAAGATAGGTGAGATAGGTCAAACCAAGATAGATAAGGGCATATGAGACCAGAAAGCCGCGCTTCACCTCGTTGCGCCAATCGAGTAGCACAAGCACTGTGAAGGAGCCTATCGAGACCTCCGTCATCACAATAAATAAGACAAGTGGTAGTGTGAATAGCATTATATCTTCGTATCCTTCAGTTTCGTCTATACTGTATCGTAAAATCCTTTCGGCATATCAGATTATAGCGTTATCTGTCGAGTCGTACAAGCCTTCTTACAGTTCTATAATATATCAAAACTGGTCATATCATTTGCTCTTATTGGAAGAGCAAATGATATGACCAGTTTTGATACAAACAGAGTTTATATTAATAGACTATTTAACGGTGAACGTATCTGCAACATGTAAGGATTGTCCACCAAATCTCTCATTTACGTATGCAGTTGCAACTCCTCTGCACTTCGTCTGAGGCGTCCAAGTCCAGGTATGATTGCCACGAGTATCAGCATATTGAGTACCTTGTAAGCTCTTACTCACAGCATAGTGATTCGTACAATACTCGATCTGAATTGTTAAGGCAGCCCTTGCCTGTGTATGAACACAAACACTACCTTGTTTGTAGTCTACAGCATTAGCACATGTAAACTGAATGGATAATTTCGGCGCAGTTGCCTGTGCCTTGCTTGTTTGAGTAAACATAAATGCACTACTAACTGTAACAAGTACAATAACTATGAAAAGTGCAACTAAGTAGTACTTGTAAGGATGTTTGAAGACTAACGATGACATAATTTCTCTCATATTTTCTACCACTAAGACCAACATCTCTACTTATAGAATACAGCTGATACAAAATTGTAAGAAGAAATATAATTATATATACATCGAGTAATTCACAACGCTATCTTTTTAGCAAGCAGGTAGTGCACATTATACGAAAAATACGTTAACAGGATTCGGACAACGCGTTAAAAGATATGTTTCTTTTCCACACGATTACTGTTATGATGTGGGGCAGCATCACAATCTTTTTATGCGCTCATTATAGGAGAGAGATATGGCAACAAAGCCCGGTGATAACACAAGAGATTCTGATAGCAAAACGAATGCCCCATCAAACGTAGAGGATAAAGCTGCACAATATCGTTTCGCGCGAGCATATTCGCAACAAGAGGACGCGATATCTACTAACTACTATGCACAATCAGCAGGATCATCTTTCTGGCTAGAACTGCAACGCTGGTTTCTTGTCAACACCTTTGCTCCACAATGGTTGCCTAAACCGTGGCAACATCCCATTATTGGCTACCTTATTGGCATAGTACTACAGGTGCTTGCGGCATTAGGCACCATCCTCCTTATGCATATATTTCCTACATTTGCATTCTCTGGTTTATTAGAAATACTCTGTGTAGCAATTATTGCCCTTAACTTTGGTACCGGCCCCAGTTTGCTCTCAACATTACTTGGCTTAGTCCTACTCAATGTTTTTGTGCTTCCCTCTCATCCTTCCTCAAGCTTGAATGATATACAAAGCTTCGTAGAAAGCATTTTATTTTTGCTTGTCGGCATAACAATTAGCGTTGTTGCTAGTCAGGTCGAACGGGCACGCCGTGGTGCGATAGCAGAACGTAACCTTCTCGACGCTGTAATTGAAACCGTTCCCGACAGCGTCTCCATTTACGACGCTCAGGGTAAGCTTGTCCGTCTTAATGGTGCAGGACGCCGTTTAGAAGAGGAAAGGGGCATACGCTATCCTGCGTTTACAGTGACAACAAATAAGCTGCGTACCCCAAGCGGAAGTTTCTTTCAGCCAAAAGAGCTGCCGATAAGACGGGCACTACAGGGAGAAATTGTTTCTTCGGTAGAAATGATCTGGCAGCCAATTGTGGGCGATACACAATATTTTATGGTAAGTGCGGCACCTCTGTATGATGCGCTAAAGCAAATAAGTGGTGTTGTCTCTATCAGTCACGATGTCTCAGCCCTCCGTCGTTCCGAAATGGCAATGACGACAAGTGCCAGTGAGCTTGAGGCCGTCTTCGAGAGTATTACCGATGGCGTTTTTGTCTTTGATGCTCAAGGAACCGTGATACGCATGAATACTGCATTCCGCGGGATGCTTGGTATACATACACGTTCAGACTATTTTACTCACCCACTCTCTACCCGTAAAACACTCTTTACTATGTCGAACGAACAAGGTCAGCCTTTGCCATTTGAGGAGTGGCCACAAACTCGTATAGCACGCGGCGAGTCACTCACAGGCTCAACAGCAGTAGACATTCTTGTGCATACAGTGGACGAACGGGATATTCTTATGAGTGTTAGCGGTGCTCCTGTCTATATGCAAGAGGGAAAACTTATTGGCGGAGTTGCTATTTGTCGCGATATCACGGAGCAAAGAAGGTTAGAGGCATACACGCAAAACGCCCTTCATGCACTGCTTGAGATGGCACAAACGCTTATTGGAGGCGACTCTCCATCAGAGCCACTTAGTGATGGCTCAATTTCTACAGTTGGGCAACGACTCGTAGAGCTTACAAGCCGTGTACTTGAGTGCAAACATGTCGGCATTATCTCGATAGCACCAACAACAGAACGCTTATTGCCAGTCGCTATTGTTGGTCTCCAACCCGAACAGGAACGCCAATGGTGGAGCTACCTCCCAACCCTACATCTCGGCGACTTGGTAAATGCACAGCAGCTTATACAGCTCCGGCGTGGCAACGTGGTGCTTTTAGACGACTCGAAGCAAAGAGAGGTCGAAGAGTACAGGCAATACGGTCCAAAGAACATTCTGGTGGCCCCCATGAATATCGGTGAAGAACTCGTAGGTCTGCTCACCCTCGATTATGCTGATGAGCAAGCCATGTATACAGATGACAATAAGGCACTCATGGGAGCAGTAGCGAAGTTGGTAGCACTGGTAGTAGAGCGCGAACGCCTGCTCCGTGAGCATGCAGAGGCACGGGGCAACGAGATCGCGTTGCGCGAGTCAAATGATCGGATGAACGAGTTTCTCGGCATCGCCAGTCATGAATTGAAGACACCAATCACAACCATTAAAGGCAGCACCCAATTGCTGGAACGACGCCTGAAAAAAATGATAGCCCTGGAAAGTGCCACACTAGAGGAACGTACACGCCTACAAGAAGAGGCGCAAGACCTGCTTCGTCGCACCAACATTCAGGTCAACCGGCTTACGCGCTTGATTAATGACCTGCTTGACATGTCTCGCATTCAAGCACATAAACTGGAACCACACATGGAGCGTGTCGACTTTGTAACGGTCATACAAGACGTTGTACAGGAACAGCGCAGGGGAGCGGCAAAGCGAAAAATCTCTCTCAACCTACCCAAGACGCACGAGATTTTCGTCAATGCAGACATAGACCGCATCGAACAGGTATTGACAAACTATATTTCTAACGCCTTGAAATATTCAGCTGAAGACAAACCTGTCGCAGTCTCCGTTCAATTAGCACTTCACGAAGTCGTTGTGTCGGTACGTGACGAGGGGCCTGGACTACCGGTAGGAGAGCGCGAAAACGTCTTTGATCGTTTCTATCGCGTCAAAGGTATCGAGGTAAAAAGCGGTTCAGGTGTAGGTCTTGGTCTTGGACTATATATTTGTAAAACTATCATCGAATTACATCAAGGACAGGTAGGCGTCGAAAGCGAAGAGGGCAAAGGTTCCACATTCTGGTTCTCGCTTCCTCTCACTGATTAACTCTACACAGGGAGAATTAACCTATGCCACTGTTTCACGGAGTTCCCGGCAAGATGACGCTCATCGTAAGCGAAGTACCTACGAAATCTGTTGGTACAGTAAAAGCACATTCTCTTGCAGAACTACGCACACTCTTTGCGGGAAACGAAGACGGCTACCTGACCGACCCCACAGGCGAAAAGCACTATTTTTCGCTTAAACCATGGGCAAAAGCGAATCCAGACACCACGTTTCTCCAGATAGCCTATCGTTTCACACCTGAGGTTTCTATCCCTGCTGACAATCCACTTTATCCACGCATCTCACAGGCCTCAAACAACAATAGCAACGTTACAGCGTTTGCTGTCCGCAATAAGAATCACGAGCTAGCTATCCGCACGGTAAAACTCGTGCAGGCAGACTCAACAGCAAATGAGCAGCAAATGAGCGTAAGCTATCTGCTCACATTTCCAGAAGTGAAGGTAACACACCTGCCCTGCCCCCTGTGTGACATGCAACTCGAACTCTCCTCACCTCTCGAAAAGACCATTCGCACACTTGCTTTACAGCTCGATACAGCTACAACAACCATTGAGGTGAGCATTTCGCACCCCAACCATGTAAAAGAGACAAAGCAACGCCCACCCAAGTATCCATTCACAATTATGCGCCATGAGGAGCAGTAAGCAAAATATGAAACTGACCGCCCATGAAAACCTGCTTGGAAACAGAGACATCGTCTCTATCACACTACACACTCTCTCGCTCAGCCTCACTCTGTAGCAGTGACCAGAGAGCTTCTACGTGGGATCGTTCTGTTGGGAGAGACCCAATAGAAATTCGTACCATCCAGCGTCCTTCAAGCATTGCAGGAGTGAGGTACGCCTTTCCTGAACGGTTCACATTGTCCGCCCATGCTTGAGTATGCTTGTCAAGCGCATCCCCTGTCAAATTAGGAGGCTCATGACGCACACAGACTGTTTGCAAGTGCACAGGAGCTAAGAGACGCCAGTTCTCTCGCGCTTGGACCTGTTCAGCTAGCCACTGAGCATTGGCCATGTCGCGACGTAGACGCGCTTGCAAGCCTGTAATGCCTTGTTCACGGATAAGGCACCAGAGCTTGAGCGCACGAAAGCGCCGACCTAGAGGAATACCAGCATCACGCAGGTTTTTGACCTGATCGTCCACTGCGCTCTGTAAGTAGCTCGGGTTTGTGCCCATAACTCGCACAAGATGTTGCCAGTCGCGTACATAGTAGAGCGAGCAGTCAAAGGCCACGCCAAGCCACTTGTGCGTGTTGATGACCAAAGAGTCGGCTCCCTCAATGCCCTGCCACATCCACCGGCATTCGGGTAAAATCATAGCCGAGCCGGCCATTGCAGCATCGACGTGCATCCAGAGCTTATAGTGTTTTGCCACCTGTGCGATCTCTTCCAAAGGATCAAGAGCGGCTACACTCGTCGTGCCAGTGGTAGCAACGACTGCACAGGGTACAAAGCCCTTCTGGACATCAGCTTCAATTGCATCTTTAAGTGCCGCAGGATTCATCGAATAGACTTCATCGGTCGGGATACTACGTACATGTGTACGCCCAAAACCGGCGAGAAGCGCAGCCTTTTCGACCGAACTATGACTCTGAGCAGTTACATAAACAGTAAGCGGCTTGTCTTCACCTTGCAACCCAGTGCCTGCCAACGAATAGTTAGTGCTTCGTTCACGTGCACATAGCAATGCTATAAGCGTAGAGGTAGAAGCTGTATCCCCAATCACACCGCTCCACTCGGACGAGAGACCAACCATCTGGCGCATCCAATCGGTCACGACCTCTTCCAGTTCGGTCAAAGCTGGACTAGACTGCCATGAGAGACCAAGCACACCAAGCCCAGTACTTAAATAATCGCCGAGGACCGATGAGAGCGTACTATTGGCCGGAAAGTAGCCATAAAAATCTGGATGCTGCCAGTGCGAGAGGCCGGGCACAATAATCCCTTCAAGGTCGCGAAAGATATAGTCAAAGGTCTCCGGCGACTCCGGTGGAGCATCCGGCAATTGGGCACGTATCGCCCCCGGCTGGGCAGGTGACATCACAGGAAATTTGGCAATGTTTGCACGATAGTCCGCGATCCAGTCAATCAGTTGATGGCCTACTGTACGAAATTCTTCCGAATCCATGTACTCAACCTTTCTACGTTATCCTCTTAAACCCAACTAACTTTGAGCGGCAAACGTTTGATGCCTGAGATAAAGTTCGAGCGGAGCCGCTCAACAGGACCATTTAGCTGTATCTCACCCAGACGAGGCAACAATTCCTCAAAGAGCACTTTCATTTCGATACGGGCAAGATATTCCCCAATGCAGCGATGGGGACCCTTTAAGCCAAAGGCGGCATGCTCGTTGGGATTGCGGGCAATATCGAAGCGAAATGGGTCGGGAAACTGTCGCTCATCGTAGTCAGCTGATATAAACCATATTACCACCTTGTCGCCAGCCACAATACGCTTTCCACCTAGCTCCGTCTCCTGCGTAGCTGTGCGTCGGAAATGCATTGTGACCGAACTCCAGCGCAGCATCTCCTCCACCGCTTTCGGCATGAGTGCAGGATTGTTCCGCAATGTTAGGAGTTGCTCTGGATGCTCCAGTAGCGCTAGCATCCCTGCCGCCATGGAATAGCGTGTTGTATCGTTACCAGCCGCAACAAGCAACGTAAAGAAGTTCTTGAATTCTATATCTGAAAGTACTTCCCCATCCTTCTTTGGTCGCAATAACAGCGAAATCATATCATCGGTTGGGTGCTCTCTCCTTTGCCTCATCTGCTCCTCTGCATACGCAAAGAGGTCGTTGCTAACCGGACTACGAAATGGCATCAAGCGGTACTCACTGGTATCGACTTTATCGACTGGATAATCTGTAAATTCAGGATCGGTGTTGCCGATAAGCGCGTCTCCCTTTCGCACGAGCCATGTGCCATCTTCATCAGGTACACCAAGCAATTTACCAAGCATACGCATAGGTAACTGGCGTGCGATATCGACGACGAAATCAAACTGAGTGCGAGGTTTCACATCGTCAATAACCGCTCTTGCCAGGAGGCGAATAGCTTCTTCATATGCCGAGACCTCTCGCGGCGAAAATGGTGGCGCGACAAGACGACGGTAGTGCGCGTGCTGCGGCGGGTCCATCTCCATCAACGTCTGTCGCGCCACCAGTTCCTCTTTGCTCATATCCTCACAACGAATTCCAGAGGCGCTAGAAAATATCCGCGGGTTAAGGTTTACAGTCAGTAAATCTTTGTAGCGTGTCACAGCCCAGTAGCCCCTCCCACCATCTGATTCTTTCCACCAACTCACTGGCTCATCGTCGCGCAGACGTTTGAACGTAGCATGTGGCACGCCCTCAATGTAGGTATCAGGGTTCGTAATATCAGCAAAAGCATCGCCAGGAGAAACAGTGTACCAGTTGACAGCCATTGTACTGCTCCATTTCTTTGTTATAGAACTGTACTCACAAATCGCCTTTTTCAGAGCATGCCTACAAATGATCAGCTTCTTTCGCTTATGCCTCTTTACTCCTTTTGGGCGGAAAGTGCTCCAATACGTTGCTGATATGCATCGCGGGTACGAAGTTTATGTAAACGAGCTTCTTGCTCGATCTGGTCAAATGGGGCATGTTGTTCCAGCATGCGGATTAGTTGCATGTGCTCATTAATAGAAGCCCAACCGCGTTCTGGCAGAAAGAGGAAGACACTATGCCGAATCGCATCCAACCGGTCCCATGTATGCTGCAGCAGTTCCACCAGTGGAGCATTTGGACAATGCTCATAAATAACCACGTGAAACGCGCGGTTGAGACGGTTGTAGATGCTGATATCAAACTGGTGGAGCATTTGTTGCATATCGGCGTTGATTTGCCACAGTTGGATGTACTCCTCTTGTCGGAGAAAATCGGCGGCAAGTGCGGTTGCATATCCCTCAAGTAAAGCAAGAACTGTCATCTGTTTTTCCCACAGGCTCAGGTCTATCTGCGCTACCTGCGGACTAGTATTACGCTGCGTGACGATCCATCCCTCCGCTTCCAGGCGACGTATTGCTTCACGAATTGGCACTTTACTCACACCAAGCTCCCGTGCTAATGCATCTATGTTCAAACGAAACCCGGGAACATACGTCCCGTCCATAATACGTTTGCGCAATAAGGCGTACGCCTTCTCCTGCTTGTTTTCGCCTGTCCTTTCCTCGGATAATTCTCTCTGGCTCTGCAGCATCTTATCACTCTGTCCCTTCGACAATCGTATACGATTGAGACTACTATATATGAAAATAAAGAGAAAAGTCAAGTGTACACTACTTCGAAATTGGCATGAAGAGAGCTTGACATTTCTTCTTTCACCAGTATAGTATACGATTGAGTATATTTAAAGACTGAGCGAGAGGAAATTCTTCATGAAGAACATCACGATAGAGAATATTTCAATTTCTCCTCATCACTACATAGGAGGACAACGCATTCCCTCCAAGAGCACCTTTGATGACATTAGTCCAATTGACGAGACACTAATTGGTCAAGTTGCCGCTGGAGGACAATCAGAGGTTGATGCAGCCGTGGAGGTTGCGCAAAAAGCTTTTCCCGCATGGGCAGCTCTTGGACCAAAGGGACGTGGTGCTCATCTCCGACG
>CAXTCR010000150.1:0-9831 GCA_964242555.1 uncultured Ktedonobacteraceae bacterium
GCAAAGAAAGCCCTTGAGTATCTTCACTCGACGGGTATTGCCGACACTAGCTTTATGGGGCCAGAGGCAGAGTTCTTCGTCTTCGATAGTGTTCGTTATAGTTCCACGATGAATACGCAATATGTCGAAGTCAACTCAGACGAGGCGCATTGGAACAGTTCACGCGATGGTGTGCAGAACCTCGGCCATTTGATGCGTATGAAAGAGGGATACTTCCCGGTTGCACCAAGCGATACACTACAGGACCTTCGCAGCGAAATGGCACTCTTGCTCGAGTCACTTGGCGTTCCAGTCGAAGCGCAACACCATGAGGTTGGTGCTCCTGGTCAAGGTGAAATCGACATGCGCTTCAACACGCTGCTTAAGAGTGCTGACAATATTCAGTTGTACAAGTACGTTGTTAAGAACACAGCGCGCAAGTATGGCAAGACCGCAACATTTATGCCAAAGCCGGTCTTCGGCGACAATGGCTCCGGTATGCACGTTCACCAAAGTCTGTGGAAGGACGAGAAGCCGCTGTTCTATGCGGAAGATGGCTACGCTTACCTGTCGGAGCTTGCACTTTACTATGTCGGCGGTATACTTACCCACGCTCCGGCGCTATTGGCTATTGCAGCACCGACAACCAACAGCTACAAGCGTCTCGTACCAGGCTATGAGGCACCTGTCAATCTCGTCTTCTCGTCGGGCAACCGCAGCGCGGCTGTACGTATACCGAAGACCTTTACGGCACCTGCCAAGCGTATTGAGTTCCGCTCACCTGACCCAAGCGCAAATCCATACTTGCTTTTTGCGGCATTGCTCATGGCAGGGCTTGATGGCATTAAGAACCAGATTGATCCGACCAAACACGGCTTTGGACCGGTCGATAAAAACCTTTATGAGATGTCGCCGGAAGAACTCCGCGAAATCCGTTCGGTTCCAGGCTCGCTCGAGGAGTCGCTCTCAGCACTTGAGGCAGACCACTCTTTCTTACTTGAAGGTGGAGTCTTTACTGCGGACCTTCTGCAGAGCTACATTGAGTTCAAGCGCAGTCAGTCTGATGAAGTACGCCTGCGCCCGGCACCAATCGAGTTTGGTATGTACTATGATGTGTAACTGAATAGAGAGCTTTTCGAAAGAAGAGTGAGAGAAAAAGACGTAGGGACATTGTTCTTACGTCTTTTTCTCTTGCTTTACGTACCCTTTGCCAACCCCGTTCGACATGCGACAGGGAAGGAGTGGCACAAAAAATGTGTTATATTTATGTAAACACCGAACGTTGTCGTTATATTTGTTTTTCGAGCTGCACAAGAGAGACGAAACCATGCAATTACTCACAGATAGTTATGGAAGACGCATCAAAAGTATGCGCATCTCAGTTACAGACAAGTGCAATTTTCGTTGCACCTACTGCATGCCGGCGGAGGGACTGCCATGGCTTAAGAAGGCCGATATCCTTTCTTACGAAGAAATTGTACGCTTTGTGCGTGTGGCTGCTAGCCTTGGCATAGAGCAGATTAGGCTCACAGGTGGAGAACCTCTTGTAAGGCGTGATGTACCGGAGCTTGTTCAGCAGTTGTCGGCCATCGAAGGGATACGTAGTTTGAGCCTGACAACGAACGGCATTCTCCTTAAACAGCAGGCAAAAGCACTTGCTGAAGCTGGTCTGACACGAGTGAATGTGAGCATGGACTCGCTTATGCGCGAGAAATTTGCACAATTGACTCGCCGTGACCAACTTGACCGTGTATTAGAGGGTCTGGAGGAGATCGAGAAGTACCCATCTATTACTCCCATCAAGATCAACGCTGTTGCCATTCGGGGATATAGCGAGGCGGAGGTGCTCGATTTTGTGCGCTTCGCACGCAACAAATCCTATGTTATGCGCTGGATTGAGTTCATGCCGCTAGATGCAGATCAAGCGTGGCGCAAGGAGGACATTCTCACAGGTGGAGAGATCAAAGCCATCATTGAAGAGGGATACGGACCACTGGTACAGATCACTTCGGGAGATCCATCGGAGACTGCACGCCGCTATACATTTAGTGATGGTATTGGTGAGGTAGGTTTTATCAATCCGGTGAGTGAACCGTTTTGTGCTACCTGTGATCGCATTCGCATTACTGCTGATGGACAACTGCGCACCTGTCTTTTCGCGACGGAGGAAACCGATATACGGGTGGTATTGCGCTCCGGTGCTGATGATGAGGCGCTGGCTACAGTACTTCGACAGGCGGTTTGGAAGAAAGAGCTAAAGCATTATATAGGTGATAAACGCTTCAAACATGCAAGCCGCAGCATGTCAATGATTGGTGGCTAAGCAGAAACACCTTCAAACATCTATTTGATTGTATACATCGGGCTTAAACTGCAACTATGGTAAAGATGGCATAACAGGAAAAGTTACCAAAAAACAGGATGCTCGTTGTTATAGTCAAATAGATGGTTGTTTATGTGACAACTCTCGGTATACTAAGACAAAGGGCTTTTAGGGCAATACTTAAGCTGTGTAGCCCCACAGCATATACTACATTATATGCTGAGCTTATTGCTTTTGTCAAGTGGGAGCGGTCATGATTACAACTCGTTGGTGAACAGTCCCAGGAATGCTCATACGCAGTATCAACAAGGGCTGGCTAGTCAGAAGGTCTGACCGTACAACAGGACAAGACCAGAAAGAGGAACCCGTGATATACGATGAGGGCGATTTGCTTACAGTGCGAGAAGTCGCGAAACAGCTCCGAGTCGATGACACAACGGTAAGGCGCTGGATTAAGAATGGTGTGCTTGAGGCTATAACTCTGCCGCACAGAGGTGCGCGTCAAGCGTATCGTATTCGAAGATCGACGCTAGAAAACCTCCTTGCTCCACCAACGCAGTCAACGGAAACGGAGAACGAGTAGCCAGGAAACGTCTAACCTGTTAGACTGTAGGCATAGAAAATGGCTGTTTGTATATTTGGAGGTTTCTATGTCTACAGTCCAGAGCGAGACACTTTTTCAGGAATTGCAGGGAAGCGTAGAGTCCCGTTTTGCCGCGCTGCACTCGGAGGTCCATCAATCGCCAGGAGGGGTGCCGTATTTACGTAAGCCTGGAATTGTTACCCTTGCGCGTCCTACGGTGCAGCTAGCAGGATTAGCGGGTTTTCTACAAGGCTTCGATCCTTCACTCAATTTCTCAGAATATATAGATGATCCCACTGCCCTACCAGATGGTGCCCAGCTATGCAAGATCGCGGGTCAAGTCTGCTATATGAGCTTTGGACGCACGCGCTCAATGAACGCGCAGGCTAAACGCTATTTTGATAATCTCAAATCCTCCGGTCACGGCTCCGTCTTTGAACATGCGAATTATAGCCTCCTTTTCTATGGTATTTCGCGTAGTGTGACTCATGAATTAATTCGCCACCGCTCGGGACTTGGATACTCCCAACTTAGTCAACGTTACGTTGGTGGAAGGACACTGCGTTTTGTTGAACGTCCCGAATATCAAGACGACGATTTCTTACACGGTCAATTTTTACAGCGTATCGAGCGAGCAGCTGATGAATATGCAACGCTTACAAACCGACTCCTAGAAATGCAGAAAGCTGGCACTAGTATTCTTTCGGCGGAGGCGAAGACCGATCTGCTCAAGAAGGTGCGGCAGAGTGCACGTTCGGTATTGCCAAACGAAACAGAGACGGTGATCGTTGTCACGGGCAATGTGCGTGCATGGCGTCACGTCATCGAGGAGAGAGCCAGCGCGCATGCCGAGGTCGAGATACGTGAACTTGCCGTACGAGCCTTTCTCTGTCTACGCGAAGCCGACCCCGTTCTATTTGATGACTATACGATAGAACAACTTTCAGATGGAACGTATATCGTGAAGACGGATTATATGAAGGTATAGAAACGAGCTATTCCAAATCTCGTCGATACAATCGCAAGCCGTTTTGTGCCCCTTGCTCTACGGCTTGCATCTCACACTTTTCCATCAAGCGAGATGTAGTGGTACTTCGCATGGGAAGGAGGGCTTCAAAGTAGATGGGAATGCCCTCTTGCTCTGCCTCGAACTCGAAATCTGCAGCGAGTATGCGTGCTCGATTTAATGCGCCAACAAGCAAGAGGCGTCCAGCCCCACGTTGTCGGTGTTGTGGACGGACAGTTCCTTGACAGAGGAAATGGTACCCTTCGGAATCTTGATGTAGAGTGAGAACTGTATATCCAACGATTTCGCCCTCGATACCATCCAGAGTACCCGCTTGCCCCCATGTGTTCAATTCATCATCGTCGTCAGTAATTACGAATGTATTTGATTGCGTCTCAGACAGAGTAAGTTGTTCCTCTATTGATGTTTCGAGACGGAGGATGCTATAGCCATCAGTTTGTGCTGCTGATTGCTGGATTTGCACAAGCGTTGGTAAGTCTTCGGGTCGATAGTTTCGTATACGCATAGCTACATACCTTCTCTTAGTACACAAGGATAATGATTTCTATTTTTTAAGGCAAGTATTAAGTGTTCAGCAATCTGGGGTAGCAAAGGGACAGAAGTTAGCTCGCTTAGGGGTATCCAACTCACGCCTACTTGATGTTCGTCGGGCATGTCCGGCAAACGTGCTTCGCTTAGCATATTTGGAGTACACTCAAAAACGACGTTCACGCTATGTCTTGCTCCATATTTGTATCCATACACAACAGGCACATATTCAAACACGAATAGGATGCGTCCAACACTCACCTGCAGACACGTCTCTTCTAACACCTCTCTGCGCACGGCGTCTTCTAATAGCTCATGCTCCTCTACACCACCGCCTGGAAGATTATAGTGAACACCAACACCTTCTTCATCAAACTTTACAAGTAGGAGTTGATTGTCTCGTATTATTACAGCACTTGCACCTAAGCGTATAGACATAAGTAGTATCGCTTTCATAGTATTGCCTAGTACATGCATGTTATATCAGGGTATCGCTAGCTGTTCGAGCTTTTTGGTTGTCTCCTCGCACATTGGGAGATAGACTACCATTCTCAGCCCTGGCGCGTCTTCTACCTGGAGGGTACTGTGTTCGAACACGAGAGAGCCAACTTGGGGATGCAAGAATTCTTTGCGCCCATCCTGTCGTTCTAGCACTTCGTGCTGTGGCCACCACATTGCAAATTCTGGGCTACGCTGCTGAAGTTCCGTAATCAACGTATTCAATTGTACATCATTGTGATATTGGCTGTAACTTGCACGCAACTGTGCTAGCACACGTCGTGCAACGTATTCCCAATTTACGCAGCGATGGCGATATTCCTCATTGGTAAAGAGAAGACGCACAATGTTGCGCTCCACTACCGGCATGATTGCAAAGTTTGCAAAGACATGACAGGCAGCATTATTCCAAGCCAACACATCCCATCTTCGTCCAGTGACGTACGCAGGGTAGTTTCCCATGTGCTCAAGGAGGCGAAAGAGCAGGGGACTGACATCCTCCTGCTGAGGAACAGCATGTACAGGTGGTGCTTGTCCTGCTAGAAGGAAAAGGTGTGCTTTTTCTACAGGAGAAAGCTTGAAGGTGTGGGCTAAGCTTTCAAGTACCTGTGCAGAGACGTGGATGTCGCGTCCTTGTTCTAGCCATGTGTACCAAGTCACGCCAACACCTGCAAGATGCGCCACTTCCTCGCGGCGCAATCCCGCCGTTTTGCGACGTGCGGTTGACGGTAAGCCTACTTCTGCCAATGACAATTGCCTTCTCCGTATCCTCAAGAAGTTTGCCAACTCGGTGCGCAATTCGTTCTCCGTCATGCCACCCTCCTTTTTTTTAATAGTAGTAGTACCAATACTAGTATCAACACACTCTGGTAAAGCTCTCACTTCTATAGCAAGATACTATCATAAGCAAGATACTATCATACATAAAGCAACGTTTGGAAAGGAAACTCTGCATGAAAGCAGCTATGCTCAAATCATTTGGTAAACCTCTTACCCTTGAAGATATTCCTGAACCAGTTCCTCATGCGGGCGAAGTACTCGTGCGTGTGGTGGCCGCACCAGTTGGTACATATGCAAAGGAAGTCTTTAGCGGGGAAAGACATTATCCTCTGATTCTTCCTCTTGCTCCGGGTTGTGGAGCTATAGGCGTGGTGGAAAGGACTGGACCTGATACAACACGTCTTCAACCCGGCCAACTGGTTTTTTGTGATCCAATGGTCCAACCACGCGATGATAGCAATTCACCTGCTCATAGTATGTTACAGGGGTGGATAGCCCGGGGAGAGGGGCCGCAGAAACTCCAGAGCTACTTTCGTAATGGCCCATTTGCCGAGAAGATGCTCCTACCTCTTGAGAATGCCATACCACTTGAACACATGGATGACATAGATCAAGCGAAATTGACCTGGCTAGTTGCATTGCTTGTTCCTTACGGTGGTTTACTGGCTGCAAACGTCCAGCCGGGACAGACGGTGATGGTGAACGGGGCAACCGGTTACTTTGGGGGCGCAGGAGTAGCTGTTGCTCTAGCAATGGGTGTGGAGAAAGTAGTTGCTCCTGGACGAAAACAAGAGCGTCTCGATGCTCTGGTGAGGCATTTTGGGACACGCGTGCGGCCCGTTTTACTTACCGAAGATGAAACGCTTAATAGGGAGCGTATAGCTCATGCTGCCGGGGGTCCAATTGACTGCTTACTCGACATTTTAGGACAAACTCAGGACCCTATGCCAACCCGTCGTGGCATCTTGTCCCTACGTCCAAATGGAACGGCGGTCTTAATGGGGGGTGTCAATGCGGATATAGGAATTCCCTATGGGTATGTCATGCATAACAATATTGTGATACGGGGGCAATATATGTATCCACGACACGCACCCCTGCTACTAGCGGGCTTGATCCGCGCTGGTCTACTTCGTCTCGATGTGTTGTCAACCCGTGTCTTTCCCCTTGAAGAGGTGAACTCGGCGATACAGTATGCACATGAGCACGGCGCTGCTTTTGAACTTACTGTAGTAACGCCGTAACGTGGATTTCTTTATTAAGACGAAAGGGATGTAAGAGAAGAAATGCAGCTCAGAAATTTTAACTTTGAGCCAGCATTTCTTCCCTTACTAGCTTCTACAGATGGATGCCGCCTGACACTTCGATGCGCTGTCCATTGACCCAGCGCATATCGTTGGAGAGGAGGGTTGCGACGACGGAACCGATATCTTCGGCTTGACCGACGCGACCGAGAGCTGTCTGTGAGGCAATTTGTCCGTTTACGGCTTGATTATCACGGACAAGACCACCACCGAAGTCGGTGGCAATAGCACCGGGAGCGACTACGTTGACGTTGATGCGTCGCGGTCCAAGCTCTAGTGCCATATAGCGTGTCAGCACCTCGATTGCTCCCTTTGTAGCAGCATACACGCTCATACCAGGACCGGAAAAGCGTGCGAGTCCTGAGGAGATGTTGATGATATGCCCGCCGTCAGCTATTAAGGGGAGAAGCGTTTGCGTAAGGAAGAAAACACCCTTAAATTGGACGTTGTTCAACTGATCGAACTGCTCCTCCGTTGTTTCGGCAAATGTTGCATAAATGCCAAAGCCTGCGTTGTTGACGAGGAAGTCGAAATTGTCTCTATTCCAAGTATTCTTCAGTGTCTCCTTCACAGTGTCTCTGAAAGCCGCAAATGTCTTTGTATTCGACGAGTCGAGTTGGAGCGAGACGGCTTTGCGTCCCAGCTTTTCTATAGAAGAGACAACCGCTTCTGCTTCCTCGCGCTTGTTATTGTACGTCAGGATAACGTCCTGCCCCTTTTCGGCGATGCGTAACGCCATAGCTTTGCCAAGTCCCCGGCTCCCGCCGGTGATAATTCCTACTGTCATGAATGAACCTTCCTTTCAGGAGATTTATCCTTCGTGAATAATCTTTTCTCTAAGGCCAGAGTTGATCTGGTCTATTTCTTTGACCTTTGCATGATCGCCGCTCTGGACTGCTTTCCAAAATGCGACCTTCTGTTCGAGATAGCGAAGATGCATTTGCTTCTGCGCTATCTCCTGCTCCAGCATTCTTCGCTGCTCCTCGAAGAGTGCGAGTTGTTCCTCTGCAGCCGCGTCACCCTGCTTTAGAAGAGCTGTGTATGTCCGCATGCCTTCGATTGACATGCCAGCTGTACGTAGGCAGGCTAGCATCTCAATCATCTGGACCTCTTCAGCGGTGTACCTGCGATGGTTGCTGCTGTTATCTCGCTTCACGGTTTCGAGCAAGCCAATCCGCTCGTAGTAACGGAGCGTATGTTCGCTGAGACCGCTTCTCTGAACCACTTCCTGAAGCGTAAAGTGGGGAGGAGCTTTTGTTTCTGTATTTGTCATAGAGATAGTATGCAATACCTAGAGTGCTCTAGGTCAATAGTTTGAAGGACGAATTTAGAAATCGATTTAAAATTTTCGCAAAGAGAATTTGCGAGTACTCTAAATGCTGAGATTATGGCTTACCTATGCATATCGTACAAAATGATATAATTCAAAGAATGAGTATCGTCTGGTAGTTCTTCGCTCATGTACAACACATCACTGTCCTCAACACAAAGGAGTATTATTTTGACTAGCGTCACCAACCTTTCGCACATACAGAGTATTCGTCAGGATCTGCCCGCTGCCACATCGCGTATTTATCTCAACAATGGGACATTTGGACCGATGCCAACTCAGGTTGTGCAAGCGATGAACGAACGTTTGCAATACGAATTAGAGAATGGGCGTTTAGGCCACGAGTCCTTCGAGAAGATGCTAGGAGTATATGCCGATGCTCGTGCTCACGTTGCGCGCCTGCTGAATGTCGATGTGCAAGAAATCGCGCTCACAGACAGTACGGGCGATGGTATGAATGTTGTGAGCTTTGGTCTAAATTGGCGTGAGGGCGATGAAGTTGTGACGACCAATCACGAGCATATCAGCGCACTAGCACCACTTTACCAGATACGTGATCGCTTTGGTATCACAATTCACGTTGCCGATCTTGGGCCAAAGGCCGACCGGTCCGCACTCGAGGTTATAGAACCGCTTGTGACCGAGCGTACACGTATGATTGTGCTGTCTCACGTAACGTGGACGACTGGCGCGGTACTTGACGTTGCCGAGGTTACACGTTTTGGACGTTCGCGCGGTATTCCTGTGCTCATTGATGGTGCGCAGTCGGGGGGAGATATCGCGCTTGACTTCAAGGCGCTTGACGTAGATTTTTACGCTATCCCGATGCAGAAATGGCTTTGTGGACCAGATGGAACGGGTGCACTCTATGTCAACAGCAAGTCGCTACACTATATTACGCCGACCTATGTTGGCTACTGGTCCGTGAAGCACGAGGAGGGCGTTGAGTGGCAGCTCGCAGATTACGCGCAACGCTTTGAGCTTGGAGGGCGCCAGACGGCTGCGTTAGCAGGGCAAGCAGCGGTGCTTCACTGGATGGAAGAGACGGTTGGGTACCAATGGCTTTTCGAGCGTATCAAAACGCTGAGTGCCTATACTTACAACGCACTAAAGGGTATTCCACATTTGGAGATGCTTACGCCACAGGCGGGTGAGAGTGGACTGATAGGGTTTACGTTAGGGGACTTGGATGTGACAAAGGTAGTGGAGCAGCTCCACGATGAGCATAATATCTACATTCGTAACATTCCGTCAACGAACTCGCTGCGAGTTTCGACCGGTTTCTACAATACTGAAGAGGAAATTGACACGCTCGTGCAAGCACTTGCAAAAATGTAGTTTATCTGAAATTGTTTCACATATGCAGACCGGCAATGCCGGTCTGCATATGTGAAACAATTTCAGATATCAAAAAACCACCTGTGGAGGGCGGGTGAGACGGCAACTTCTTATTTTCCCGTGGGGCTGCCCCCAAAGTAT